>NZ_AUBP01000006.1 GCF_000429305.1 Desulfovibrio inopinatus DSM 10711
AATTTGTAGCCGCCGACAAGGCTTATGACTGCAACAGCTTCATAAGTCTCATTATCGGACAGAATGCCAAGCCTGTTATTCCGCCCAAAAAGAATCGTCGCAACCAGCGGAAATACGACAAGCACATTTACAAAGAACGACATCTCGTAGAGTGCTTTTTTTGCAAGCTCAAAGAGTTTAGACGAATCGCTACTCGTTACGAAAAATTGCAGATGACTTTCTTGGCAATGGTTACTATCGCCTCATGTCTCATCTGGTTGCGGTAATTTAGAAACACGCCCTAGACAAATCCTTCCTAATAGCTGCTCAAAAGCATTAAATATAAATATTTATTAATTTATACTGATTTATATTAGATTGTCTACACATCCTCCATGAGGAGGATGTGTTCAGGCTGTGCAACAGTGCCCTGCAGAATGTAAATCTTTCGCATCGACTGATGGCTTCTGTTGCGATAAATTCTGCGTTTCATTCATACATGAACGTTCAGGGCTCGAAACAAATGGAAAAGTTTCTTACGATCAGTATATTTGTCGCAATGGGGGCGTTCTTCAAACGCCTCCCGATTTTTCCCGCGCAGACAGCGCAAGTGTTGAATATGGTCGCCTTATATGTGGCGCTTCCGGCTGTCATTTTGTTGAAGGTTCCCCATATTCAATTCACATCCGAAATGATCGTCCCGGCAGTTCTTCCTTGGGGGATGTTATTGCTCTCTGCTGGATTGGTGTGTTGGGGAGGAAAGGTCTTTCGCTGGTCGCGGGAAACCATTGGGGTTCTTTTGCTTATTGTCCCCATCGGGAACACCTCGTTTATGGGGGTTCCGATGGTCACGGCATTCTTTGGTGAAGTGGGGATTCCACACCTGATTATTTATGATCAGGCCGGCACCATGTTGATTTTTGTCCTGTACGGCTCTGCCATTCTCGCATTGTTTGGGACGAACACCAAAATACAATTGTCACAAATTGTCAGCCGGATTGTTTTCTTTCCCCCCAGTATTGCGCTTATGGTCGGACTGATCATGAAGATGGGGGTGTGGTCCTACCCGGAGCCGTTGCTTCGCAGTCTTACGTCATTGTCCGAAATGCTTACTCCGCTGGTCATGATCGCCATTGGCCATCAATTGAAAGTTCGATTGAGTCCGGACACGCTTCGCCCGATGGGGTTTGGTCTTGTTGTAAAATTGATCGTTGCTCCCCTTGTGGCGCTTTTGGGATGTCGCATGCTTGGTTTGAACGGATTGGCTGTGAACGTTGCTATTTTCGAAGCTGCGATGCCCCCTATGGTGACCGCAGGGGCGCTTGCGATGGCGGCGGGGTTGGTGCCGGAACTGGCTGCTGCGATGGTCAGTCTGGGAATGATTCTGTCATTTTTGACGTTGCCGGTGTTGTATTGGATTCTTTGAACACGAGAGCTGTCTTTCTCTCGGAAACCATGCTGGGCAGATGATGATGTCTTGCCATGAGCAGGTTTGGATTCTTTGAAACCGTCGACCAGAGTCACGTAGCGTGTCATGAAAAACCTTGTCGGGGCGGGGGCATGCGCGTGTACGGCTTTGGGTTAGCGTGAAAAGAGCGCGTGTGTCTTGGGGGAGAGAGAGTTGCTCGGCGTGTAAGGTGTCAGCGTGTCAGCGGTTAGCGGGCAGGAATCAAATGGCATCTGAGGAAAGCTTTGTAGCACGTATGAGTCCAGGGCCACGACGTTCATCGCGGCCCTTTTCCTCGTCTTGCTCCAGCGGAGTAATTCCTCTTTGAGGGGAGCGTACTTATCTATCTCGTGGCTTTTATGATGCTGTTGTGTTCAAGGAATGCAATCACTTCATAGGAAAGAATGTCAGGGCTCTTTTCGCCTGATAAAAGAACGAGTTCCGGCGAGAGCGGGAATTCATACGGTGCATCAATCCCTGTAAAACCCTTGAGTTCACCCGCCCGTGCCTTTTTATAGAGACCTTTGGGATCTCTTGCTTCACATATTGTAATCGGCGTATCCACAAATACTTCGATAAATTCCCCTGGCAGGAGCTTTTTTCGAACGCGATCACGATCGGCGCGGTAGGGACTAATAAACGCGGTAATGGCGATGATTCCCGCCTCCGAGAATAACTTGGCGACTTCGCCGATACGTCGAATGTTCTCTTCTCGGTCTGTGGCGGAAAATCCTAAACCAAACTGCTGGGAAAATTCTTCGTCATGGTGTTGTTGAAGCGTCTGTACACCGGCATTAAGCCCATGGCGTACATTGTCGCCATCTAAAACGACACTGTGGATACGGTGTTGGTGAAGTTTGCAGTCAAGAATGTTGGCAATGGTGCTTTTTCCTGCCGCGCTCAACCCTGTGAGCCAGATCACGCAGCCTTTATGCCCGTTCAATGATTCTCGTTGAGCACGAGATACGATATGATCATGCCAGTATACATTGGTATCGGTATTCATTCATTTTTCCTTTTTAAAATCTGATTGTTATAGTTTGATGTCGTACGATGAATCATGCCAAATACATTGCGTCTGTTCATAAGCCTCACCTGAAAAAATCCTTGTCGTACCAGCGTTACTCCAACCTCATGCATCCTTTACTTCTTTATGCATCAATATCCCGTTCGCGTCGAAACAGACAAGTCCTCCGAGAAGAAATTTTGTAAAAAAATATCGGGGGGAATTTCAATGATCATATCAGAGGGGGGACGGAGAGGAGGATCGGTGTCTATTGAGGTCACGAATTTATTAGTTACAAAGTTCAGAGACTTATAATTCTATGCACGTTGACGCTAAGGGTAATTTGTTTGTGTCATAATCTTTTTCCAGTAAAGGAAAATGATGATACGTAATCTTTCCATGGTATTGGTTTTCGTGTCCATAACGTCTTCAACGTTTGCGGGAACAGCTCTTATTCCAGAACTTGAAACTTCAAGAACGATAAACGGCGCAAAGATAAAAAATTCAATGACGTATCTTCAGTTGACGAATATTCGTAACGAAGATGTTGCTGTCATTATTAAGATATATGATGAAAATGGAAATTTGAATACTGACGATGGACAAAACACAGAAGGTATTATTACAACAGGAAAGTGGCCATTTGTAGCCACAGATTATAGCGATAATATCGTGGATGGGAGCGTTTCATTTACGCTCCCGGCCAATTCAAGCATTAGACTCATGTATTTTGGAGAATCAACGTCGAACTCATATCATACTATGGGGTACAGCGAGATACAACGTGGTGCTCCAGATTCAATTATTGCGACAGGATCAATTGTTACAGGATATACAGATGGAGTGCATGGACGTTTTGCATATCAACAGAATGTCGTCATAAACGATAATCATTCTTTCTAACGTATGGATCAACATGGCTTCAGCCTATGGTGAAGAGCGCTCATTATATTCCTTGCGATGCACTATGGAGCGTAGCCCCGTAGGCGCCGACCATGTCGGGATTGTCCGGAATAACCGGCTGCTCGCCAAGAGCTTTGGCCAATAGTGCGACGATACAGGGATTGTTGGCCACACCTCCGGCAAAGACGAGGGGGGCTTTCATGCCCACGCGTTGTATCATGTTGACCGTTCTTTTGACGATGGACGCATGAAGTCCGAGAGCGATATTGTGGGGGGAATGTCCTTGTGCCATCAGGGACGTTGCTTCCGTTTCCGCAAACACCGTGCACATGGAATTGATCGTCAGCTCTTCGGTTCCCTGGAGGGCATATTGACCGAATTCATCAATGGCTATTTGGAAGACATTGGCAACATGTTCCAAAAATTTGCCCGTCCCCGCCGCGCAACGGTCGTTCATTTCAAACTTAAGGACACGACCTTTTTCGTTCAACAAGATAGCTTTGGTGTCTTGGCCTCCGATATCAACCACGGTGCGGGCTTCGGGGACCAGAGCTGAGACGCCGAGACCATACGCTTTGATCTCCGTGAGAGTCTCCACGACACGTTCTCCACTGTCGGAAAGAACTTGAGAGGCAAGCGTTCTTCCGTAACCTGTCGCCGCAATGGCGTCGAGTTGCAGCCCGTCAATGAGTTTCAAAAGCTGGGAACGGGGATCAAACGTGGTTGGGAGGCGACGGGTCAGTGTTATGTGACCATCTTCCAGACACACCAGTTCGATGGATCGCGACCCGATATCAATTCCTGCTATCATTGAATCCTACCGAAAAACGCGGCGAAACAGCCTGTTTCGCCGCGTTGATGATTGATTATTTTAACATTTCCACAAAGGCTTCAACGCGAGTTTTTAACTGCTCGACATCTTCCATGGAGTAGTCCGTGGAAATGGAGAGCGCCGGGATCTCTTCCGATTCGAGTGTCTTCCCGACTTTGATGGATTCATGCTCGTAGGGTTGGCAAAACATGAGAGAATATTGGATGACGCCGTCAGCATGTTGCGCTTTCGCCATGGAGACGACATTGTCCGTACGTTCCTCATTGGGTGTGAAACAGGCACAGTCGATGCGCATGTAGCGATCCACGATAGCATCAATCATGTCGTCCAGAGTTTCGCCGCTTTCATCCACGAGATCACGTGTGTTGCGTTCGCCGATGCACGACTCCTCTCCCACAATGACAGCCCCGGCACTTTCCACAACATAAGGAAGTTTCCAGTTAGGGACAGCCATGGGACAGCCCGCGAGAAGAAGACGAGGGGTGTTTGCAGGAGCCACGCCTTCACCTGCCGCAATGCGCTGTTCGATCTGGTCACACAGCGCGTTGATGGCACCGGTAAAGCGTATCGGGTCATCATAAAACCCAACCTGGTTGATCAGCAAGGCATCTCTTCCCGATATGGGAGCAGGGTTGGCGGAGCGCAGTTTGCTCAATCGTTGCAAAACCCGCCGGCGGTCATTGACGGTTTTGATACTTTTCTTGAGCGTTTCCGCTGTAATGGTTTTACCCGTGAGTTTTTCCATTTCATCTTTGTAACGCAAGACTTCCGCCTTGAATAACGCGCGATCGGCATCACGTTTTTGCTGCGGAACTTCCATCACGTACATGGGAGCATGCTCGGCAAACGCCTCGTAGGCCTTTTTCTTCCCGTCGCAGGTTGTTTCACCCACGATGAGATCGCATGACTCAGTGTATGGACAGAGCTTGGCCAGCTTGAAACCGATGAACGACTTGATCAAAGCACAGGTGTTGCGCGGAACGAGCTTTTCCGCTTGTTCTGTCCCGGCATCGGCACCGGAGCACAGACCGACGTGCACGGCCTCGGCGGCCAGCGTCAGTTCTTCCGGGACAAAAACGCAAAATGTGCCGACAATTTTCCGGCCTTCGGCTTTGGCGTCCTGAAGTTCTTTGATACGCAGGCCATGCACCTCGGAGAGGACAAAGTCCAGGTACTCCATGCCTTGAAGTCTGCCCTGTTGTGACATGTAAATATCACCGTAGAATTTTCCAAGGACCTCCAGCAACGCATCGTGTGCTGATAAATCCAGATCGAGCTTCTCCCACATTTCGCGGTATGACGCCTCGCCCATATCTGCCTCCTCAAAAAAATGATGTGACGAAAAAAAAATTGTTAAGGGAAAGGCCAGTCGATGACAAATATGTCAAGTAGATACATGTGTCGGCTTTCTATTTGAAAAACAAATGAGACATGGGCTTGCCTGCTATGATCTGGATATGTTGCCTTGGCAAAATTTCGTACTATGGACATGAAATCGAGACTTTTGTGCTTGTTAACCCCGGAGTGGTTCACAACGGTCGCGATGGACGGCGTGGCTCTTTCTTCTTCTACGTTTCATGATTTCCCCCTCACTTTGAGGGAGGAAATTCGGTCTCTTTTCCGTATGTCATGCAATCTTATTGACCTTCTTTCAATTCTCCTGATCTGGCGAGGGAATTGCTTAATCCAAGTGGTGTCATGTGCCCGGCAATTTTTGCCGTCTTGAGAACCCTATTACCAGAAGGAGAGCATCATGAGCATCTCGTCGGTAACTGGATCAAGCATCTTTGGCTCAGGGTTTGACTTTAGCCAGGTCTTGAATTCCTCCAGAAACAAGGGGATGAGTTCGGATGACATCGCTAACGCTATCGTTGGGAAAGACGATGCGGACGGTGATGGACTGTTAAGTCTCGAAGAGACTCCTCTTGACGAGGACCGGTTTAGTGCCATTGATACGGACGGTGACGGATTCGTCTCAGCCGAAGAGTTGAGCGCCAGTGCCATGGAGCACGTGAACGGCCAAAATTCGATGATCGGGCAATTGACCCTGGCCATGCAAGGAATTGATCTCGAAAAATTGGCCTCATCCATTGTTAAAAATGCCGATGGTGACGGGGATGGTCTGTTAAGCCTTGAAGAAACCCCTCTTGACGAAGACACGTTCAATTCCATTGATGCCGACGGTGATGGATTCATCACGGCCGACGAACTGAGTGCCAACATGGGAACGAACATGGCCGAAGGCATGCCCGCGCCTCCTCCTGAAGCGCAAGCTGCTGCAGGATCTGGCGGCGGGGAACAGGCCTCGGCGGCAAATTCTTCCGGTTCGGAGAGTGAAGAAGAATACGACGAATATGATGTGAATGAAGATGGTGTCGTCACGTACGACGAACTGCTTCAAGCATTCGACAATGGCGACAGCAGTCTGACTTCGTTGTTCCAAAACACGGGCGTCGCGACTCCGAATTTGACAAGCCGTCTCGCCATGAAGGCCTACCAAGCGCAGATGGCGTAATATCGGATTCGTCCCCCGATACGCCCATTGGGCGCCTCGCAATGGCCCTCTGCATAGTCTTTCACCGCTTCGCAATGGAATGCGGACAAATGATTGTGCAAAAGGGCATCTCCCTCAGGGACGAGAGAGATGCTATATGAGTTCATGCTCGTATTGTTTTTGTGAAAAAAATCGGTAGGTATCCGGGGTTGGAACTGTATTGTCTCATCGTACAGGAAGCGTTTCCCCTGATTTTGAAAACGGCGACGAACGATGGTCAGGATGACAAACTGTTCTAACACATAAGTTTGCTATAGCTTTGTACATGTTTATGACGTCAACCTTGGAATATATGGGGCGTCTTCTTATACTCCTATCGGCTCTATTCTGAGATTTTTTTCCTTTTGCCATGGTTTTCGAACTCATTTCGTATTATACTCCAGTGAGAGTGCTGCGCTCATGTTCCTCCCGATTGCTCATGAGGAGAGGAGCGACGTATTGACAATGTTGAGACCCGATCAGACTCAAATCAAATTCGCTTGCTTCGAACTGAGGGCTTTGATCTGGTAACTTACGTTTGATTTGATATTTCTTTTTCGAGCTAATGGCCTGGTATCTTTTTTGTTAAACATAAGAAATGCCTTTTGGGATAAATGAAGATACTCTTTTTTGAAACAGGCACTCAAAAGTAGGTAGCTGTAAGATTTGCAAGTCGTTTGTGATATTGTATGCTATAAAGGTATTTGTCCATGCATAAGTCGAATATTGCATCAAGAATGAAGACTGAGGATGTCCAGGGTAATAATAATCATCTCGGAAGGGTGTTTCCAATTGTTGGGATCGGTGCGTCTGCAGGAGGGCTGGAAGCTCTCGATAAATTTCTGGGAAATTTAGACGAAGAACCAGGGATGGCTTTTGTCATTGTGACGCATATGGACCCGCACCATAAAAGTTTGATGAGTGAGCTGTTGTCAAAGCGGACGACCATGGGAGTGTTCGAAACCGAAGACGGGCAAGAGGTCGTGCCGGACAATGTGTATATCATCCCGCCGAATCGAGATATCATCATTGAAAAAGGGGTGCTGCAACTCCGCCCTCCAGCGACATCCCGAGGGGTTCGCCAGCCTGTAGACACTTTTTTCAGATCGTTGGCCATTGACCGAAAGGAGGAAGCAATTTGCATCGTCCTATCCGGGACCGGCAGTGATGGAACTTTGGGACTCAAGGAAGTCAAGGGTGTCGGCGGCATGGTCATGGTACAGAACCCTGAGTCCGCCAAATATGATGGTATGCCGCGCAGTGCCGTATCGACTGGAATGGTGGACTTCGTTCTTGATGTGGAGGAAATGCCGGCCAAGTTGCTGGAATATGTCACACGGTCCAGACGCATCCGTACCCCTGACGATGGTCAAACAAAGGCTGTCAAAATTGATGATGCTTTTGTGAACATCCTCACCTTAGTCCGTCATCGTCTTGGACACGATTTCACACATTACAAACGGAGTACCATTAATCGCCGCATTGAAAAACGGATGTTAGTCAAAAATACAGAATCATTTGAAGCATATTATGACGTGTTAGAAAATGATAAGTCTGAGGTGGAAGCTCTGTTCAAGGATCTTCTCATCGGAGTAACTAGCTTTTTTCGAGATATAGAAGCATTTGAATTTATAGAAAAAATAGTAGTTCCGAACTTATTTAAGGGCAAGAAACCCGAAGATCCTATTCGTATTTGGGTCGCAGGTTGTTCAACAGGTGAAGAAGCCTATTCCATCGCGATTCTCGTCAAAGAATACATGGACCGTATCAAACGCACCTATGACGTGCAGCTTTTTGCCACGGATATCGATAAACATGCAATTGAGACAGCTCGGGCTGCGTCCTATCCGGAAAGCATCGCTGGAGATATCAGTTCTGAACGCCTGAAGCGCTTTTTTCGTTTTAAGGATGAACGATACAGCCTCATTCAAAGCATTCGGGAAATGATCGTTTTTGCGCCACACGACATATTGCGTGATCCTCCTTTTTTTAAGCTCGATATGGTGAGCTGTCGGAATCTGCTGATTTACATGACGCCGGAAATTCAGAAAAAGATCCTTCCGCTGTTCTTCTATTCGCTTAATCCCGGCGGACATTTGGTTTTGGGACCGTCGGAAACTGTTGGACAGTTTAACGACCTTTTCAAAGTCATCGACAAAAAATGGAAAGTTTTTCAACGGAGCGGGGTGGAGGCAAAGGCGCCCGTAGATTTCCCCCTTTCTCCAAGACGATTTGTGCATCATGATCATGAACGCATACGAGATTTGGCGCTCAATCGCATAAGTCCGTCCAACGTATTGGAAAAGCAGCTTTTGAGACGATATGCCTATCCGTCCGTGTTGATCGATCGGGACATGGATATTTTGTATTATTTTGGTGACACTTCACCGTTTTTTGTCTTTCCTGAGGGAGTGCCGACAGAGAATCTGATTAAGATAGCGCGCAGAGGACTCAAGCTTCGGTTGCGGGCGGCGGTACAAAAAGCCATCAAGACCGAAAAACCTGTCACCATAAAAAATGCAAAGCTTGAGACTCAAAGAGACAAGTACTTCAAAATTTTCGTCGAACCTATTCAAGATCCCATGCAGGCCAAAGATCTGCTGTATGTCGTATTTGAAGAATACGCAGATACTCCCGTGGCCGAGCCCACGAGTGAGCTGCAACTCGATCAATCTTCTGCGATATTACATCTGGAAGAAGAGCTGAAGATCACGAGCGAGGAGCTGCAAAACACCATTGAAGAACTTGAGACGACCAATGAGGAATTGAAATCTTCCAACGAGGAACTCATGTCCATGAACGAGGAATTGCAATCCTCGAACGAAGAGCTCGAGACCTCGAAGGAAGAACTCCAAGCCCTCAACGAGGAGCTCACCACGGTCAATGCTGAATTAAACAGTAAGGTGGAAGAGCTTCAGGAGGCCAACAGCCTTATTGAAAATCTTTTGGCCAGCAGCAATGTCGCGACGGTGTTTGTGGATAAAAAATTCGTTATACGCCGATTCACGCCTCAGGCGAGAAATATTTTTCATCTTATTCCGACTGATGTGGGTAGACCATTGGAGCATGTCGTCAGCAAATTGCGTCATCAAAATCTCCTTGATGAGTGCAAGCGGGTGCTCAAGACCCTGACGTGGCATGAAGCGGAAGTTGAGAACGATGAGGGGGAGTGCTTTCTCATGCGTCTCTTTCCCTTTCGCACAGTGGAAGACGCCATTGATGGCGTTGTGCTGACCTTTGTGGATATCACCGAGCGGAAAAAGAATGAAGAAGCACTCATGCTGGAGCGTGAGCGGTTGGCCCTTGCTTTGGAGGCGTCACAGGCCGGAGTGTACGACTATCAGATGCCTTTGGATGGTTCCGCATTTCACAGCGAACAATGGGCAAAAATTCTTGGTTATGAAAAGGGTGAATTGCCTAGGTATAATGACTTCATGAACTGGTTTGGTGAGCAGATTCATGAAGAAGACAAGGAAAGACTCAATAAGACGTATACGGCGTTTATTGACGGTTTGACTGATACCTATGATGCGGAGATGAGAATACGGCGTAAAGATGGGGAATACATATGGGTCCGTGATATCTCTAAGGCCGTGGAGCGAGGAGCTGAAAGGCGAGCGACCAGAGTTGTCGGATTGATGCAGGACGTGACCGAAAAAAAAGCCATCGAACTCGAATTAGAGAAAAAAGTTGCACAGCGCACTTGTGAGCTTACTGAACGGGAAATGATGCTGAACACCGTGATATCGTCCTATCCCGGAGGCTCTATCAATGTTTTTGACCGTGACCTGCGCTATGTTCTCGCCAAGGGTAAGGGATTCATCGATATAGGAGTGAATCCTGCCAATTTGGTCGGTAAGACGTGTGACGAGCTGTATGATGATGAATTTATCGATATCGCTCGTCCATATTATGAGCGCGCCTTTGCAGGTGAAACCGTCGAATTTGAGTTCCACTATGCCGAGAAGTCTTATCTGCTTACCGCCTCGCCCATTAATGATGACGAAGGGAAAACAGATCGAATCATAGTCGTCACAAGAGATGTGACGGAGGTGAAGAGTCAAGAACGTGCATTGATGCGAGCCAATGAGCGCCTCAAGGAGGCACAACGCATTGGGGGGCTTGGAGACTGGAGCTGGGATCCCGCTACCGATACCGTTATCTGGTCCGAAAATTTGTATGACATTATGGGGGTAGATTCCAACGACTCTCCTCCAAGCTATACTGATAATGCGGCGTTGTACTGTCCCAAGGACAGGGGGAAATTTACAGCCGCTGTCGAGGCCGCCTTGGCACATGGAACACCCTATAAACTCGAACTTTGCAGAGTTCGACCGGACCAAAAAGAATTGACGTTATGGGTGGAAGGGCGAACACACACAGATGAACAGGGAGCCGTCCTGCGTCTTTACGGAACGGTTCTGGACATTACTGAGCGTAAGCGGGTTGAACAGGATTTAGCACAGACGGCATCCATACTCCAAGCGGCTATGGATAACAGTCCTGCCGGTATTGCCATTGCTGATCATCCGGATGGGACATTGCGTTATGTCAATCAGGCTGGTTTGAATATCCGAGCGGGGAGTGAAAAAGAACTCGTCAGAGGGGTGGGAATTGATTCGTACGTGGAGTCCTGGCAAATTTGCCATTTTGATAGGAGGCCGTACACCCCTGAAGATGTTCCCCTGGCTCGTGCTGTGCTTAAAAAAGAGCATGTCAGCGAGGAGTTTCTGATTAAACGTCCCTCTGGGGAATGGCGAACGATTTTGGCGAAAGCGGCACCTATATTGGACCAAGACGATAAGGCTGTTGCCAGTATTATGGTTTTTTTGGATATCACGGATCGCAGACAGTCCGAAGAGGCATTGCGAGAAAAGGAACTGCGTCTTGTTGAAGCACAACGTATGGCAAAGATGGGGTCGTGGTCCTATGATCCGCAAACACAACAGTCGACCTGGTCCGAAGGGATGTTTCGTATCTGGGGGTTGGATCCTGAGAAAGGTGCTCCGCATTATCAGGATCATGCGCGGTATATTCATCCCGCCGATTTTTCGATGTTTGACGCAGCAGTAAAAAAAGCTGTGGAAGAGGGAGTGCCTTACGATCTCGAATTACGAATACTTCGTCCTGATGGAGAAGAACGAACCATTATTTCATTGGGGAAGGTGATTAAGGACGAATATGGTGCCATCATCGAGATACGGGGAACCAATCAAGACGTCACGGAGTGGAAGCGAATTGAAGAGGAAATAACGAGAGCAAAGGAGTCCGCTGAAAGCGCAAACCAAGCAAAATCAGAATTCTTAGCCAACATGAGTCATGAAATCCGGACACCGCTTAACGGTATTCTGGGAACACTCCAATTGTTACAAAGCACTTCTCTCGACTCTACCCAGGCAGAATATACTGACATAGCGATTCAGTCTTCCACACGGCTGACAGAATTGCTTTCAGATATATTGAACCTTTCCAGAGTTGAGTCAGGGAAGCTAACAATCGAGCATAAGCCAATAAATCTTGAGAAAACGATATTTCATACCTGTCAGTTGTTCTTAGTTACTGCCAAAGAAAAGCAACTCGCATTGAATTATTACGTTGATCAACGAATTGCAACAAACATTGATGGCGATGCATCAAGAATTCAACAAGTCTTGGGGAATCTGGTCGGGAATGCCCTCAAGTTTACAAACGAAGGAGAAGTCACCGTCGAAGCGTTTCCCCTGCCAGCCACGCAGCCATATACATGCAAGGTACTGTTTGTGGTTTCTGATACAGGGATTGGGATTCCTGAGGACGAGCAGGCCATTTTATTTGAACCATTCGTTCAAGGTCAAAAGGGCTATCAAAAGACGTATCAAGGGGCTGGGCTCGGGTTATCAATCTGTAAAAGAATCGTTCATCTCATGGGAGGAGATATATTCCTTGAAAGCGAACCTGGTTTAGGGTCAACGTTTTATTTTTGTATTTCTTTCCTCGTCCATAATACAGATGAAGAACATAATCGTACTACTTTGAGCAGCAATAACGATACGCTTCGATCATTATCGATTCTTGTCGCTGAAGATGACGAGATGAGTAGTAAAGTCATCATAAAAATTCTTGAAAAGCATGGACACAACGTATTCTCATGCTCAGATGGAAATGAATCTCTTGCAATACTCAAAAAGAAAGATATTGACGTCGTCCTTATGGATGTTCAAATGCCTGTTATGGATGGTGTAGAAGCAACAAAGGCTATACGACGAGGAGACGCAGGTGAAAAAAATAAGAATATTCCTATCATTGCTTTAACAGCGTACGCCATGCCAGGAGACAAAGACAAATTTTTGAAGAATGGTATGGATGGATATGTAGCGAAGCCTCTTGAGATAACAAACTTATTACATGCTATCGGGGATGTATTGTCTAGAGTATTTCAAGATTAAAATGCTCTAAGAGTGGGCCTGTTATCCCGTGCAGCGGAGAAAGAACGCGTTGCTAGGCGGCGCGCTGGAAATTCCAACCAGGCAATCCAGCCAACCAATCCGGCAAATCATCCACCGAGACCCCGATAATCGTCATACGAAATTTGCGGGGGCGTTGTACGATGGCCGTACCGACGCTGAACAACGAGGCCCCTTTGGGCAGGGTGGTGGAAAAAGATTTCAACGAGGATTGCAGAGCATCATCAACGGCACCGACAAAAAGATGGTCGAGGATACGGAACATTTTTTCAAGGCTCTGTTCCACAGAGTCCTGAAACGCGGTGTTCGCATCTACGTCCAAACGGTGGAGGGGGGCAAATACCCGCGGTACAGGAATATGAGAACTGTGAACGTCGAGGTCGAATTCAAGCCAAAATGGACCGAGGTCGTTAAAGAGTCGGCTGTGAGGATTGTGCCAGTCACGTAGAAAGTGACACAACTGTTCCATGCCGGCCGTATCTTCCTGGCGTGGTGAAACGTGTCGCGCCAAGCTGGCAATATGGCTCTCGCGAACGGTTTCTCTGGTGCAGTAGAGGGAGATATCCACCGGCGCGGGGCCGTTTCCCATGCGACATTCAAAACCGGCGTTTAATGGCGGGAAATGTTGGGTCACTCGGGTGATTGGTTCCAAAGCGGCTTCGGAGAGAAGCGAACCCGCTCCATAGGGCGCTGCAAGAGCAAAATCATGAGCAAGCGTGGGGGGATTCTTCATAGGTGTTCTCAAGAAATCGCGAGTTTTAGCCGAAAAGGACAGATCTCAACGCCTGATCGATCGTTTGTTCCGCGTTTGCATCCAGATTGAGCGTGAACGTTTCAACGAAAAAACGCTGTTCCTGGTTTAGTGAAATGCCTTTCTCCTGCAGGTAATGTTGTGGATTCGACGCGTACTTGGCTCGTTCCGTCTCCTCGCGCAGCAGCTTCAGGGCGCGCAATATATGACCATTGCGGAGGAGCGTGGAAAGGTTACTTTTATTCGCATGCATGAAGCTGCGGGCGATAATGTCGTATTCCTGTTCAGGGCTTGTGGTCAGCGGTGGCGATTCAAATTGCTTGTTGTCATGGGCTGAAATGTCCTGTTGTTGCAGGAGGTCTTTGAAGCAAAATGCCGGTGGTGCAAAGAGATCGCCTGTTTGACCGAACACCACGGCCGGACAACCGCGGCAGATGGTGAAATATTCACATTCTCCGCAACCACTGAAATACGCGGGCCGGCGAAATTTCTTCAATGTTTCCGAGCAGAGAAAGACTTCGGCAAAATCCTGTTCCGGAAGTTTACCCACAACCCAGGGAAAGCGCCTGCATGCTGCCACACTTCCGTCAGCCAGAATGGTTGTACACGTAAACCCCACCAAACACTCTCCGGCGTCCGGAGACACCGCATAGGGAACGGGCGTGACGTCTCCTCGCACTGCACGCAGCATTTTGAAAAGATGTGATTTCTCACGCAACACCAAAGGGTTGCCGGCTTCGCGCAGGAGACGCTTTTCTTCCAAGTAGCTGGTGAATGTTTCGAGTAGGGCATGCGGCCCCAGTTCCATGACATCGTTGTCCAGTTGCGTCCCGTTGCCGACGGCGGCAAGGAGGTCGAAGGCAAAACGATTTGCCGCGGTTTTCTCGGCTACATAGCGCACCAAAGGGAGTAACTCATGCCTGTTGCCCCCATGCAGTGTAAACATGATCTGTGTTTCAATGCCGCGATCTTTGAGTTTTTCCAGAGCAGCCACCGTTCTGGCGAAACTGCCTTTTCCTCGTAAGGAGTCATGGGTTTGCTTAAGGCCGTCCAGGCTCAGTTGGAATCGCTTCACGCCCAGTCGGGCCAATTCATCGAGACTGTCTTCATTCAGCGATTCCGGTACGCCCATGACAAGCACGCTCTTGTTCAGCCTGCGGAGTTCTTGGAACAATTCTCGCCAAACAGGGCGTTGTAAGGGATCTCCCCCGCTGATGGCGAAATGTGTCAGGGGGGTCTGCCACGTCTTTTCGAATGCACAAAGATTTTCCAACACCCGCCAGAGGGTTTTGTCGGAAAGCTCATGATGACGTTCGGCATTGTATGTGCGATCGTCATACATATAGCAATGTTTACACCGATTGGGACAACGCGTGGTAATACGCCACTGAACGGTAAGGCTCGATGGCTGGTACTGCATGAGTAGTGACGTCTATTTTCAACGGCTTGGTTGCTCAAGACAACGAGAAAAACATTTTTTCATATGGAAAAATGTATCCAGTTGCAGTATCTCCAGCAACTAGAAATTGAGTTCTCTTGATTAACTCCGTTTCCCTCTCTCCTTTTAACCTCATCACTGGAGGACCCTATGCCCCCAACAAACCCCTCGAGAAGAATTGACCGCAAAGATTGTCACCAAAGCACAACAAGACGCGACGTTTAAACAAGAACTGCTGAACGATCCGAAATCGACATTGGAAAAAGAATTCGGCATGTCCCTTCCCTCGGGGCTGGAGATCGACGTTGTTGAAGAGACGCCGCAAAAAGTCTTTCTTGTGTTACCCATCATCCCTGGAGATATCGAATTGTCCGACGAGATGGTGAAAAAAATTGCAGCCGGCTATGAGAACATCACGGGTTGTAGCTGAGAATAGTCTTCTGTCTTGATTTTTTTCGTGGATAAGGAGAGGAGCCGTTATGGGTTTCCCCAAAACATGACGGCGAAATATCTTCACGTAAGAACCTCTCCTTGTTCGAAAAATCATTTTCTGCGTCGTGGTTGAAGTATCGGGGCTGCATTCCAGAACGCATCACGTTGCATAAGAGATCCCTCCTTTAGAGTTCAAGAATCCATTTTTCTTCTCGTACGGTTTGATCGCCCATCGTGCCTTCTTTTTCTTCCACGCAGTGGAAACCGAATGCGCTATAGAGTTTCCGGGCGCTGTGGAGATGGGCTATCGTCCAAAGGAAGGTTTTAGCGTAGCCCGCTTGTCGGCTGAAGGTGATGGCCTGTTCCATGAGTGCTTTCCCGATTCCCAGTCTGCGGGCGTGGGGTTGAACGAGAAACCACCGGAGCTGTGATTCTTGGGAAGAGTCCTTGACGATAGCGATGCTGCCGACAGGTTTGTTCTCATATTCTGCTATCCAGACGTTGCTTCCTGCGTCTTTCTTGTTCAGGTATGCAGCAACACCAGCTACCACATATTCTTCAAATTTGTCCGAGAAACCATATTCTTGGGCGTAAATTTCGCCGTGTTGCGTGATGATCCACCCGAGTTCTCCTGCTTGCGCTGTACGAAGTCGGGGAGATTTCTGGGGAGATGTATGCTCTTCACGGGCTCCGAGGACAGAGCGCATAGTTTGTATCGCTTCTTGGAGACGTTGAAGATCTGGGTGATCAAGATGTCGGAGTAAATGGTGTGCTTGTGCATCGGCCATCTGGTTCAAATCATGTAAAAGTTTTTCACCATCTGGTGTGAGCGCCAATGGTAAAGGCGTTCGACCTCCTGGCCCTGTTTGGCGTTCAATTAATTCACGTTTGCGTAGTCCTGCAAGAATTCGACTCAACTGGCCTTTGTCCATACCCAAGAGCTGCGATAGGTCTGCAGCGGAAGAAGTTGGTGTTGCCCCAATTTCATAGAGCACCCGTCCTTCGGCCAGACTCAATGGACTCTCCAACAGCCTTTTGTTCAAGAGGCCGACAAATTGTGTGTAAAATCTATTGAATGACCGAAATTCTTTGATGGTCGTATTCATGCGCTGCTCCGTGTGTTTTTGGAGAGCTTGTGTTTTTGTGTTGATAAAGTCAACTCAAAAAGATCGTAGAACGATTCCGATATGAGGGAAGAGGAAAAAACGGTGTGACTGAGAAGGCCGACGAAACGATGTTCGCCGGCCTGAAATCACAGAGGAATTCGAGTATTACGATTGATGTACGCGCTCTTGTTGTCGTCTCCCGTAGCGCAATAGAAGAAACATGGTGCCGAGGAGACATCCTATCAGCAGGTTGCCCCCAAAGGTGATGCCGACAGCGTTGATAACAAGAGGGCCAAGGAAGTATCCGCATCCCCATATGAGGTAATAGTACCCAGACGCTTTCCCTTGGTTTCCTGGCAAGACAGACTCATTGACCAAAGCGAGCGAAGACACGGTGAATGTTCCGAGTCCGAAACCGAAAACGAGAGGCGCAAAGTCAAACCAGCGTGAAGAATCGGAAAGCAATCCCCACAACCCCACGGCGAGAAGAGCAAGGCCGACAGTGAAGAAGGGAGAACGACCATATCGGTCGGACAGGCTTCCGATGCAACTCTGCGCAACGGCGATTCCTGAAAAGACTTTGATATAGAATATCGCAATGGCATGCTGTGAAAGGCCGAGTGATGTCGCCAAGTGGACAGGAATACTGCTCGTCACAAGACCATAGACGGCCCCGCATAAGACGATACCACTGGCAAGGAATTTAAGGGACTGTGTCATGTCGGCAAGGCGATACTGTTCTCCAGAGCTTTTCGTTGAAGATGGAACAGCGTGAACCGTCATCACGACGAGAATTGTCGCTATGATACAGAGCCAGGCAAAAACAGTGAATGCCGTTGTGCCGAGTACTGCGGATTGCTGCATGATAATGATTGGACCGAGAATCATGCCAAAGTGGAAAATCGCATTGTACCCTCCCATGACGCGTCCGCGTGCTTCGGGGTACAATCGTCCAAGTAGAGCCGGCGCGCTTGCCCATACAGGTGCTTCTCCGGCGCCTTGAAGAAATCGTCCCAGATAGAGACCCATGGCGGAATCAGCCATAAGAAAAACTCCGGCTGCGGCGGCCATGAGTAGAAAACCGAGAGCCAGAACACATCGGTAACCGAAGCGATCTGCGAGGAATCCTGCAGGATATTGGCACACCATATACGAAACAGCGAAACATGACGATAACCAGCCCGCGGCATTGATGCTGCCGGAGAGCTGTATATAGTATTGTGGCATGGCGACTCCGGCCATACTCATTCCGATCATAGCGATACATACGGCAAGATAGAGCCCTGCCAACGCAAGGTGGCGTTGCATACTCTTCCCTCCTGGGAATAACGAAAATGTCTGTGAAGAACCGCCGGCACGGTTTGGACCGTGACGGTTTGTCAATAGACGCAGGAGGGGACAGAGAAGATTGGACGCAATATTCCTTGTGCCGTTGATGTAGGCATCACGGACAAAGGTGCGATCTATTCGCCGGGAAAGCCCCTCCTCTTAACGAAGAGGAGGCGAGATGGAGAAAAGAAGGGATGACATTGTGTAATAAACTCTCTTTTTTTCTTGAATAAACGTGGTGACACCGGGTGTCAAACGTATTCTCGGGAGAGAAGAAGTGATCCTGTCAGAGCGTGGGCTACAGTTATAGGGCCGATATCACTGTGGCCAGGGAAGACTGGGTGGGGGGGGTGAGGTTGGGGGTTCTCCCTCAAAGATAGGGGCAGGACCGGAAACTCAAAAAAATTGCTTTCTCCATCCTGCCTCATTATCCAGAAGTTGGCCCAGTGCAGCAATCACGGCAGCCTGAATCTATCTTGAAGATCAACACTCTCGAAGACAGTAACAACAAAAAGGGCCGCGACATACATCGCGGCCCTTGAATAAATATCGTGTGGTGCCGAGGGACAGAATTGAACTGCCGACACGGGGATTTTCAGTCCCCTGCTCTACCGACTGAGCTACCTCGGCATCGAGGTATTGGTGAAACAAAAAGAGGTCGCAATATGATCGCGACCCCTTGAGGGAAATTTTGTGGTGCCGAGGGACAGAATTGAACTGCCGACACGGGGATTTTCAGTCCCCTGCTCTACCGACTGAGCTACCTCGGCGCCGAGGAAGAAATGTCTATGCAAAATCTCCGGGCTTGGCAAGCATTTTTTTTTCACGTAGACAATTTTCTCATGAACACCGCAGACATCACGTTTTCCATAGTCGGCTTGGGGCTCTACCTCTTTCTTTTTCTCTATTAATTAACCACTTGAATTCATGCTGAAATTTATCATCATCTTGTTCGTTGCCGTCTGGTTGCTGGGTCTGCTGTTCGGCAACCAGAAACGCCTCATCAAAGATCTCAATCATCTCTTGCAGTTGGTGTTATGGGTGGCGTTCCTTCTGCTCGGGGTGAGTCAGTTCGATCGATTCGATGTGGTCAAAGAAAATGTTATCCTGGAAATCTTCCTCACCCTGCTCTGGATTTATGTGTCGTATAAAATATCCCGCCTGTTGCTCTATTTCTTCACCGACCCCAAAAAACGCGAGAAGACGCAAAAATCGCGTTCGTAACGTCTATTCCATGATGGAGCATTGATTCTTCCATCGGGCTTTGCTATTCTTTCATTCTGGTATTCTCCCGCAGTCCGCCCCCAACAGTGGGGCGGAGCATGTAGAGAATCCAGCAATATACAATTTCGCCGTTCTCTCAAGCCTGGAGGCAACATGCACTATGTCATCATCGGCAACGGCGTGGCATCCATCGGCGCCATCGAAGGTATTCGCAAGCACGACAAGACAGGAAACATCACCGTCATTACGGAAGAAGACGTTCCCACGTACGGCCGTCCTCTCATCTCGTATTATCTTGGTGGAAAAGTAGATCAAAAACGTCTCCAGCTCAAGGAAACATCGTTTTACGAAGTCAACAACGTCGATGCGCGACTGGGCTCGCGTGTCGATCATATTAAGCCCGAAGCAAAAACCATTCACACCACGGGTGGCCAAACCATCCCCTTTGACAAGCTCCTCATCGCCACGGGTGGCGAACCCGTCATTCCGCATATTCCCGGCGCGGTCTGTCCCGGAGTGTGCTGTTTTACGCGGCGTTCCGATGCGCAAACCATTATTGAACTTCTCGATTCCGCAAAAAGCGTCACGGTTGTCGGCGCGGGCCTCATTGCTCTCAAAGCCGCCGAAGGCTTGGTTGAACACGGCCAAAGCGTGACATTACTGGTGCGCTCTCGCTTGATGCGTGCCTATTTCGATGAATATGCTTCCGAACTCCTGGCCCGGTATATCGAATCGCAAGGCGTCCGCCTCGTTTTTGGTGCTTCACCCAAAACGGTCCTTTCCAATGGAGAGGGATATATCACCGGACTGGCGACCACCGCCGGTGATATCGCCACCGATCTCATTATTTTGGCCGCCGGAGTCCAGCCGCGTACGGAACTGACCAAGGGAACTCCCATCACTGTGGAAAAAGGCATTTTGGTCAACGACCACATGCTTACATCGGTTCCGGATATCTATGCCGCCGGGGACGTGGCCCAAGCCATCGACTTCCTCACCGGCAAAGCTGTTGTGATGCCGATCTGGCCAAGCGCCTATAACCAGGGGTTCATCGCCGGCCGCAACATGGCCGGAGGCGAAGTGTCATGCCAGGGAGAATTGTCCATGAACTCCATCAGTTATTTCGGCCTGCCTACCATGTCGGTCGGTATCGCCACCCCCGACAAGCCGGCCGATTACGAAATTCATACTACACGTGATGACGACACGTTTACTTATCGCAAACTCGTTTTTCAGGACGATATTCTTGTCGGTTATCTGCTCATCGGTGACATCGACAACGCCGGCCTCTACACTGGTTTTGTCCGCTTCCGCATTCGTCTCGACGAAGAGCAGAAAGCCAATATCATCGACGGCAAGCCATCACCGCTCGATTGGCCCGAAGCCATGTTTCATGCCGACCTCCGTCACGATGGCCCGCATTGGCATGTGCCGGAGTAAAATCCTCCGCGGTAACATGACAAATAATTCCACCCAGCACCGGGAAAGCCCTTGCCGGTCGGGGAGAAGGCATTATACGATAGAGTACAGTCCACGGCCGGCCATTATGCCGGCCGTCATTTCCTAAGGGAGGAACCATGTGCCTTGCCGTTCCCGCGCGGATCGAAAAAATTGATGGAGACACCGCCGAACTTCGCGTCGGCGATACCGATACGTTTATCACCGCCTCGCTCATGCTGTTGCCCGAACCCGGGCAAATTGGCGAATACGTTATTGTCCATGCCGGGTTTGCCATGCACAAACTCGATGTGAAAGACGCTGAAGAAACCATCAAGCTCATGCGCCTGATGGCTGAAGCCATGGAGCCGGATTTCCAAGAAAGTCCCAGTTAGGCGATCATCATGTCTGCCGCCAAGCCGACGCTGATTCGTCGTTGCACCAGCTATCTCAATGTCGAGCGACACGCCCGATGGCTTGGCCTGTCGCTTCTTGTCGGGGCGGTTGCCGGACTTGGCGCTGTGCTGTTCGACGTGTTGCTTAAACACGCCGTGCACTTACTCATTGATCTCCCCATGGGCCTCACCGATCCCCCTGTTGGAACGGAACCCGACGCATCGTTCTTGCCGTATCTCGGCTCGTATTGGATCGTCTTCATGGCAACACTCGGTGGTCTTGCCTCAGGGCTGTTGGTCTTCAACCTCGCTCCCGAAGCCGAAGGTCACGGCACCGATGCTATGATCGAATCCTTCCACCGACGAGGCGGCTATGTGCGAACCCGCGTTCCCCTTGTCAAACTCGTTGCTTCGGCACTGACCATCGGCTCTGGCGGCTCGGCCGGGAAGGAAGGCCCCATTGCCCAAATCGGTTCCGGATTTGCGTCGTTTCTCGCCACAAAGCTTAAACTAAAACCCCGAGAACGCCGGATTCTCCTGCTTGCCGGCGCGGCTGGCGGGATCGGTGCAATCTTCCAGGCACCGCTCGGCGGGGCGTTGTTTGTCCCGGAAGTGCTCTATCGCGATACGGAATTCGAGTTCGAGTCCATTCTTTCATGCATTCTCTCGTCCATCATGGCGCACGCCGTCTTTTCTCAAGCCATGGGACGACACGCCCTGTTCAGTCCAGGCCTGGTTCAGTTTTCCATGCCCAATGAACTCCCGGCCTATGCCTGTTTCGGCGTCGTCTGCGCCATTGTCGGCTTTATCTACATCAAGACGTTTTACGGATTACGAGACCACGTCTTTCACAAAATCCCAATTCCGGACATGTTCAAGCCAGCCATTGGCGGCTTTTTGATGGGATGCGTGGCACTATTCTATCCCGAAGTTATCGACGGTGGGTATGCACACATTCAAGATGCGCTCGCCGGAAATTTCTTCTGGGGCACCATGCTCATTCTCGCGTTCATGAAGATCATCGCTACATCGTTCACCATCAGCTCCGGCGGTTCCGGCGGTGTCTTTGGGCCGTCCGTCTTCATCGGCGCCATGCTCGGTGGAGCATTCGGGCAATTCGGCAACCATCTTGCTCCCGCCTGGGTTGTGCATCCCAATGCCTTTGTCCTTGTCGGTATGGGGGGATTCTTTGCCGGCGTGGCGAAAGTCCCGGTCTCTTCCATCATTATGGCCTGTGAAATGAGCGGAAGCTATACGTTGCTCGTCCCGCTCATGCTCGTTTCGACCATTTCTTATCTTCTGCTCGAACGCGTCAGTTTGTATGAAAAGCAAGTGTTCAACCGGATTTCTTCACCTGCGCACAAATCCGAAATCGCCCGAACACTGTTGGCGGACATGTTCGTCTACGAAACCGTGGCCGAACGCCCGATTACCGTCATCAACGAAGCCTTGCCCTTCAAAGACCTCGTTCGACTCGTCACCCAGTCCACGGAATCTTATTTTCCCGTGGTCAACAAAGCAGGTGACATGACCGGCATTCTCTCTATCAACGACATCCGGGAAATCATGTTCGATGATTCCCTCACGGCGCTCATTGTGGCCAAGGATGTCGCGACGTCCAATGTCGTCCGCGTTTACTGGCATGAGACCCTCGGCGATGCCTTGGACAAAATGGTCCGTCTCAATGTCAACGAACTTCCCGTGGTTCGCGAAAGCGACCCCGACCGCATCGTGACCATGATTTCTAAACAGGACATTATCACGCGTTATTACTCGACCGAATGCTCATACAGTTCATAACGACACTTTTGTTCAATCATACCCTTTGAAAACACAACCGCCCGGCTTCCTGTCCTCAAAATAAGAACAAGAGACCGGGCGGTGAATGTTTGTCACACTTCGACCAGCGTGTTGGGTCAACGTCGTCGCAATCGTTTCAGCCAGCCGGATTGATCCGGAAGCAAAAAAACAATAGGCGCCATAACGATAAATAACAGTCCGAAATACAACGACGTATCATTATACGACATCATAATCGCCTGCCGGTTCAAGAGGCGATTCATCAACCCCAGGGCAACCGTCGGCGCCGCCGTTGCGCTCACGCCGAGTTGATGGACCATCGCCGTTGCCGTATCCATGTAGGACTGCGTGATCTGACTCAAATTGCTGACATGCGATGCCATATGAAAACGATGCATTTGCTCTCCATGACTCACCAAGGTGGCAGCCATGGCGTATCCGATATTCCCGCCGATACGTCGTGTCAGGGTAAATATTCCCGATGCGTCGGTCATATTGCTTCTATCCACCGTACTCAACGACACCGTGCTCAACGGCACGAACACAAAGGGCATGCCTGCTCCCATAATGAGAAGCGATGGAACAAGATTCCAAAATCCGGCATTCAAATTAAGTTGCATGAGATCATAATAGGACCATGTGATGATCCCTAATCCCAATAAAATAAGTGTCCGAAAGCCAAGGCGATTGAACAACCATCCGGCTATCGGCATGAACATCAAGAGCGTCAAGCCGCGCGGTGCCAGCACCAAGCCGGCTTGCAAAGCGGGGTATCCCAAGAGTTGTTGGGTGAACTGAGGCAGAATGAATGTGGTTCCGAAAAGTGCGATCCCAAAGAGCAGCCCGATAAATGATCCGAGTGATAAATTTCGATCCTTGAGAACTCGCAGATTCACAACCGGCTCTTGCACGCGTAGCTCCCAGATAATGAGGACTAACAACGAAACCACAGCAATGGCAGTTCCCACAATAATTTGATCCGACTCGAACCAATTCTTTTCCTGACCACGTTCAAGCACAATCTGCATTGCCGTCAGGCACAACGTCAGGAGAGCAATGCCCTGCCAGTCGATGGATTTCACTCCACGCCGCAGATACGCCGGATCATGAATATATCGGATGGCCAGCGCCATGCCGAGCGCGCAAACAGGTACATTGATATAAAATATCCACTCCCAGCCATACGAATCGGTAAGCCACCCTCCAAGGATCGGCCCGACGGCCGGCGCCAAGACGACCCCCATGCCATACATGGCCATGGCCATGCTTTGCTGCTCTTCCGGAAAGGTTTCCCGTAAAATCGCCTGCGAAAGTGGAATAAGCGCTCCACCACCAATGCCCTGAATGACGCGGTAAATAATCATCTGTGTAAACGTCGTCGATGTACCGCACAGTATCGACCCCAGGGTAAACAGCGCATACGAGGCAAGAAACAGGCGTTTGCGTCCAATCAACGCCGACCACCAGCCCGTCATTGTCACCATGATGATCTCGGCGATACTGTAGCTTGTCGCCACCCAGGTAATCGCCGACAGATCCTCGCCGAATGTTCCCATCATGAATGGCATGGACACGTTGACCACGCTGATATCCATCACGGCCATAAACGCACCGAACATGACTGTCACGGCGATGATCCAGCGCTCAGCCGGAGTCAACTCTTCAATATCTTTATTGGTATCCATATACGATCACTCGGATACAACCGTAGACTGCTGCACTTCGGCATGTTGCTCCCCGACAGTATCGGGAGAAACGAAACCAGCAGCCGCTAATGAAGCGTTTTCTGTGTCGGTGATATCGACAACCGGTACCGTCGACATCCCTGGAGCCAACACATATCTGCTTGTGTTTTCATCCTGATCAAACACTATCTTCACTGGAATACGTTGCGTCACCTTCACAAAGTTGCCTGTGGCATTTTCCGGAGGCAACAGGCTAAAGCGCGCACCAGTTCCGCGCTGAATGCTGTCCACGCGGCCATGGAACGTCACATCAGGATAGACATCGACTTCAATATCCACCTGTTGTCCCGGTCGCATATCGGTGAGCTGTGTCTCTTTAAAGTTCGCCACCACCCAGACATCGGACTGGACGATGGACAACAAACCTTGCCCGACCTGCACATAGGATCCGGCTTCAACCGATTTTTTCGTCACATACCCGCTACACGGGGCAACAATATGTGTGTGCGACAAATCAAGTCGTGCCTGCTCCGTTTCCGCACGCGCTTTATCCAGATCGGCCTGACGCGCCTTCACTTGTGCCATCGCCTGAGAAAGTGATCCTTCGGCCACGTTGATGGCGGCTTCGGATTGCACAATTTTGTCGGATTGGGTCTCCATTTGTCGCTTGGCCGCATTCATCTTGGCTTGCGAAATGGTGGACGCCGTGGAAGCATGGTCAACATCCTGCACTGCCACGGACTTGGATCTGGCGAGACTGCGATAGCGAGTCAAGTCGGCTGCGTCACGTTCATACGCCGCTTGGGCTTGTGTCAGGTTGGCCTGCTCCAGATGCAATGCATCACGTTGATATTCCAGATCGGCCTGCGCTTGTTTAAGGCTGCTTCGGGCTGTGGCAACCTGGGCTTCCGCCTCGAGGACATCAGCTTCGGCGGCTTTTTCGGCAGCCAAAGAAGCATCAAGTGCCGCCTGATAATCCCGAGGATCAATACGGAGCAATTCATCGCCCTGTTTGACCGCCTGGTTATCCTCAACAAAGACTTGAAACACGTGCCCAGGTACGCGGGGACTCATCAACACGACATGGGCCTCGATAAACGCATCATCCGTCGACTCATGCGAAATGGCATGAAGATACAACGGAATACACGCCCCAACAGCCGCAAGAGCCAAAATGACTAGTACAATACCGGTTATGCGACGCCGCGGTTTTTTTGATGGCTGCGTATTATTGCTTTGCGTCGAATCGGGTGACGAGGGCTCCGTGCCGGGAGAGACTTCTTGGTGAGCCATACATATACTTCCTTTACATCAATGCGTTTTCCGCAAACTCTTCAACACAAAATTCAAAATATGTTCGCACATGATGTCCACATCCAGTGTGTCAGGCGCAAACAAAATGGCCGATCGAATAAGCCCTGGAACGAACACCGCTGTCAGCTCAGGATGCACATCCTCAAAAACTCCCTGCTCCACCCCCCGCCTGAGGACGGTTTCGATGAGGCCGTACATTTCCATGCGCTTTTGGTTCCATTCTGCCGTGTCCGGACAATTCACCACCGTGCCTCGCATCAGTTCGGTCACGAATTGTTTGCCATGCAGTGCATAAAAGCACTCTTTGATAATTCCGATGAGTTGCTCTTCGGGTGATTTCATCGTGGCATCGACATGCCCTCGCATCCGATCGACTATTGCTGAATATCCCGTCAGACTCACCGCGAGGTACAACTGTTCTTTGCTCTTAAAATATAAATACAGTGTCCCCTTCCCAACACCTGCAGTCTTGGCGACATCGCTCAAAAGCACCTTATGGAACGGAAGACTGGTAAACAGTTCTCTGGCCGCCTCCAGAATCCGCATACGTTTGTCATCATTTTGCATTGTCATACAAACCTATTCTGTCTTCAAATTAATCAGCCGATCTGAAACCAACAAATTTCATACACACCCGAATCCAAAACACTGATGTCCGGGTGCCGAAACGATGTACTGCTTACGTTCAATTTGTCCTTTTTTCTGAAAAAGAAGGAAGTCGGAGGGAAAACCGACGCAAAACTGACTGGTCAGTTCTGGATATGAGATGTAGGCGTGGACCGACAAACTGTCAAGGCCCCCTTTAATCTGCCCGTCCTTTCTTTCCGCATCATATTGAAGGCGACAATGGTGTATCGCTCAACAAAGTGGATTCACGCGTCCATATATTCCAGACGTAATCATATTTCTCCAGACAAATCGTCTTTTTCCAGAAGAAATTATGCTCGCCCCAAACATAATCAGCTGAAATAGCAATATTTATTTATGGTACGTTTCTTTCATAAGGTGAACACTAACTCAATTTCCATGTGCAACCTTCTCTAAAGGAATCAATATGAAAATCCGGCATACCGTGTATCAAATTCCGGCTCTTGTCATACTCTGCAGCATGATGTTCGTGGGCCAAGCACAGGCTGCCTATGATATAATTGATCTTTCGTCTTTTGTCTCATACGGCGGGAGCCAGGACCAAGGAAGTGCCTCCTATGATAATACTTCAGGCGTATTGACGCTCGGAACAGACACCTGGAAAGGTTTTGATATCTCAAGCCTTGACTTTGGCGATAATTCAACGCTGACGTTTGACTTCAAAGCTTCGGCAGAATCCGAAATCCAAGGTCTTGGTTTTGGCATTGGATCGAGTTCGACCGACGTCAATTCTTCAAATTTCAAACCATATACGTACCGACTCTACGGGGTCCAGACGAACTATGGCGCCAATACATCATATTCCTATACAGGGGATGGAGACTGGCAAACATTCAGTATCGATCTGAGCTCACTTTCCACCAAAGATTTCGACTACCTTGTCTTTATCAATGATTTTGACAACGACGTTAAAGGAGGCTCTGCCGCCGAAGTGGCGATTCGCAATGTCGCGATTGCCTCGACGCCTATTCCCGGAGCGCTCTGGTTGTTCGGAAGCGGAATGCTCGGCATGATCATGGTTCGCCGCAAGATTTCCTAGCAACGCAACGTTCACCTCCTGTGGATAAAGCGCCACCATAACGTTATCAAGACAATGGGGGATACCTCACGGCATCCCCCACTCAGCCTCCGAGTAGATCGGTAAAGAATTATAACGGTCTATCCACTGCTACCCGTTTGTATTTCCATACCATACTCTACAATACCTCTTGCATTCAACGAAGGAACAAATATGAAAACACGCCATCTTTTATACTCTGCTTCGGTGTTCATCATATTATGCACTGTGATGATTGGAGGACAGGCTCAGGCTGCATATAACAGCATCGATCTCTCCACCTTCGAATCGTATGGAAAGAAAAATCAAAGTACGGGAGACGCCTCATATACAGGTCAAGAACTGATTCTTGACTCGGACGCGTGGAAAGCAGTCAATATTTCCAATCTTGACCTTGATAACATCGCAAAGCTGAAACTGACGTTTGATTTCAAAGCCTCGGCAGAATCCGATATCCAAGGTATTGGCTTTGCGACCGGATCGAGTTCAAGCAGCGTCTATGAAAGCGACTTACGAAAAAACGCCTACAAACTCTCCGGGCTCGCTAAATATAATTGCTCCAATTCTTCATATACCTATACAGAAAATGGAGAATGGCAATCGTTCAGCATCAACCTGTCATCCTTGTACGATACGGATAGTGACTTTGATTATCTCGTTTTCTTCAACGACTACGACGGCAATGTAAAGGGAAGCAGTCCTTCCGAAGTGGCATTTCGTAATGTCGCCATTGCCTCGACGCCTATTCCCGGAGCGCTCTGGTTGTTCGGGAGCGGGCTCTTGGGCGTGGTCATGATTCGTCGTAAACGTGTATAACACCAAACGTTAATGCGCCGCGTTCATATCCCTGTACCCATGTTTGGTCGTTCGACACCAAAACAAACGGAGATCTCCCCAGCGGCTCTTCATTATTGGGAAAAAGACGACCAAAACAATCAAAAAACGCACATAAAAACAAGTGAATGTCACGTTCCTGTCAGCATTTTAACCCCTTCCTCAAGAACACGGTTCAGACCGTATTTGGCACCAAGGAGAATAATGAGAAGAAAACCAAGAAAAAATGTAAAAACAACCGATCCCAAAAAACTTTGTGTTATCGCTGCCCACCAGGACGTTTTGGCTTGTGCAAGATCATCTTTCAAGCGTCTTTCAAACTCAATGCGAATATCGTGGACCCGCTCAGACAAGACTTCGTTTTGAATCTCAGCAAGATCGTTCAGAGCCAATTGACGATACTGATCAATTCTATCATTACTCAAGTCATGGAATAACTTCAGATCTTCTTCCGTAGGATTTCGGTCGTTGTTCTCAGTTTTAAACCGTTCGATAAAATGTATTTTTTCTTGTTTATAGATTCCATAAGCAAGCAATCCAACAAGATCATCCGATTTTTCAACAAGCTTGGAGAAAATAAAATTAAACTGCCTTTTTGGCTCGGCGCTCATTTATCCTCTCAATAGCTTCAGAAATTTCATGGTAACCAACTTCCGGATCGACATTAATCGGTCTCCCCAAAAAATAGATCACACTCGGCTGATCAGCGGCTCCCCCTTGCCTCGCCATAATCCGATCATTGGCTCTTTGAACCATACGTGGTGTAACGATGAAAGTATTTCGATCCGCCATATTCTCCCCTCCTCGATATTCACTCAATACGGAGCAACTTCTTTGTCAGGTACGAATGCCTTGAGACTTTGTCAATTCCAACAGCATGGCACCTCGTTTCACTTTTCCCTATACACCTCGGCGTACTTCCGATCCCTTTGACTGATATGCCCAACAATCCAGTCTTCCAGAAAACTCCCGACATTGGCCGGAAAGACATAGGACTTGTCGCGATTGAGCTGCATGACTTCCCCGGTGATGCGCCGATGCTCCCGGATATGTTCTTCAATATCAGGGTAATTCATCTTGCGCATAAAGGTTTCTTCCCGAGCGAAATGTCCGGCTGTGTATTCCAGTAAACGATCGAACAACCGTGATAAGGCTTCTCGCCCTTGCCCTTGTTGGACGGCCTGTTGAAAATCCTCTGCGTACTTTACAAGCACACGATGTTCTGCATCAATAGCCGGAATGCCGAGTAGCAGATCGTCCGTCCACTTGATATCACATTCAAACCCACACGCCGTGGTCTCTTCACATTGTGCTGCGGCAACCAGGCAGTCTTCTTTTTCCAGCACCACATCCGGCGCGGGTTGGGTCAAACGTTCACCACTCTGCCGTGCCACGGCCACAGGCACTGCTGCCTTGGTCAAGACCATGGCTTCGGCAACGGTGATTGGCACATCTTTCATATGCCGATAAATACGCAAGCCGTATCCCATCGTTTCCGAAGGCTCGACAGCACTCACTTCATCGCCATGTCCTGTCTCCCGCGCGAGGATATGGGCAATCTGTTCTCCGCCCAAGGCAAGCGGATACACCACAGTATTGGCGCCAGCCCGGATCATTCGGTATTCAATGTCCGGATTTGATCCTCGTGCGACAATGTAGATATCCGGATGAAGCTCCCGAGCAGCCAATGCGATATTGATATTCGAGGCATCGTCATTGATACACAGTACAATGGTTTTGGCCTTGCGGATACCAACGTTCAAAAGCACTCCATCTGAAGCAGCATCCCCGTGTGCGGTCAGATACCCCCGTCGTCCGGCTTCTGCCAAATGTGCTTCATCAATATCGACGATAACAAACGGTAAGCGCATCTCATGCAACTTCAGCGCAACAGCCCGCCCAATCGTCCCGTATCCACAGACAATCGAATGGTGATTGAGTTTCAATACCTTGTCTCGTATTCGCCGTTTTTCATACAAATTACGAACTCCAGATTCAACAATCATTCTTGCTACTTGCGTGGCAAACACAGCAGCAAGTCCCAAACCGCAGAAAATAAGCCCCATGGTAAAGACACGGCCGGCCGGAGTCAGGCTATGGACTTCCCCATAGCCGATGGTCGTGATGGTAATGATGGTCATATAGAGTGCGTCAAGAAACGACCACCCTTCCTCAATGAGCATATATCCGACGGTACCCGCGGCAATAACAAACACCACGGCGAAGAGGATTTGCACACTCCGCCGTTTCGACTCATTTTCCATGCTTGGTCTCTTTTTTTCCCTCACTCGACCCGATACAACCGCACACCGTCCTGGTTGTCTTCCACTTTATATCCCAACGTTGCGAGTTCGCGGCGCAGGTTATCGGCTGTCGCATAGTCTTTTGCCCGACGAGCCTGTTCACGTTGCACCACAAGGTCAGTAGCATGCTGAGGCCATTCGGATTGCGGAAGAGGAACGGCACTGTGATCAATAATATGTAATATGGCGTCGATCCCGAGTAGGGCCTGACGGCAGACGGCAGCTTCCGCTGGCTGAAGGCGATTTTCAGCCAAAGCCGTATTGACGATTCGGCAAAACTCAAACAAATCAGGCCAAAAATGAAACAGACTCAAATCATCTTCAATGGCAGCGGAAAGCTGTTCGGAAAGTTGGTGTGCGGCGTCGGCAATCTGTCCCGTCGCCAGTTTGGGGTCAACATTGGTTGTATCGGCAAACGCAAGCGCGGCAGCCACATCTTGAATACGGCGCCAATTCTTCGTCCACATTCCCAGGGTTTCCAATGTTAACGACAACGGTTTGCGATAACTCGCCGAAAGGAGCCAAAGACGTATGGCAAAAGGAGAAATGGCAAGCTCATGAGCAAGCAAATCCGTCATGGTCGTGGCAACGAGTTTATCAAGCTTGGAGACGACACGCCGTGCCACCATCCAGGCCTCGGGCCCGGCCCCCGTCGTCAATGACCAGATGGCGCGAAGGTTTTCAAGGTGCGGGAATGTCTGTGCCTCACCGACCATCACCACGGACAAGCGCGGCAAGCCAGCCAAACCAGCGGCACACATCTGCAGGAACCAGCTCGGACGCACATTCCCCCATGTGGTGACAAGTCCTTCCCCCTGCTTGAGGTCTTGCAAACTGACACGCTTGAGCAGCGTGAAATCCATGGGATTTTCTTTAAGATAATTTTCCAGATCAACGGTTTTTCCAAGACTGAGCTTCCCGAGATCGGTCTGCAAGAGAGAGCCATAGGCTTTGTCACGAGCAACGTCGAAATAGACCGAACGCAGCTTTTCGTAGGCACTACCGCGAGCGACCAGTTTCTCCACCATGTCGAGCATATTCTTAGAATATTTGCCCGCTGTGACAAACTCGACATTTTCAGACACGGCAAGACGCTCGGCAATCTCATGCAGATGAGCAAGCGCCTGCCCGGTAAAATCAACGCGATTCAGTAAACGAGAGCGTGCTGCATCCAACGTACGGTCATCCATGTCGGCCAATCCCACGGCAACATGAACACGTTCTCCAGACGCGGCAAGGTGGTTGGCCAACACATCAAGAAACACAATCCGGCGCCAGGCATCAATATCATCTTCACCGGACAACGCCGGCCCGGTGGTGAACAGTCCGGTACCGCCACCTCCACGCACGGGGTGTATCTTTTCCGAAACAGCCACATTGTACAGGCTCACGCCTTGATGTTTGACGGCTGCAAACAGCGGCGTACTCAGATAGCGCTCGCCGCCATCCGGAAATATGACAACAATCAAACCAGACTCAAGACGTTCCGCCGTCATCAACGCCCCCGCCAATGCCGCGCCTGAACTCATCCCGACGAAGAGGCCTTCTTCGCGAGCAAGGCGTTTACACATATCAAACGCCACTTCATCTTCTACGCGAAGAACACTATCCAAAGACTTCTTATTATAAATACCAGGAGGATATGACTCCTGCATATTCTTCAAGCCCTGAATTTTGTGTCCCGGGCGCGGTTCAACGGCCAAGATTTTGACAGCCGGGTTCATTTCGCGCATGCGCTTTGTGATCCCCATAATCGTGCCCGACGTGCCAAGCGTGGCAACAACGTGCGTCACCTTACCATCTGTATCGTTCCAGATTTCAAGTCCCGTCCCATGATAATGGGCATCAATGCTGGCCGGATTATTGAACTGGTCCATCAAGACATATTTATCCGGGTGCTCACGATAAAGCCGATACGCTTCCTCAATGGCACCATCTGTCCCAAGATGTCCCGGTGTCAGGACAATATCGGCACCGTACGCGCGAACAATCCGCTTGCGTTCTTCCGATGCGGCCGACGACATGAGCAACTGGAGTTTATAACCTTTCATCGCGCACACCATGGCCAACCCGATGCCGGTATTGCCTGATGTCGCTTCAATTACGGTTTTTTCCGGGGTGAGTTCGCCCGAGGCTTCAGCCGCCTCGATCATGGACAGGCCCACCCGGTCTTTGATCGAACCGCCCGGATTGGTCATTTCCACCTTGGCGGCAATTGTCACGTTCTTATGGGGATTAATTCGATTCAGTACCACCAACGGCGTATTGCCGACCAGGGAAAGAACATCCTTATACAACATGGTTCACCTTCTGTATGCATTCAGGGCGTAATCGCACGTGTATTTCTAGTGAAAAAACGCTCTTCCCGCAACCTTGGCGCAAATTTTGCTAGTTTTATTGAAAATCGCCAACATGGTGACACACCACAAAGGATGTTCCATGCAGCCTACCACATTCCTTGACGCCAATCTCAAGACGATGGCGGCCCACAATGCTCCGTGTGCCCAATGGCTTACGGAAAGCCAAATCGATCCAACCAGCCTGAAAGAACATTTTTTTACAAATCATTTTGGCATGATAGATTACCGTCTGGAGTCGGGAGACGGGTTATATGAAAAGCTTCATGCCCCATCGGTGTATGCGAACTGGCGCCCGAAAAACAAGTCTGAGGGTGGTGCTACCGTCATCATCGGCGCTGGGCTCGGTTATGGGATCAACCATGTTTTGACAGGTACCCCGAACTCACACAAGGTCATTGTTGTAGAACCGCGCCCTGATATCCTTACAGCTTGTTTAAGCCAGACGAATTACAGCGAGTTCCTCAAAGCAGGAAAACTCTTTTTTCTTCCGCCTTCCCAGTCGGTCTTCGAACACGTCGTATCTCATCTTGATATCAGTTTCATGTTCAGCCAAGTCTATCTTCGCTGTGATCGTGCATGTGAACAAGTCGGGCCGGAGTATGTGAACTGGAAAGCGTACGCCGCAGCACGACTCAAACGGTTTGCAACGGAAATATCGACGTCTCGACAGCGCCAGGAGATCATAGTTGGCAACGAGATCGCCAACTATAGCAACGCCATGGACCATGGGAGTTTGCTCCCACTCCAGAACAAAGCCAACGGTGTCGCGGCTGTTATGCTCGGTTCCGGTTCCTCTCTCAAGAATATCGCTCAGCGTTTTATCGATGAATCAGGGAAGGCATTGTACATTTGCGCTCTCGATACATTACCGAATTTGCTACGCATGGGCATCACCCCGGATGTGTGCCTTGGTCTTGATGCTCGTCCAGAGACAAAACGCGACATTGAAGCCTTGAGCAAGTCTTCCCCTCTCGCAACAATTCCTCTCATCTATTCCACAAAAATGGATCCCTGTGTTGTTGACGTGTATCCTGGTCCGAAGCTTCCACTGTGGACCAAAGGCGGAATTGCCGACGCCGTTTTCGGGGATCGAGAACTTGTGCTCAATGCTGGAGGCAATGCAGACTTGGCGCTAGCGCGTCTTCTTCTTTGGCTTGGAGTTGCATCCATCACGCTTGTTGGACACGATTTTACACGAAAAATCGACCACGACACAGCATATGACGCACCGTTCTCATCCGGTGTTACCTCGACGTTCATTGAACTGACCAACAATGAAGGTAATCCGATATACACTGACAAGAACCAGCTCGCTGTCAAGCATGCTATGGAACAGATTGTTTCCACGACTGATATCCCCATTTTCAATCTGTATGGCGGTGGAGTTGCTGTTGAAGGGGTAACAGCCATCGACATTGATCGTTTTTTTGCTGAAGGCATTATGCATTCAGTGTCGGACTCCCGATCCGTATTTCTTCATGCACTTCGTGAGGCCATGGTTCCACGTTCTCGGCCGCGCTTCGAACCACGGAGCCAGCAATGGAAGGCTTCACTCAAATCCGTTACACGACGCATGGAGAAGCTCTTCAAAAAACCAGCCTGCAACCGAACCCAGATTCAGGAAACGTTGCATCAGGTCGTGCTCTTCACTCGTCAGAACCCAGTGTACCTTCCGTATCTTTACAGTGAAATCATGGACCTTGGCGGACTGCTGTATACCAAGACAAACTATGGACCGGCGGAGTTCGTCCTGTTCAAGAACATCACCAAACGTACTCTGAAGAAAGTCAAAGCAATGGACGCTCTCTTCGGTGTCTCTTCTATCCAAAGCGCGGCTTAGGCCGCGCTTTGGACCTTTCCTCTTGGTTAAGATTTCACGGCCAATGTTTCAGCCCAAGACAACTCCCGCTCAAAAGCAAGTAATGCGCTCTTAATCCAGTCCGACGCATCGTCTGCCATTCCGATATCAACCAAGAGATCTTTTCCCGATCGGGCATTGCCATGTTCCAAAGCACGAACAAACGCACGTCCCGTATCGGCGGGATGCTCTCCATGACGAACATAGAGTGCCCACCCTGCGGAGATTCCGGGCAACATATCCGAAGTCGTCGCGGAGGGATCAAGCAATGTGGGAAAAAGCATCCACCATCGGCTAAATCCTGTTGAGAACATCACATCGTGTCCCAAAACATCTCTATGTGCCTTCGCCCAGATCGCATCGGTCTGCAAAGGCTGTCCTCCTGAATTCGACAAGAACCGACCCGCCATCTCCATTTGAAAACGGCGTCGAATAGCGCCGCCAAACATTGATCGAAACATCTGTTCTAAAAGGAGGCAGGCGACGGCCAGACGTTCCTGTCTCGTAGACGCATGTTTGGCTAAATATGTTCCCATGCACCCATGAGCGTAGCAGGCACAAACCTGACGAAACAATGCATCAGCCTGACGCCGAAGAGGCCCCTGATCCCAAGCCGCCACAAATCCGGCGGCCCTTGTCAAAGCATGAGCCAGGTCGAACATAGCCTGGGGACCGTCAGACAGTGCTACACACAATGGAGGGCGCTGGGCAAAACCGGGTTCCACATACGGCACATCGCCATCAGCATAGACACGGGGCTGACAAAGCTGTTCGGATCTGACTATGTCAAGCAATGGTACAATCTCGGGAATCTGATGACTTAATCCCGCTATCGCCATAGCCATTGCTTCATCCGGCTCGGTCGCCAAGTCGACTGGTTCGGGCGCAGGTGCATACAATGTGCGTTCCGTGGGTTCGTCCTGACGCATCAAAAAGGCCTTGAGACTCATGTATCGACGTGCCAAATCAGTCTGGGAAGCAATAACTTCCCGAATCGTTTTTTCATCAGAAGTTCCACAGTCGGAATCGGCTCCAACAGAACGATCATCGGGCCAAGCCTCCGCCGCCACCTGATGCAACTGGACCAGATTCGTCCGTGCTGTTTCAGCCCAAGGAGACAATGTCACCAAGAGTTGATCAATCTCTAACATGCCATGTTTACTCGTTTTCTCGTCTCGTCCAAGAATATCAGTCCGTAAGGCCGACAGCGGACGGTGTTTTCTTCCGATTGTCAGTCCTTCGGCAACGTCTTCCACTGCGCGGAGCCAAGCCCGAGTCTGCGAATCCAGAAACAATCGTTTCACCCGCCGGCAGGCAAAATCACAAACATGACCACCTTCATACCCTCGGGTCAACAGTCCATCGAGTTCTTCAAAATCTGCTTGAGCGATATCAAGTCGATCCTGAATCATACGCAACAATCGTCGGGCAGCGGGACCGCGGTCCATCCCGACTTGCTTGCCCAGCGCATCGAGAGAAGCCATAATATCCCGCACAACTTCCAGCTTTTTGATTGCCTGGTCATGTTCAGATGGAGAGCGTTCCGCGACGCCAACTTGCTCGGCCAAATCATTGAGGCAGTAAGAAAGCTTATCGAGATCGCAACGAACCGCCGGGTCCGATGCCGATGAATAATGGTCCCGCAACTGGCGCGTATTCCATAAAGACAAAGAATCCATACATAACCTCAAATTGGAACCGACTCGTCAGAAGCCGTAAGGTCTATTTGTTCTTTGCAGAACTGACGAAACATTTTATTCTTTATGTCAACTCACACACTAAAACACATGAATCGACCATATTATGACGATATCTGAATTCCACACTGTGCATAGCGTGCACCGAATATCTCGTCTGAACCGGATGCACATTCTTCAGGTTTCGTCTTCTTCAGTCTTTATCGGATGACACGAATGATGCCTAAGCTCCATGCTACCGCGCGTTGCGCTATAATCGGTCTCATAATTTTCATCTGCATTTTTTTGCTCGCCGAAAAAATCCAGTATAATGAGACGAATAATGAATTACAGATAAAACTTTCCAGAATGGTCATCGGGCTCAACGAACGATTACGCAATACATATATCAGTGCAGCGCAAGGGCTAACACGCTCCCCGGTCCTGCAAGCCCGATTGCGCAATGAAATCTCATCCGATGATCCAACACTCATTGAAACTCTGCAAACAGCCCGGCTGCTGACGCATGCATCGTCTGCCGACGCTGTCAACAAAGACGGCATTATCGTTGCCATGGCGGATGCGCTCAGCCGCCCCAGTATCCTGAACACCGACGTTTCCTTTCGACCATATTTTCAGGCTGCACTCAAAGGAAAAAATAGCTTATACCCTGCATCGGGCATCAGGTCTGGGAAACGCCTCCTCTTTTTCTCCGCTCCCGTCTACGATAATACAACCAAAGAATTCCTTGGCATCACGGTATTAAATATCGTAGGAGAAAGCCTCGATAACTTCCTTGATTCTCTTGCAACACCCAGTGCTTTAGTCTCACCGGACGGTGTCATCTTCGCTTCCAATCGCCCAGACTGGGTTATGCACAGCTTATGGCCACTCGATAAATCAACATTGTCACGTATTGAAAAAACGCGTCAGTTTGGCCATCTTCTCCCTGCGCTCTTCCCGGATATTCCGCATGCTGCACCTCTATATTACAAGGAAAAAAGCTGGATTCCAGTCTCTGTACCACTTGATTGGACCGGAGGATGGTCATTGTTTTCCTTGGCACCAAAACAATTTCCTTTTCTTCTTTTTTTCCAATTGACAGCAGGAGTACTCGTCTTCGGATTGTTCATCACAACAACCTTCACCTTAATTTTGCGTAAGCGCAAGGAGTCACGCAGAAAACAGAGTGAACGACAATTCTATGATGTATTTCAGCATTCGAGCGACCCTATCATTCTCGTTCACAACGACCATTTCATCGATGCCAATGATGCAGCGATTAAACTTTTAGGATATAAGGATAAAGCACCTCTTCTTTCCCTCACTCCTGCCGATATATCTCCACCAATCCAACCGGATGGCTCTTCGTCGAAAGAAAAATTCCATCGCATTATCAAACTTAGCCTCGACAAAGGGACGCATCAATTTGAATGGATGCATGTTCGTGCTGACGGAGAATCGATTCTCGTCAATGTCACGCTCACCAGCATGCTTTTTGATGACAAAGAGATTATTCACGGGGTCTGGAAAGACGTTACTGATTTACGAAAAGCACAAAAGGAGCTTGAGCGTACCCAAAGGCAAATGCAGGGAATTCTGGACACAATCCAGTCTATGGTGTCCATTCGAGACCGTAGCGGGCATTACCTCCTCGTCAATCGTTTTTTTGAAGAACTCGTCGATGTCAGTAATGCAGAAATCCAAGGAAAGACGCCGTACGATATCCTGTCGAAAGATCAAGCTGACGCCGTATTGGCTGATGATGCTCTCGTTCTTTCGTCAGGTAAACCGTTCGTTCGCGAAGGTACAGTGTACCATGATGACAACTCCCGAACATGGCTTACAACGAAAACACCACTTTATGATGTAAACGGACAAATTTATGCTGTGTGCAGTCTCTATATCGATATTTCTAAACGTATCGAAATAGAAAATCGCCTGCGACGGGAACGCCAATTCCTCCAGACGCTTGTAAATTCAGTCCCTTCCCCGATTGTTTATGTTGATCATGATGAAATCATCCGACTTCTCAATACGGCCTTCATCGACCTTATCGACAAGCCTCGGGAATCTGTTCTTGAACAACCATTCTCGTTGGTCCTCCCCGAGCAAGCCCAACATATCGCCATACACTCCAATGGAAGCTCGCTTTCCGATCAAGACCAAACCACCCCTCTACGATTTCCTGCACCAAAGGGCTCGTCACGTTATTTTCTTTTCCATAAAGCTGCGTTTAAACAAGAATACGAAGATAATCCCGGCTGTATTATCGTTTTTCTCGATGTCACCGACATTGTCGCAGCCAGACAGCGCGCCGAAGATATGGCGTCTAAACTGTCGACAACTCTGTCGACCTCGGAAGACCTGCGATCCAAAGCCGATGATGCATTAGAGCAGGCAAAACGCTTTGCCGAAGAAGCGGACCGCGCCAGTCGCGCTAAAAGTGAATTCCTTGCTAGCATGAGCCATGAAATTCGTACCCCTCTCAATGTCATCGTGGGTATGACGGACCTGACACTCAAGAAGAAATTGCATGAAGATGTTGCTGAAAACCTAGATATCGTCAGAAGCGCAGCCGGTCATTTGCTCCAAATCGTCAACGATGTCCTTGATATTGCAAAAATTGAAGCGGGTCGGCTTGAGCTTGTCGGGCAGGATTTCAGCCCAACGGAGTTATGCAATGCAGTTATCGACATGTTTCGCCTTCAAGCTGAACGGAAAGGACTCAAGCTGAATCTGTCGATTGCTCCGGATGTTCCATCACATGTTTTTGGGGACGCAGCACGAGTACGGCAAGTCCTCGTCAATCTTGTTGGAAATGCCGTAAAATTCACAGAAAAAGGACATGTCCGAGTTTTCCTCGAACACCATGACGTTCCGCAAACGCAATACGGTCGCTATATTGGGCTCTGCTTCAAAGTGGAAGATACTGGTATCGGCATTGCCGAAGAGGATCAACAAACCGTCTTCGAAACATTTCGACAACTTGGCGGGTCATTAACCCGGCAGTATGAAGGAACCGGATTGGGGCTGGCCATCTCACGCCACCTTGCCGAGCACATGGGCGGGCACATCAAATTATCAAGCCAGTTCAATACAGGAAGTACGTTTATTTTCACGGCTCTCTTCGAACCATCGAAGAGTAGTCCACTTCTTGTCTCCACCCCAGTGGAATCCCAAAAGTCACCGCATCAATCCCTTTCTATTTTATTGGTCGAAGACAATGCATTCAATGCGCTTCTTGCCCGTAAAATTTTTGACCAACTTGGACATAGCGATGTCATCGTCGCAAAAAATGGACACGAAGCGTTAGATATCCTCAGCAACACTCCATTCAATATCATATTTATGGACCTTGAAATGCCTGGCATTGACGGCATTGAAGTGACCCGTCAGCTCAGGGCCGGACGTGCCGGCAGCATGAATCAGGACACTCCGATCGTCGCCATGACCGCCCATGTCGTCAAGGAAATCAAATTGCGTTGTGAAGCGGCAGGTATGAATGGATTTCTTCCTAAACCTGTGAATAATGCTCGGCTTGGAGCCATTCTGACCGACTATGCCGCCAAAACAGATTCTTCTTCACCACCTCAGCCTGCGTCCGATGTATGAATACAATCGAAAACGAAACATTCATCGATGCATAAATAACGCTTTCAGCCGTTTTTTCCTGATGTATTTTGCAAGCGGCTCATAAGAATTCCACAACATGCCTCGTCATGGGGGTGAATAAAAGATCATCCTTCTCCTGTTTTTATCGTTTCTGATTCCGCACTCAATGAGCTCTATAGCTTGCCTGTGTGAACACGACGTGGTAGGGCCGTGAGAGAGTGGTTTTTTTTATTCAATCGGGCGACAGCACCATGGCATACTGTGAACATTGTGGTCAGGACACACGGCTGGCCGACTCATGCAAAGGTGGACTCATCCGTGTTGGGGGTACGTGGTTTCCCCGTATCCTTTACGGAATGGGTGATGACGCCTGGGGAGAAGTTTTCGAGCGATGCCCCGACTGTGGCGTCCGTGTTGGTGGACTTCATCACCCGGGCTGCGAATTCGAGGAATGCCCCCGTTGCCATGGCAGATATGTAGACTGCCCATGCGGGCCAGACCCCGATTGCGTCACCTATGCAGCACGAAACGTCATCAAATCGTTAAAAATGCCATGATACATGGTCGCCTTTCCTTGTTTGCAGAAACCAAGGAGGCCATATGCGAACCGGTGACACCAACGAACAATGTGAAAATTGCCGTTTTTGGGCTCCCAAATCAGCTCAAGAAGTCAAAGGCGAATGTCGACGACGAGCCCCAGACCATAAAGGATGGGCCAAAACTCGTAGCTCCGACTTTTGTGGAGAGTTCGAGTACCTTAATTTCGAACGTGTATACCCTGAGTTCGACAAACACGACGACCACGACGACCATTCCCACCATCATCACGACGCCGAATGTCGAGATGCATCCTGCATTCATCTCGATCGCCATAAAAAAAGCTGAGTCTGCACAAGCCGAATATCGGCTGCAATTCATGCGACATATTTCCCCAAATGCTACACGATACAGTGGACCAGGAGGGAAACTTGCGAAAAAGAGCAGTTCAGGCTATGTGGGCCGCCACTCGGCTAAAGTTCTTGACGAGAACGATGCTTTGTCGGCCGATCTCAATTCCAATTCCGCGTAAGGACACGAACCATGTTGCGACCCGATTTCAAAAAATGCGGCGGCCTTGTTCCGGCCATCGCTCAGGATCATGCCACCGGCGAGGTACTTATGCTCGCCTATATGAATGAAGAATCCTATGATAAAACCCTGGAAACAGGGGATGTCCATTATTACAGCCGCAGCCGCAATACGCTCTGGCGCAAGGGCGGCACGTCCGGTCATGTCCAGAAAGTCAAGGCCGTCATGCTGGACTGCGATGCCGATACCATTCTTGTCAAAGTGGAACAACTTGGCGGCGCGGCCTGTCATGAAGGGTACCGCAGTTGTTTTTTTCGCGAAATCACTGACGAAGGCGAGTGCATCTGCTGTCCGAAAGTCTTCGACCCCAAGGAGGTCTATAAATAATGGCTGAGAACAAACTCAAACTTGGCATTCCCAAAGGCTCTTTGCAGGACGCCACCATCAAATTATTCGAACGCTCGGGGTGGAAAGTACGGATGCACCACCGCAACTATTTCCCCGAAATCAACGACGATGACATCATTTGCAGCATGTGCCGTGCTCAAGAAATGTCGCGTTATGTCGAAAACGGCACCCTCGACGTCGGTTTGACCGGGAAAGACTGGATTCTTGAAAATGAATCCGATGTCGTTGTCGTCTCCGACCTCGTGTACTCCAAGGTGAGCAACCGCCCGGCACGCTGGGTTCTCGCTGTTGCCGGCGACTCACCGTATAAGCGCCCTGAAGATCTGGCCGGCAAAAAAATTGCCACCGAACTTTGCCACTTCACCCAAACGTATTTCGAAAAAGCCGGCATTCCCGTCGATGTGGAATTCTCTTGGGGAGCCACTGAAGCCAAAGTTGTTGAAGGCTTGGCCGATGCTATCGTGGAAGTGACGGAAACCGGGACCACCATCAAGGCTCACGGTCTGCGCATCATTTCTGAACTGTTGCAGACCAACACACAGCTCATTGTCAATAAAGCCGCCTGGGAAGATCCCTGGAAGCGCAAGAAAATCGAAAACATCAACATGCTTCTCCAAGGCGCGTTGTGTGCTGAAAAACTTGCCGGCCTCAAAATGAACGTACCTGCAGACAAAATGGAAGCCGTCATGGGTATATTGCCCAGCCTGACCGCTCCAACAGTAGCCAACCTCTACAATAAAGATTGGCTCTCCGTTGAAATCGTGGTCGAAGAAGGCACCGTGCGCGATCTCATTCCGCAATTACGCGATCTCGGCGCCGAAGCCATCATCGAATACAGCTTGAACAAGGTTATCTAACGATTCGCTTTCGACTGCTTGCAGTTTTTACTGACTCGGCCGAAGAACACGCCGCTGTTCTTCGGCCTTTTATTATGCCACCCATTCTTCCCCAAGCATTCCATCTTGTCCGTACAGGCCTTTTCTTTGTATGATATCGTCACCTCAACCCGTCTCGATACGACTTTATCTCCATGAGGAGTTACTTCATGAAACGTTTGGCACTGTTGGTTCTGATTGCGAGTATGCTGGCTATCTGCCTGCCTGTTCATGCAGGTTCGAAAATGGCTATGGCGATGTCTGATCGGAAAATTTACACCTATTATCGTAATGTCGAGCATGCCTTACGAATGCTCGACACCGCCAACAACGTTGATGCCCAGTATAAGCAAATTTGCTCTGTCTATGTTTCAGTGATGACGGGCCTAGGGTTCGACTTTCAAAAAACAATCAATCACGCCCTCGATCGACTCGAAGGGAAAACTTTGACGATGGATAATCCCGACCTTCGGTTTCTCTTAGGACTTTATCGGGTACCGCCCGAAAAGTTCTTGCAGTTTGGCTACATTGATGAAGCAACATACAAGCGTCTGACCTCGCTCCGAGATAAAACGCAGCAAGAGTAACCGGAAAAACAGACACGTATGGTCTTCGTTGTACAGACGAAGATACCAGTCTTATGCTTCAAGAACGAAATTTTGCGCGTGATGCTGCTCGACGGGACGCGAGAAGAGAAATCCTTGGCCGAATTGACAGCCGAGCCGAACAAGGGCTTCGCACTGTTCTTGTGTCTCAATACCTTCAGCAACAACATCCATTTCGAGGTTGTGGGCAAGGCCGATAACACTTTTTACAATAATTCTATTTTCAAACTCATCCATACAGGAAACAAAAGCACGATCGACCTTGAGTGTATCGATGGGAAAACGTTGCAGATATCCCAATGAAGAATACCCCGTTCCAAAATCATCAATACTAATGGCCACCCCCAACTCCTTGAGCGCACGGAGTTTCCCCGCCGCGATCGCGGGTTTTTCCATCACCGTCGTTTCGGTAATTTCCAATTTGAGTTGCTTGGGATCAATATTGGAACGCAAAATGAGTTCCGATAAACTTGAAACGAGTTCCGGCTGAGAAAATTGTCGTGCAGAGAGGTTCACAGCCATCGTCAAATCAAGATCAGGACGCATATTCGACCAGGTTTCAAGCATGGCGAGAGCCTGTTCGAAAACCCACATGCCAAGCGGAATAATCAAGCCGGTCTCTTCGGCAATGGGGATGAACTCAGCCGGAGAAACCAGGCCGGATCCATTACGGTTCCAACGTAACAATGCTTCGAATCCAGATAGTTTCATGGGAGAAAGTGCATAGATAGGCTGAAAATACAGCTCGAAACTCTTCGCCTCTATTGCGAGGCGCAATTCGGTTTCTAAAGATAAAGCCCGCTCGGCAATGGCTCGCATACTTTCCTTGAAGACTTTGTATCGTCCCCCTCCCTGCGCACGAGCATGATGCATGGCAATATTGGCGTCCTGCAATATTTTACCGGGATGATTGTATCCATTCGGACCAAACAATATCCCGATACTTGCAGAGGTATACACGGTCTGATCATCAATCGTGACAGCACGTTTCAAACGATCTAGTATGCGCTTGGCGGCATGAACGGCTTCTGCTCTGTTGTCAATGTCTTCCAAAACAACCACGAATTCATCTCCACCAACCCGTGCGACGGTATCCATGGCCCGTACCGTGCTGGCAATAAGCCTCCCCACCTGCTGCAACAACGTATCACCGAAAGTTGGTCCCAAACTATCATTGACAATCTTGAACCGATCAAGATCGATAAACAGAACGCAAAACCCAATGTTCAAATTCCGCTTGGCACGTTCCATGACTTGCGTCAATCTGTCCAGGCACAAGGCGCGGTTGGGCAAATCGGTCAACGGATCATGAAAAGTCCGGTATTCTAGTTTCTGTTCCACGTTTTTTTGCGCGGAAAGATCATGTATAATGGTAGCGACCTGACCGAATTCTGGAGAATACGCCACAATGTCGAGATGTTTACCCAACACACCGAAATACTCTTCAAGATGGATGGGAGCACCCTTCTGCGCAACATCGTTATATAAACGAATCCAATAGGGCTCCAGGCCGGGAAATACTTCACTCCCACGACGAAGGAGCAAGTCTTCACGAGTGCGTTTGACCATGGAGCAATACGCCGGGTTGACTTCGAGAAAAACAAAATCGACGACTGTCCCGGACTCGTCAATTATCATTTCATGAAGGGCACAGGCCGATTGCATGGTTTCAAACAAACTGCGAAATCGCTGTTCTGTTTTTCGAAGCGCAATTTCAACATTATGCTTGTGGAGGGCGATTTCAATAGTACTTAAGAGCCACATCTGATCAATGGGTTTGACAATATAGCCATAAGGTGTGGTCGTTTTCGCTCGCTCAAGCGTGTTGTCGTCAGAGTGCGCTGTCAGGTAGACAACAGGTATATCAAACTGTTCCTGCACTTTACGGGCCGCATCGATACCGTCTAATTCGCCTGCCAACATGATATCCATAAGAATAAGGTTTGGAGGATTGGACTGTACAGCCTCGACAACATCCTCACCTCGCGAAATAGCACCTGTAATTTGATATCCAAGGCGCTCCAGTCGACGCGTCATTTCCAGAGCAATGATGGCCTCATCCTCAACGACCAAAATCTGAGTGCATTTCTCCATGGAGTCCGTCTACTTGTATACAGGATTGAAACTGTTTCTCGTTGTATCCGAAGAGGAGGCAAGGAGCAATTGCCTTTTTATGACAACATATTAACTAATTTTAAATAAATAATTCTCTAGAAGAAGAATGTTACACAAACATGTCATACAGTGAGCAGACAACGAAAAAACTGTTTCGCACAAGACACAACAAATACATATGTATTAAAAAAAACAATCTACAAACAATAATAAACGATACAAAAACCTCAAAACACCGATCAATACGCAAGAAGTACAACAACATATCGTCACAAATTAAATGCAGCATTAAATCTTACAAGAATTTTATAGAAATTCACAAATGAAAACAAGAGTCTATAAATAATTATCACAGAAATAATCAGTAACAGAACATATTCACAAACACGTTCAAAATCATACCACGAATCCCCACGAAAAAAGAACACATCACATAAGCAATGTTTTTATAATCATACCCTGGTATTCCCCAAGATCAGTGGCTCGTTTTTTGCTTTTTTATCTTGAGCATCGTCACTGTTTCGCTATGTTGGACTCTCACGTTGAGAAAAAATCATGTCCCGCACATTCATCTTCGCACTTTTTAATAAGGAGCTACCTATGAAAAATATTGCATTTCGATGTGTAACTGCAATTATCGCGATACTTCTACTGTATTCAACACCGGTTCTGTGTGCCGATGACAGTTATAACCCGATGAAATTTCCACCGATCAGAAGTACAGCCAGCCAAGATGAAATTCAAGCTTTGGTCATTGACATTCTCAATATCATATATGCCGGTGAAGATATTCCCATGGAGCTTATGGAACTTGTTGCGGAATATCCACTTTTTGGTGACTGTCCTGATATTTCGGCAACACCAAGCCTTGTCAGCTGGATAGGATTACCGACAACATTGACGCTAACTATCGATTTTGGAACAGGATGCACAGGGTATGATGGAGCATTACGCTCGGGAAACATTGTTGTTACGTTCTCCAACCTCGCACAGACGACATCAGGGCTAAGTGCCGATATCGATATTGTATTCAACGAGTTGAACAAGAATGGAGACCTCATTCTTGATGGAGCTGCGAGCGGCAGTGTCCGGACGACGATGGCATCGGGAGAACTTCAGGAGGTCTATCTTTCCCTCGCATTGACCGACCTGACAAACGGCTCGCAAACATTGAATGGTTCTTTCCAGATGACGGTAACAAAAGACAATAGCGGAGAATTCAATACGGCTAGTGTCACCGTTGCAAACCTGAGTATCGGCGATGTCACCGTCACATCAGGAACGATTGACATAACAAAAACCAATACCGGCGGAAGTGCAGAAATGCATTTGGATACATCACTTGGTCAGGTTGACATCGTCTTCTCCATCGATGCCACGCAACTTCCCGTTGTCGTCATTCAAGGTCAAACAACGGGAACCGTTGGGCCTTTCAATGTCGTCTTGACCGATGTGACGTATGATCCGACACAATGCTTGCAATATCCCATCAGTGGAACTGTCACCCTGACGCAAGGCCCTGTGACTTATGAAACCACTTTCACCGATTTGTGCAATGATCAACCCGAAGTGAAAACGACAAATCCTCTTGTCACTCTTCCCACTCTTCTCATGATCCTTGACGATGGATCCTAAATTCATGCGCTCCTGAGACGAGAGACGCGACATTGCAGAAGAGTGCCTTCCCGGTGGCAATGAGATATCAATATGTCCTTCGCCACCGGGCAAAACAACAGCAGTTACACACGCCCGCGCAGGGTAGCCCACGCCAGTCCTAAATATTCGTAAAATGCTCGACGAGTCTTGCGAATATTCTGCGGGTTGGGGAAGAATTCCCAAGAACATCTCGTCGCATTGTGCGTGAGAAAATTAGCCGGAGCCGGTATGGGATGCAAACCAAGTGCACTTGCCAAAGCCATTGCTCGTGGCATGTGAGCTGCGGAAGTAACAAGAACAAATGGAGCGTCGACAACAAGGGTTTTGATAGCAGCCAGTTCAGTGGCCGTATCACGCGATGCGGTGTCAATACGAATCTTTTCCGGAGGAATTCCGAAAAGAACGGAAATTTGCGACATGACTTCCGCCTCGGTTTCACGCTGATCACAGACATTCCCTGCAGCAAATACCATTTTGGCACCAAGTGTTTTTGCAATGATGACTCCCTCGCTCAGTCTGGCTAAGGACGCTTCACTCAAACGACTGGAAAGGGGTAAATCGAAATCATCATAAGAGCCCCCTCCAAGTACCGCCACATACGAGGGAAGAGAGGCACGATGGTGTTCGGCATAGACAACAGGATTGAAAGGGGGAAAACGTGACTCCAATCCGGTAAGAAGCGCTGAAGGCAACGGGTCCGTACTGATAAGAAGAAGCCAGAAAAATCCGGTGAAAAGAAATCCTATCCCGGCCTTTTTCCGTGTTGTAAACACGTGAAGATACAACCCAATGGCAAGGAATTCCAAACCAAGAGGAAACGGAAAAAGAAACCGAGACACAAACTTCTTGAATATAAACACAAGCGACCTCCAAAGACTTGAACAACGTTCAAAAAGTCTTCACAATGACATTGTGACGATAGGCTCCAACCAGGTGATCCCCTATGGCGAGACAGTATCAATCCCAACGATTCAGGAACAAAGACGTCATCTTTCGTGAAGGCGATCTTGGTTCACAGGCCTATCTCATTCGATCAGGCCGAGTGGAAATTTCCCGTACTATCAACCGAAAAAAAACCGTTATCGCCATCCTTGGCCCGAACGATATCTTCGGTGAGCTGGCCATTCTCGGCAAAACACCACGTACAGCAACCGCAACGTGCCTCGCCGAGACGGACACTCTGGTTGTCACGAAAGGTTCGCTTGAAAAAGACTTGGCGGAATCGCCACCCGTACTCCGCGGGATCATTCAATGTTTGGTAGACCGGCTACGCTCCACCACGGAAAAATCCCTTATGCTCCCAGACGTCTTTGAAGCGACAATCTGTATTCTGGATGCGCTGGAACGCCAGCGACAAGATACGCTGACGCGACAGGAAGTTATAGACCTTTTGATGACCACCCTCAAAAATCCGGAAGAGAGTATAACTCGCGTTCTTGATTTGCTGGAATATGCAGACCTCATTACTGTGGAACGAGACGATGAAGACAGCCCCCTCATCCGGATTACCGATAGAGAACGCTTTATGGAGAGTTCCAAAGTTTTTCATCGCACGATCCAATCTATTGTACGCGACGAAATGACATTCGTCTTTTCCTGAGAGGAACCATTACCATGGGCATTGTCCATTCCCTGAAAGACGTTGTGACCACGGCCACGCGCATCAGCCTTGAGCTTTTCAAGATCATGATTCCCCTGATCATCGTGGTAAAAATCCTCAAGGAACTTGACCTTATACGCTATGCTGCCATGCCGCTTTCACCCCTCATGGAATTTGTTGGCCTGCCAGCCCAAACCGGCTTGGTCTGGGCAACGGCTATATGCAGCAATTTCTATGCAGCACTTATCGTTTATGCCAACCTGCTCCCGGAAATGGGTGTTGTCAACGTCGCGCAAGCGACAGTATTGGCCACAATGATGCTCATTGCCCACAACATGCTTGTGGAATCAAAAATTTCGGAAAAATGTGGCGTCAATTTCTGGGGACAAAATGCCATCCGCCTTGGGGCGGCGTATACATGCGGCTTTCTCATGCACACCGTGTTCACCACCTTCAACATGTTTACTGAACCGGCTCAACTGCTGTTTTCTCCTCCCAAAGAAACCTCGGATGTGTTGCTCTGGGCACGTGGAGAAGTTCTCAACCTCGGCAAAGTCTTTCTCATTATTCTCTGCTTGGTGATCTTCATGCGTCTTCTCAAGTGGCTTCGAGTGGTTGCTGTTGCCGAATGGCTGCTCGCTCCACTTCTTGGGATCATGAAGATCGGCAAAGAGGCAGCCACGGTGACCGTCATCGGCTTGGTGATGGGGCTGGCGTATGGAGGTGGACTCATTATCGACGAAGTTCGCAAGGGGAGCATCAAAGAAGAGGACATTTTCCCCTCCGTAACCTTGCTCGCGCTGTCGCATTCCGTCTTCGAAGATACGCTGCTCATGGCTCTGATCGGCGCAACGTTGTGGGGAACGTTACTTTGCCGCGTTCTGTTTTCCATTGTCTTTGTCGCACTGCTTGTGCGATTAATCCCTTTTTTCACACCTTCCAAACCTTCGCGAGTTGAAGCATGAGCATGGATCCGGAGTTGAGCAGAAAGCTCGACGCACTCGTCAAAGGCCTTATGATCGGCGGCTCGGTCGGCGTTATCGGTGGATTATTTTTTCTTGATATGCGCCGAGCCTTTGTCCTAGGACTGATTGCCGGTTTTTTTGCGGCGCTAACACGCCTTCGTATGGATCGTTGACCAGCCTTGTTGCTTATTCCGGCTATACGGGAAAAACAAAACTCCCGGCAATCTCAAGGGATTGCCGGGAGTTTTGTTTTGAAGAGTGTCTTATCGAAGAAATCGTGAATCAAAACTGTCCAATTTTGGTAATCGCGACCCCATGCGGCAACGATAATTCATCAAAACAGATTGATTTCTGCGTCATCTCCACTTCAAAACTGGTACCGTCTTCTATGTCGTCAGGAAGCATGAGTTGTACTCGCTGTGAATGATCAAGAACAACATGCTCAAGCGCACGATCGTGTGCAGAATGTACAATAATATCGAGTTCGGGATCACTCAGTGAGACACAGGTATCGTTACGCTCGATGTCGATAGAAAGAGATGTCCCTCCCTTCTTCTTAATGAGCACGAAGGAGGCATATTGACCAATTCTTCCCTTCTCAGGATCTCCAACGGAGATCATCTGATGAACAGCCGAACGACTGCCGGGAACAAATTCTTCGGAAAAACCGCGTACCGAATCACTATTGATAATTTTTTTTGCCAACTCCTCCCAATTGCCTTTGGGCGTTTCATAAAAAACAGGAGCAAGCTCGACATCATCCGACAAAGGGACGTCTTCATTCCAAGAAAAAGACGGCTGTAACATGCGATATATCATTCTCGCAAAATATCCATATGCCGCCGGTGTCCCATGTTTCCACTTTTCTTCGAGATACTTCGGTTCAAGCAAGGCATGTGGTGTGACGACATATGGCGAGTGCAGAGCATGATTGGAAACAAAATAATGCACAACCTCCGAATTCCAGCCCGCAACATAAAAGAAAAATGTTGGGATGCCTTTTTGCTTCAAATCCTGCTCAGTATCTTTCAGCAAATCAAAAACCGCGTTCCATCGCGCATATGATTGAAAAGAATCATACATGAACCCTGGATAGACCATTCCGGCGGGGGCTCTCTTTTTGTAAAAAATGCCCCGCTCGGTTATGCCGACGGTGTCATCTGCATCGTTGATTGTCGGACAAAAAACGACGGCATCAGGTTGTATGAGATCAATATATGCGGAGAGGGATGCAATCTGATTGACAGTATTGTAGGCAGGAAGACCTAAAGTCCATGATTGAATCTTCTTATTGTACCCTGAATGCTCATTTGCATATTTCTCAAATTGAACAGGGAATGACTCTTCAAATCGTACCCCCATGCCATACGTCCAGGAATCACCGACAAACAGGACTCTCAAAGTCCCTTTTTCCTTCTTCGTATCATACGTTCTATAGCCAAGATCATTCGTCTTACACGCAGCCCCCCACACTTCAAACTCAGCATGAGGTTTCAACGTAAATCCCATATCGGGATAAAACCATGCAGGCCGATAATTACTCTGAAAAAGATGCTCAAATTTAGCGTAAAGCTTATGACTTTCCTCTTGCGACATAGAATATAAATCGTAATGGTCTTTATTATAGAGATAAACACACGCAGATACGGCAATAAGAAGCAGAAGAAACAAAACTGTACATAAGGAAAGAAGAAACGTTGCAATCTTACTATTTGTTTCTGGCACGTATTATAATCCAATGTTATATGGTACTGGTGCTGGTGCTGAGACCTCAGAACACGACAAACGGGACATCCACGAAAACGTGGGGGAATATATTTCATGCAATGTTACACCGCAAGAGCCTATCACCGTCGTATACATCGGACCCATTGAATGAAACCTGCCATGAATACATGGGAGCATAGATAACGGGAGAGGCTCACCGTCACGACATTTCTTCAATCGGTATGGATATAACGACTTCCGTACAACACTCGGAGGACTGATCAGGAGAGGAGAATACTTCGATGGTTCCGTGAAAAACTTGCAAAACACGCTTCGCTTTCGTCAAGCCCAACCCGACAGCATCGGTCTTGGTTGTAAAAAAGGGATCCATAACGTGTTTGAGAACTTCGTCCACTATTCCTTGGCCATTGTCGCAAATATGTAAAAAATAACACTGTGTATCAAATTGAGACGATCGAAAGGTACAAGCTTTGCCTTTCCAATGTCCGTGAATACGAATTGCGGGAGTATTCTTGTCAGCGTATTCTAAAGCGTTCTTCAAAATTTCAACGAGCGCTTTGACAAGGAGGCTTTCATCCAACCGAAGCCGTGCCGGTTCGATGGAGAGCGACCAATTCACGATGTTTTGCGGCTCTATAGCAATTTCGGCATCAAGTCGTGCCCGATTCACCGCATCGCCCATGGAAAATTCATGCGCAGGGCCGGGAACAAGGTTGATATAGTCACGAATGGACACCACAATACGTTCCAGGTTGTGGCAACAATCAATGATCGTAAAGAGATGGTACTCAAGCCGGTCATCATGAGGCAATTTTTTGCGCAATAAATTGGCGTTCCCTCCGATGCCAAGCAGGGGATTGCGTATTTGATGCGCGATGGAGTCAGCGAGGAGGCGTAAGGACTCTTCACGCTCATTATCGATGCGACTGGTTCGACGAGATTGTTCGAGACGCAATTCCGCCAACGTATTGCGGCGATGCTCCTGAACAAAGAGGAAAATGGTCATCCCCACCAAACAAATTAAGAAGGTAAATGCACTCAGTTGCATACTATGCAATGTCAGACTTGAATGCGACGTCAGGTAAAACAAATTCCAACCCATCTCCGGAAAAGCTTTCTGCACCAGGAGATAGTCATGATCATCGACCCGAGCCCAGCGTGCGCTTCCGCGACTGTATACCTGCGAAAACAACGGCGTAAGAGACTTTCCCGGATAGAGTTTCTGATTTCGTATCAACGACAATTCATCGGTCGGTAGAGGGTGCGTACTGCGATAAACCCACTTGCTGTTGCTGGACAAAATGGCGACGCCATAAGGGTCTGCGGCGAGAACGGTACCCTGACCGATATGCCACGCTGTTTGCAGTGACAATAATTCGAGTTTTGCAACCGCAACGCCAACGATCGAGTCGTCAAGCTCCACGGGACAAGAGAGGTAATATCCCGGAACGGCCGATGTCGTGCCAATAGCATACATCGCTCCTTCCTTCCCCTGAATGGCTTCTTTAAAATACTGCCGAAAACTATAATTTTTGCCGACAAAACTTATTGGGGTATCGAAATTGCTGGCGGCCAGGGTGTCTCCGGAAGGAGAAAGAATATAGACTGCTGAAGATTTTGACTTTTTTGCAATTTCTTTCAGAACAAGATTCGCCTCCTGGACAGAAGCTCTCCCTTCGAGAAGGCGAAGAATCGTTCGGTTGCGGGCAACGGAAAACGGCAAAGTACGATATCGATTGACGGTGGCGGAAATCAGCTCACTAAAAATTTCCAACCGCTCACGATCGTCTCTTTGCGCATTGTCCACAGCGTCTTGAAAGGATACGCTATAGGTCATCGCGGCAACGCCTAACGCGAGTGCGAAAACGACTATAACCCAAAGAAAACGTTTCATAGCAAGAAGATCCTTCCCGGCTGAAGACGAATAGCGCGTCATCCGATCGCAGGTTTGCTCTTCCAATCGACGCGATGCATACTGACTGTAGAGTATGCATCGATCGGGCCAGCCCGCAAGAACTCCTTTGTCGAAACGCTGAATCCCGTCGGCAACAACACCGTGAATCACACTTATTGTAAATCGATAACCATTTGAAGCAAACTGCCGTTTTTCGCAAAAAAACAAACGGCCAGATCACTGGAAACGATCCGGCCGTCTGTATCTACAAACGATTTTACCACGCGCAGTCACGCTTGAGACAAGAAATTCATTATCGCAACTAATTCAGCCCAGTGGAGAGCCCACCGCGGCCACGTCGCTCGGAAACGAGATCTTCAAGACCAAACTTTTTGATACGGTATCCCATCTGTCGTAACGTCAGACCAAGCTCCCGTGCTGCACGAGATTGAATCCAGTTGTGACGTTCCAACGCAGCTAAAACCTCACGTTTTTCAATATCCTGCAAACTTCCCGACTGCATAGGTGGCTTGTGATCCGGTTTACTGTCGAGAAAGAAATACGGGGGGATATCCGATAAATCGACCTTTTCCGACTCCACCATAATCGAGAGCCGTTCGACTAAGTTTTCCATTTCACGAACGTTCCCCGGCCAGTCATAGCGCACCAAAGCATCCAGGGCTTTGGGCGTAAAATACAGACGCCGGCCGTATTCGCGGGACAGCTTGTCGAGAAAATGATTCAGCAGTGCTGGTATATCTTCACGACGCTCGCGCAACGAAGGGACGAGCACAGGAAAAACATTGAGACGATAAAAGAGGTCTTCACGAAATTGCCCGTCAGAAACGGCTTCCGTGAGATCTTTGTTGGTGGCAGCGATGATACGGACATCAACACGCCGGGTCTTGGTGCTGCCAAGACGCTCAAACTCACGTTCCTGAAGAAACCGCAGCAGCTTGGCCTGAATTCCGGGAGAGAGCTCACCGATTTCATCAAGAAACAACGTCCCTTTATCGGCCTCTTCGATCCGACCCGGCTTTTTCCCCACAGCACCGGTAAATGCGCCTCGCTCATGCCCGAACAACTCGGATTCAAGCAAATTCTCCGGAATAGCCGCACAGTTGACCTTGATAAAGGAGAATTTGGCCCGGTCGGACAATTCGTGGATAATGCGAGCTGTTAAGGTTTTGCCTGTTCCAGACTCACCCAAAAGCAAAACAGTCGCTCGGGTGGGAGCGACTTTCTCGATCATCTGGTGAACCCGAACCATGGGTTGGCTCTGACCGACAATAAAGAATCGGTTATAACTTTTTGACAATTTGAGCCGCAGAGACAAATTCTCTCGGCGCAAGTTTTCCTCACGAGCCTTGATCTGTGCGTTGAGGCTGACCAATTGACCAATCAGCGCGGCGACAATAAATAAAAATCGAATGTCTTCTTCAAAGACAACTTCATCCTCGAAGAGCCGGTCCACCGTCAGAACGCCAATAGGCTTGGTGTGCAGAGTAATAGGCACGCCAAGAAAAGAAATCTGGCCTTTTTCAAATTGGCGAGATTTGGTCTTGTCAAGAAACAGTGGTTCCTTGGAAATATCTGGAACAACAAACGGTTGACCAGATTGAAAAATGCGCCCAGTCACTCCTTCATCAAGACGATAAACACCACGGTCCTTTTCCTCAGGGCTCAAGCCATGCGAACCACGAATGACAAGAAGATTTGATTCTTCATCCGCCAAGGTAATCGTCGCACGCTCCATGTCCAATGTCTCGGACAACGTTGCCAGGATATCGGCCAAAGCATGGTCGAGATTTAAGGCTTGGCTTATAACCCGGCTGATTTTGAACAGCACTTCTACTTCGAGATTGTAAACGTTATTCATCCGAGATCATTAATCCTACTGTTAGAAGGGGAATATATCTAAAACATGTATTGATTTGAGGCCGATAGAGAACAAGTACTGAATCGACACTTACATACTATACTACAATTTTGTCTCTTGGCAAGGCGGTTTTTTTTTCAAAAAAGGGAAACAATGGCTCGACGTTTTTGCTAAAAACACGAACCCAAACGTATTCGGACCATTATACGTCGTGGTATGAAAATATAAAAAGCGAAACCGGCACGAGGTCGGTTTCGCTTTTTATGTCAACACGAAGCACGTTAAATGACGATGTCAATCGGGAAACTTTAGTCTCAGCATCGTAGCTACGCGCAACGCATGAAGTCATCTCCATCGCCTTCATGATAAGCTAAAAAGCGCGCCAGCCCCTCTTTCCCCATGTATCGTTCCAGTTGTTTCTTCTCTGTTTGCAGTAAATCGACCAAAATCAGCCCGTCAAGAACTTCAGAGAAGTCGTGGTCCACATTGAAACACAACAACTTCCCTCCAAGTTTGAGATATTGCCTCAACAACACGGGAATGCCCTTCTGATCCGTTTCAATGTCAGCCAAGAGTTCAAGAAGGTCATCCATATTGCCGACGAGCGTATTGGCAGCCTGCTGCAACCATTGTCCAGGACGAAGCGGTGTACGCGGTTGAACAAGCTGAGAAAGCTCGGGCAATGCGTATTGCTCTTCAAAAAAGCGGGCCATAAGCTGACGCGAAGCGGTCTTGTATTCATTGGTGATGCTGACCGGACCAAACAGCATGCGATATCGGGGATTACGAGCCACGATTTGCGCGACCCCTCGCCAAAGCAGCAAAAGCGAAGAATAACTTTTTTGATATTCAGGCCGGACAAAACTGCGTCCCAACTCCAACGCCGGGGATATCTGATCGAGAAATTGCGGTTTAAGCTTGAACAACGTGCTGATGTAAAGCCCTTTGGTCCCATGCTCTTTCAAAATAACATCCGTTTTCCCGATGCGGTACGCCCCAACAATTTCTTGCTTTGCCCGGTTCCAGATAAAAAGATGAAGATAATAGGAGTCAAATTCGTCGAGATCGCACGCCTTCCCTGAACCTTCTCCGACTTTGCGGAACGTAAATTCGCGGAGTCGGCCAATTTCCCGCAGGACAAGGGGGATACGTCGAGCCGATGCTGCGATGACATCATAATCTCCGCTTTGAACCAGAAAGCAATCCTGCGGTAATCGACCGATTTCATCGGCCATGAGCTGTGCATTCAAAGGAGCTATTAACGCTTCATTACGCTGGGTTCCTTTGGGTACAAAAAATTTCCGTTTAGTCCGGGGTTTTTCCTGACGATTTTGCAGCAAATATGTCCGCATTTTCAGATACTGCATAATCGTTTCAGGCGTATCGGCGGCTGAAGAAAGTTTTCCCCAAGAAATAGGGTTACCGACCCGAACTTCAACGGTTTTATTTCGCCGTTTCATGAATTCACGCGGTAACAGTGCCGTACGCAAACTGGGATGGACCAAGCCCATAAGCTGAAACATGGCACTGTTGGCTCCATCAAAATATACGGGCACAACAGTCGCCTGCGTTTTGGCAATGAGTCGAGCCACACTTGGACTCCAGTTCGAATCGACCACGCCGCGGGAACTCAAATGAAAATGCGAAACTGTTCCTGAAGGAAACACTGCCAGCATCCCTCCCTGCTTCAACCAGCGCAGGCTTTGCTTGAGACCGGCAATATTCCGCAACTCGGCGTCTTCTCCACCAAATGGATCAACCAAAACAAAATATTTACGTAATTCAGAAATGCGATTGAGAATGTGGTTCGCCATGATTTTAATATCTTGGCGAACTCCAAGAAGCATGTGCGCCATGAAAATGCCTTCAGGCCCACCAAAAGGATGGTTGGCAACGACAACTGTAGGCCCTTCGCGCGGTATCCGTTCCCGATCTTCCGAGCTGATGCGATATGAAAAATCAAAGGCGGAAATAGCGGCATCAAGAAACTCATAATCATGCGCCGTATGTGGAATCGACTGGTATATCGAATAAATCTTCTTCAATGACAACAGATGATTAATAGGTGTGGTTACGGCGTTGAATACGGTATTCTTGATCGGTCCTGTAGAATGGACCTTAAAACAAAAATCTTCTCGTTGTTGGTTGTTGCGTTCAATCATGCCGACCCCCTTGTCGTCTGGAGGTAGTGCCATTCAGATGGCACCGCCAGACGGTGACTTTGCAAATATTGCGTTTCCAGGCAAAATATGCAGACTGGCCGGAAGAACTGTCACGGTCGTGTTAAAATTCAATGATATTTTACCCATGAAACGCTGAAAGGGACAATATATCGTACAGATGCAATAAATACAGCAACATGACAAAATTCATACACTCGATTTTTTTTATTGTTCTTGGTTTAGCTGATTCCCCCCCTGGAATCAAGAAACTCTCGTGTCTCACCAGACTCCGAGGAGAAAGCCGCCGTGTCCGATGCCAAACTCTACTCTATCGCAGCCATAGCCAGAAAGCTTGATGCCCCAGAATCCACGCTCCACGCCTGGAAAAACCGTTTTGATGAATTCCTTCCCTGCGTCGGTTCCGGCCGCAATCGCCGTTTCCGTGCCGACGCTATCCCGGTCTTCATTGCCATACAAAACCTGCTTGGTGCAGGCTTGTCGACCAACGATATCAAATCGGAATTATCGAAATCATTTCCACGTACCATCGAAACAGATCAATCACCAGCGTCTCAGGTCTCCGTTATGTCACAATCAAGTGTCGATGCTCCAGGAGTCGATAGCCACCTCACGGCCGCTATCGGGGCAGAAATTGCTCGAGCCATAGGCGAAAATTTATCTCGATATTTTTCACAACCTGCCCCATTGCCAGATGAAACCGTCCAACACCTCAAAGCTCAAGCCGAAGAACAACAGCACACGTTGTGCAGTCTCCAAGATGAAAACAAAGCGCTTGTCGACAAGCTCCATGCCCTGGAGAACGAACTTGTACGCCTGCGTAAAGATCGACGAGAAATGGAAAAGTACCTTCTCGGCAAAATCAATACGGCTCAAAAAAAATAATCTTCATTTTGCCAGAGGCATGGGCAGGCTTTCTGGAGCAGAAGCATTGTGAAACGTCTCGCAGTGAAATACGTTATATGAGGTTGCAGAGACCACAGCAGACACGCTTGCCTGCTGTGTCCTCTCCGTTCTTCCCGGAATAGTCCGGACATAGACGTGTTATCTCTAAAATGACATGGTCTTTGACTCTGCAGCCAGATCGATCAGCGTTAATCCAGTCTCAATAACAAATCCTTCAGGCAAATCGTCCTCACCAAGCATACGACTGTGTGCGCATGGTTTGCAGACCATAATACGACCTTTTGCCTGCACAGCTTTAATATAGGGAAGCAATTCATCGCCAGTGGGTGCTTTTATACGCTCACTCAAACCAAGGTTGGCCAGATATACGGCATCGTCCACAAGAAAGACCGTCACGTCATGCCCTTTTTCCACAGCAATCTTGGCAAACTGAAAACACCGAACGACGCGTGTCGGATCTTCCGGACCACGCGATAACACAAATAAAAATTGGCTCATATCACGTCCTTAAAGTTGCATTGTTTGAACAAAATAGAGTCCAAATAAAAAATCGTTCTTGCATATCACGGTTATTAATAGAAAAAAACGAACCGATCTGGTTCTGTCTGTAACGTGCGCAGGACTGTCTTTTTTTGCATTGCAGGAAAGCGATATTCGTTACTATAGAACGGACAAGCGATGTACAGAACGGCTGCCCGCAATCACAAGGAGATCATCATGGCGACACGCAATGAAGAGATATTACTTGAAGCAGGGACAAATGAATTAGAAGTCATTGAATTTTTAATACATGGCAAGGAAGACGGTTGTTTGGTTTCATCGTTCGGTGTGAATGTCGCAAAAGTTCTCGAAATTATGGAAGCCCCTCCGGGACTCCATCCTTCACCGGGTGCCACTCACCCCAGCTTCCTGGGTACCATACCTCTTCGTGAACACATCCTTCCCATTATCGACCTGAGTGTCTGGCTGGAAATAGACAGAACTCCGGCCAAACATGAACTCATTATCGTAACAGAATTCAACCAAACTGTGACAGGATTTCTTGTCTCCGATGTCACGCAAATCTACCGCGTTGCTTGGACGGACGTGTATCCTCCAAGCCAGATTGTTTCCAGCCAACCGACAAATTGCATTACCGGAACCATCCATTTTGATGATCATACCGTGCTCATGATCGACTTTGAGAAAATTATCAGTGAACTCGACAAAACGTTCGAGGGGCCACAAACATTTTCTCAACAGCAAGCATCACAACGATATCACGCAATGATTGTCGATGACTCTGGAACTATTCGAAATGTTATCGAAGACCGCTTTGCGCAAGCTAATTTTGCGGTGACAACCTTTAAAAACGGACGCGATGCATTGAACGCGCTGCTCGATATCAAAGAGGCGAGCTACAGCGGTGGAGTCGCCGTAACAGATGCCGTGAATATTATTATAGCAGATATTGAAATGCCGAGCATGGATGGATATACTTTGACAAAAAACATCAAAACCGACGAAGATTTACAACACATTCCCGTCATCCTTTTTTCTTCGCTTATCAGCGTTGCCAACCGCCGCAAAGGCGAAAGCGTCATGGCCGATGACCAAATCACCAAGCCCGAATTTCCAACTTTAGTTGAACGATCTCTAGCGCTTATCGAAAAATTCAAACAAAAAAGAGAACACCCGTTATCGGCATGATATGAAAGAGGAACACGAACAATTTCCTTGCGAATACATTGACGGAAGGATTTCTTGCTTTATCTGGAAAGCATGGTAGATAATAACAACACACTGATTTTTAGGGACGCCAGACTGGCATCATGACCGCGAACAAGGGTTGGAGCATTATGAAACCTCTCGCTTCGTTATCTAATGGACCGATTGAACCGGTCTCGGGCAGGTTTGTCGAAACGCAACGCATGATCAGCGAATATGTAATGGCGCGTAACAAACAGCGCAACGCAGAAATGCAGCGCATTGTGAACAGCGATAATATTCCAGATATTTTGTTTAAAGAAACGCTCAAGGGCTCCCTCGTTCGTACGACATCCTGATTGATTAGGATCTCGATAACGGCGTGTTGCCTTTTTCACGTCGTTATCGATAATGTCAATCCTGTATGTTCCAGCGATTTTTTACCGGGCTCGTCCTTGCCCGATCCTCATTAGTCACACATAAGCTGCGCACGGTTTTGGCCATGCTCGGTGTCTTCCTTGGAGCTTTTGCTCTCATTGGAGTCCAGCATATTTCTCTCGCCATGATGGCCAAAGCCGAACAGGAAACCGCCAAGCTCGGTGTGAATCTTATGGGGGCTGTCGCCGGCCAAATTCGATTTCGACGCAATGGGAGTGCAACGGGTTCCGGTCGGGATAAAACCTTTACCCTTGCCGATGCTACGGCGCTGAGCAATGGCCTGCCACAAGTGAGCGCGGCCGCTCCGTTTTTCAACAAAACAACCTCGGTTCGATTTGCCGGCATCAAAGTTTCCTGCCTGCTTATTGGGACCAACGCGCAATATCCTGAAGTACGAAATGCCCAGCCGGAATTCGGCCGCTTCTTCAGCCCCATGGAATACAATAGAAAATCCATGGTCTGTGTGCTGGGACGTACCATCGCCAACAAACTCTTTGGATCGCCCCGTGCCGCTTTGGGACAACGCATTTTTCTCTATCGCGCCGGACTCCGTGTTATCGGAGTTATGGAAGAAAAGGGATCGGATTTTACAGGTTCGGATCAAGATGAACAGATTTTCGTCCCTCTGACGACCTATATGCGCCGCTTGGCCAACGTCGACTTCATCACCGGGGTCTACCTTCAACTTCGAGATAGCGCGTCGTTTGCTCAAGCAAAACAAGATGCTGAAAAAATTTTACGCGTACGGCACCAAATCCCTCTCAACGGAAAGGATGACTTTTCGGTCTTGACGGCCCAAGACGCCATCCGTGTTCAAACGGAAGCGCTCGGCTTGGTAGAGACTCTCGGCGTCATCAGCTCAAGCCTCTCATTTGCCGTTGGAGGCCTCGGAATTCTCTCCATCATGATCCTCCTTGTGCGCAGCCGACGTCTTGAAATCGGTGTTCGCCGGGCCGTTGGAGCCAGGCGCCGCGACATAATACGACAATTTCTGCTCGAATCCGGCATCATGGCTGTTTTCGGCGGAGCGGCGGGTGTATTGGCCGCTTTGGTTTTACTTTCTATCGTCTATCCCTTGGCTGGATTTCCTCCAGTATATCAAATAGATCAAATTCTTGGTGCTCTCGTCGGCTCTGCCGCTTTGGGCCTGGTTGCCGGCGCGTACCCAGCATGGGTGGCTGCTCGTGTCGAAATTCTCGATGTTCTCCGTAACGGATAAGGCTTTTTCTTGCCTCCGTGCAGGATTTACGGCATCACCATCACACATGAGATTGAGACCTATAAGGAGCGACGATGCAAAAGATACTGGCAGTCCTTATTCCGGCTTTGGTACTGACCTCCATGCTCACCGCCTGCGGTGGAGGAGGAGCAAAAAGCAGACAAGAAGTTCGTACAACCACGGTTGGTCGCGAACTCATGGACCTTGAACAAGCTAAAAATCAAGGCGCCATCACACAAGACGAATATGAGAAGCTGAAGAAAAAAATTATCAAAGGTAATTAAGGCACGCTTCTGTATTGAGTCTGCTTCTCTGTAGGCATTGACGACGCCATACCAAGCTCGGAAATGCAAACTTTGGACCCTATACTGTTATGAGACCGACGATGCACGTTGTCTCTGCCTCTCGATATCCAAGCCTTTCGTCGGGAGACATTTTCATTGTGCGCTGAAATACTATCGGTATGCAATACACATTGAGTTATCGAATGCTCAAGAGATCCTTCGGACAAAATTTAACGTTCATACCGTAACACAGCTCTTTGCCGAAGAGTATTCCTTCAGGAACATGTGTGCGCCGCATTCCGCAGTGAAAAATCTTCAGACCATGCAGATAGTATACCGCCGTATCCTCTCGTTTAGAGTGGCCTTTATCTCAACAACTCGGTGTCACACAATCGGGAGTCCCTCATGAACCGTCTCATTATTGGTATTTCCGGAGCAAGCGGCGTTATTTATGGCGTCCGTATCCTCGAAGTATTGCGCCATATCCCCACCGTGGAAACACACCTCGTTATCAGCCACGGAGCAGCCGTGACGTTGAGCCTTGAGACCGATCGTAATATTGAGGATGTGCAAGCCCTGGCCGATGTCGTCTACGACAACGCCAATTTGGCCGCCGCTATTTCAAGCGGATCATTTCGCATGCTCGGCATGACCGTCATGCCCTGTTCCATGAAAAGTCTGGCGCAGATTGCGTTGTCACTCAATGACAACCTCTTGACCAGAGCGGCTGATGTGACACTGAAAGAAAGGCGTAAACTTGTCCTTGTTCCCCGTGAAACACCGTTACATCTTGGCCACTTACGCCATATGACTGCCGTCACAGAAATGGGAGCGGTCATTTTGCCACCTGTTCCTTCCTTTTACCATGGGCCACAAACACTCATGGACGTCGTGGACCAGACCGTCGGGAAAGTGCTCGATCAATTCGGTATCGAACATAATCTTTTTCAACGTTGGGGTGGGCCGAGCGCGTAATGCCCCATATTTTTTATACTCCCTCTGGACAGGCTTTGCCAACCATGTGATTATGGTTCGGTGTACTCATTTCTTCTTCTCAGTCACACGCACGGGACAACGATGCCGAATCGAAATGGGGAACAGATGCCTCCCAGTATCGAAGCCCCTCAAACGCATTGTGGGTGAAGCGATGAATCAGCCATTAGTCCTTGAATTACGACGTTTTATGGCTCCAGAATTTATTTTTGGCGCTGGCGCTTTGGATCTGGCAGGACGTCATGCCGCCCGGTTGGGAGCACAACGTGTCTTTGTCGTGACAGATCCAGGCGTGATCTCCTCGGGATGGGCCGGCCGTGTGGTCACAAGTCTTGAAGATGAAGGTCTTGAATCAGTCATTTTCGACAACGTCAGTCCCAACCCCCGTGACGAGCAAGTTATGGAGGCGGTCGCTGAATATAAGGAAGCCGAATGCGATGCCATTGTCGCCGTGGGGGGCGGATCTCCCATGGATTTGGGGAAAGGTGTCGGCGTCGTTATTGCTGGAGGAAAACACATCCTCACGTATGAGGGAGTCGACAAAATTACTTCCTCAGGCCCCCCCCTGATATGTATTCCAACCACGGCTGGCACATCGGCTGATGTCTCCCAGTTCACAATCATCACCGATACAAGCCGTAATCTCAAAGTCGCAATCGTCAGCAAAACTTTGATACCTAACGTGGCGCTCATCGATCCCGTTCCGACGACGAGCCTGCCGCAGCACCTCACCGCGCATACCGGGCTTGATGCCTTAACCCACGCCATTGAAGCATATGTATCCACAGCGCATTCCCCGACGACCGATCTATTTGCCATTGAGTCCATAAAATATATCAAAGCCAACCTCATTTCGGCGATGACACATCCCATGGATCTCGACCTGCGTGGGGGAATGGTCCTCGGCAGTCTGTATGCCGGTCTCGCTTTTTCCAACGCAATTTTGGGCGCGGTGCACGCCATGGCACATAGTCTGGGGGGACTGCTCGACCTTCCCCATGGTCAGTGCAATGCCATTTTACTTGATCATGTCATCCGCAACAACTTTGAAGCCTGCCCGAGTCGCTACATAGATATCGCGCGCGCTTTGGGAACCGAAATTCCGAGCGACCTCTCCCTCAATGAACAAAAAACACGTGTCGTCGATCTTGTCCGTGAGTTCAAATATGCGGCTGGGGTCAAAGACCACTTAGGGAATCTCGGTGTCACCGAAAACGAATTGCCCGCCTTGGCAAAAAGCGCACTGCGCGACCCATGCATGGCCACGAACCCTCGTCCTCTGACTGAGGACGACATCGTTACCATATTTAGACAGGCGCTCTAGACGACATATCACGAGCAAGGAGCATCATGACGAGGTATTGGCTCATAAAAACGGAACCGGGCTGTTATTCCATACAAGATTTTGCCCGTGACCGAATAACATCATGGGATGGTGTGCGGAATTACCAAGCTCGAAACTTCATGAAGGATGACATGCGCCACGGCGACATGGTGCTTTTTTATCACAGCGTTACCAACCCCTCTGTTGTCGGATTAGCGCGTGTGGTGAAAGAAGCCTACCCAGATCATACAGCGTTTGACCCAGAAGACCGACACTTCGATCCTCGTTCGACACCGGAAAAACCACGCTGGTTCATGGTGGATATCGAATTCGTCTCCCAATTCCCCCGTCCAATTCCTCTCAAGGAACTCCGTCGGACACCGGGCTTAGAGGACATGGAACTCTTGCGCAAAGGCTCACGTCTATCCGTCATGCCGGTCAGTGAAGAAGCATTTTCCATCATCATTGAACTGGCCAAGGAAAACGACAACGCCAAAGATTAAAAATCGACACCGAAAGCTTTGAGGCCGTCCCGCGCAAAAAGAAAGGCAAACACGAACAAGGATACACCAAGTACCCGCATCACAAGGAGATATCCCGAACTTCTCAATACATGCTTGAAACGAGCGGCAATACACGCCAGACCGGATTTTGCAAGGACAATGCACGTGTAGAAAGCCACGAGAAAGGCAATAGGCCCGGCGAATCCGTGTTCTGCACTTTTGACAAGCATGGGGGCACCGACCAGTGCCCAAAACATATAGGGATGCGGATTTAATAGATTGACGATAATAGCTTTTTTTAATGAACCGGGCGTAGCCTGCGGCGTTTCGGCATCAACGCCAGCAAAACGAAGACAGTCAAGACCATAATGGACAAGCATGGCTGCACCAGCAAGACTGATGGCTCCAAGCAGCGTGGGATGCTCCGCAATCGCCGTCATAAAACAAAGGCTCAACACAATAATCGGGCCATCAGTTAAAAGCGGTGCCACTGCGACTTTAAGACCTTCACGCAGATTATGCGCCAATGTCTGCGCCAAGACGAGAGAAAACATCGGACCAGGCGCAATCCCTGCGGACAGCCCCAGGGCTGCACCGGCGACAACGGCCGTAGAGACGATCGAAAACATCATAATATTTGCGTGGGCTGGAGTTTTGTAAAGCAAACACAGTGCCTTATTGCTGGATTGCATAAAAACATCTATAGTTACACCGTATTCCGTGCCAATATTCCAGGATAGGATAAAAAACAATGGCGAACCCCAGCTATCGGGAGACGATTGTTATCTATGCGACACAGGTCAAAGCGTTTTTGGCCAATTCCGTTTTGACCGATGCGCTCACCGAACAAATCGTTATTGGTGCGATCGCTCTTGGCATTGGTTGGGGGATTGGTCATCTCGTTCGCCTACGTCTCCAACGCATTCACAAGACTCATACCAGCGAAGCATTCCGCGCGATTGCCAAGGTCGGTACAACGGCCATCTGTCCTGTTTTTGCAGCGCTCACACTCCAAATCGTAACACATATAGCCAGAACCAAAGGACTTGATGTCCTCTTCTTAGAAGGGTTGAAGAGTCTATGCTGGGCGTTCGTACTTGTACGAACGGTCGGAGCAATTTTTTGGGCAGAGCCGTGGGTACGACAACTCGCATTGGTGGCCTGGTTTATTGCGGCATTGCATATTGGCGGCTTGCTTCACCCCATGCTGGCTGTCCTCGACAGCATTGCTTTGCCCTTTAATAACATGCGTATCTCACTGCTCGAGGTCATCAAGACCGGCCTTCTGCTTGTGTTCCTTATTCCACTTTCGAATATTCTCTCTCAATTTTTTTCAAAAAAAATTGATCGGATGACGGAATTTTCCCCGTCTATGCGTGTGCTTTTCGGCAAACTGTTCCATGTGAGTCTTTATACGGTCTCCATTCTGCTCGCCCTCAACATGGTAGGGCTCAATATGCGCTTGTTGACCATGTTTGGAGGAGCTCTCGGTCTTGGAGTCGGTTTCGGTCTGCAACGTGTAGTGTCCAACTTGGTGAGCGGCTTGATTCTTCTCCTCGACAACTCCATCAAACCCGGCGATGTCATTGAGGTCGAAGGGGTCTACGGCTGGATAGAATCGCTGAATGCCCGCTACGCCTCGGTAGTGACCCGAGACGGAACGTCTTATCTCATCCCGAACGATGAACTCATCACGAACAAGGTGATTAACTGGACGTACAGCGGAGCCGGTTTACGTATCAAAATCCCGCTTGGTGTCGCCTATGAAGCCGATGTCCCGAAAGCGATGGCACTTATGGAAGAATGTGCTCTGAAATATGATCGCGTTCTCAAGACCCCACGGCCGGCAACTCGGCTCAAGGCGTTCGGGACGAGTGCGGTGGAATTGGAACTGCGAATGTGGATTCGGGATCCACAAAACGGAATCGCTAACATTAAAAGCACGGTCCAACTCGCCATTTGGGATGCTTTTCATGAAAACAATATCACGCTTCCCTTCGCGCAACGTGATGTTCACATCAAAAACGGCTCAGAATTGTCGGTCAGGGTTGTTGCAGAAAATGCACAAAAAGGCCAAGAAAAAGAGCACCCGGAAACAATACAGACACAATCCAATGCTATTTTTGACACAGCCAACCAGACATGAAGCGAAGCAACATGCCCTACTATCTTAAACATTTCTTTGAACCGAACGCTGGCGGGGGCCATATCAAACCAAAAGAACTCGCCAATGGTAGAGTGGATTTGTTTGATTTAGGATATGTTCAAAATGTTATCGTAGATCAACTGCTTATTGAGATACAGCCATTGGAAAAGGTCGATAAAGCGACCGTCGATAAACGCTTCATAACCCCCAAAAAAGCCTTTCCCCCTCATGTGAATTGCAAGGTCAATCCTCAAAATCCGAACCAACTTCTCGCGGCCATTAATGGTCACATTTATTACGATGACAAAACTTTGACTGTTAAGGATGGCGTTCACGTCAAGGGTGACGTGGATTTTCATGTCGGAAATATCCTTTTTGTTGGTGATGTTGTCATTGATGGGAATGTTCTCAGCGGATTTACGGTCAAAGCACGCAATATCCGCGTCAAAGGCTGCATTTCCGGGGCGACGATTTCGGCCATGGGCTACATTGTTACGGATTGCGGGATAAAAGGAGCCGGGAACGGAGAGCTTGAAGCACACGGTAATATTCGCGCTCCATATGCTGAAAACGTTCTCCTTTCTGCCGGAGAAAATATCCTGCTTGATGGATCCAGTATGCATTCGGATCTGTACGCTGGCAAAAAAATTGCAATAAAAGGTCGTTTAGTAGGAGGGGACATTTACTGCAAGGATTCGGTTTATATCGGAGAGCGCCTCGGAGGAGGCATCGGCACAACGACGACCATCATTTTAGGCTATGATCCCCTGTTGTTGCGCAAGGCGATGACTCTTCAATATAAAATCGATTCTTTACGTGAACGGTACGAATATTTTTTCAAGCAAACACAAAAGAATGAAGAAGCAGCCGTTGACTTCGAGAACAAATTGTCGGGTATGAAGCGAAAATTGCGTGCATTGCAAGGTCAACAGGAAAAACTTTGGAAACAAATTGTTCCCTCTAGTGACCTTTCTTCATGTCGATTAATTATTCACGGCACACTGCACCCCGGTGTCGAAGTGAGTATTGGGTCCGCATACATGAAAGTGGATGACTTTTTCGAAAATGTTGTCCTTCGCCTTGCCGGGAAGGATATCGTCATAGAACCGCACCAAAGTGCCAAATGAGCAGTTTTCAAGAGCGCGGCATTCATGTAGGAGCATGAAGTCATGCATTGAGGGCTGTATTTTAACCCAATTTGTCAAACGGAAGCTGGCTGTGTCACACTGCCAGCAAGAATTTTCAACACTGCGGACTCTTACAACATGGTTGTGTATCCGCAGAAAAGGGGTCTGCGAGTAACGTATGGATATCGGAACCGTAATCGGTATCGTCCTGGCTATGGGCCTCATTATCGGGGCCATCATGCTTGGCGGCTCGATAGGCGCCTTCATCGACATCCCTTCCATTCTCATCGTTGTCGGTGGCGTTTTTGCCTGTGCCTTCATCATGTTTCCTATAAAGGCCGTTATCGGGTCCATCAAAGTCCTTATGAAGACTATCTTCGCCAAAAGCCCCGACCCGAGTGAACAAATACGTAAAGTCGTGCAGCTCGCTGATATCGCACGCAGACAAGGCCTCGTCGAACTCGAAAAAGCTCCGGTTGATGATGCGTTTCTCAAAAAAGGCGTTATGCTTGTCTCCGGGGGCACCGAAGAACGTTTGGTCCACTCCATTCTCGATAATGAAATCAGCTATATGCGCCAGCGCCACCTCAAAAACCAGGGTGTTTTCAAGAAAATGGGTGAAATGGCTCCGGCGTTCGGGATGATCGGCACACTTATCGGTCTCGTTCAGATGTTGCAGAACCTCAACGACCCTTCGGCCATTGGCCCTGCTATGGCCGTTGCTTTGTTGACGACATTTTACGGATCAGTCCTGGCCAACGTTATTTTTCTTCCTCTTGCCAAAAAACTTGAAGAACGGTCCGAAGAAGAAATTTTGTATCTTGAAATTCTCATGGAAGGCGTTCTTTCCATACTCAACGGCGACCACCCGACCATCATCAAGGAAAAGCTTGAAGCTTTCCTGGCCCCTATGATGCGTGAGAACCAAGAATAACGTCAGCGAGGCGAAGACGTTATGGGAAAGAAAAAAGATGCACCCGCAGAAGAAGGGTTACCCCTGTGGATGGCCACATTTGCCGATATGGTCACCCTCCTGCTCACTTTTTTTGTTCTGCTGTTGTCTTTTGCCAACCAGGACATTGTCATGTTCAAAGATATTATGGGGTCCATTCAAAATGCGCTGGGTGTGCGCGTTGAGCGCCAACAAGCGGAATACCTTTTAGAATCGCCTTCATACACGCCACAGGAAGGAAAAAAGACGATTGTTCAAGAACAGCGTATGTTGAAAGCCATGGCTGTTCGCATCAAAGATTCTCTTCAGGAAGACAGCAAACTACGCCGTTCGACGGGTGTTGTGGCCGATCGAAATGGAGTCCTTGTCCAAATAGACAGCAACGCGGTGTTCGATCCCAACTCAACGGAATTGACCTCGACCGGCAAAGTTTTTCTCGATAAAATGTATGCTGTATTTCGGGAATACAACTACAACCTTGTTGTACGCGGCCATACAGACAACTCCCAATCAAAATCCTCGGTCTATCCCTCCAATTGGGAACTCTCTGCTGCCCGTGCCTCAGCCGCTGTACGTTTTCTTCTCGACAAAGGCGGCATCAGTCCTTCACGAGTGAAAGCCGTCGGATATGCCGATACCCGCCCTATTGCTCCTAATGACTCTCCCCAAAATAGAGCGAAAAACAACCGCGTAGAATTTTACATGTATCGGCCAACGGAAAAAGCCTGGTAGCAAACGTATGGCAGCGAAAAAAAATAAAGAAGAAGACAAAGAACCCGTCGTTATCGTTAAAGAGAAAGCGGGACCGCCCCCTGCTGAAGGCCTTCCTCTGTGGATGGCAACGTACTCGGATATGGTCACACTCCTGTTGACCTTTTTTGTTTTGCTCTTGACTTTTGCCAACATGGATGCGGAGAAATTCAAGGCGTCAATGGGGTCAATCCAAAAAGCGCTCGGCATCCAAACCAAAGATGTCATGGCGTTGGAAGTCCCATACTCATCCGTTAAATATGAACGGAAAGACATTGAGCTGACGAAAAAAGAACGGAAAATTCTCGATCTCATGCTTGGTGTCAAAGCGCTTATTGAGGAAGAACTGGAGAATGACCAAAGTACGACCGTCTCGCATGATCCCGACGGCGTGATGCAACGTGTGGATGGCGAGGCGATGTTTGCTCCAGGCTCGGCAACCCTCAAACCGCAGTCCAAACGCTTGCTTGATGTCGTCGCGAAAGTCATGAAAAAGACGAACGTCAACCTGATTATCAGCGGGCATACCGATGATCGCCCTCTGAAATCCGCAAAATTTCCTTCCAATTGGGAATTGTCTGCCGCTCGAGCTGCGGCGGCGCTTCGCTATCTCACCGAAGTACAGCACATCGATCCAGGAAGAATGAAGGCCGTCGGCTATGCCGGGACACGCCCTCTCGTGCCTAACGATTCCGAACAGAACCGCGAACGGAATAACCGCGTCGACTTCCATTATCAGCGTCCTGACCTCGGCAACTGGTAATCGTATTTACAAATCCCGCCAAGAGGATTTAGTAAAGAGGCCAAGACGGTTTTGCCCGAATGGTCGTGGCTTCGCAGGCCCACGGCAGTGTCCTCTGCTGTGCTGGCTTGCCCGTCGCCTGTTGCTCAATGTCATGAAGACGCTCTCCGCGCCCTGGAGTCTCTAATGAAAGCGAAAGTAATGATGACCACCGTGGTTGCCGTGGTAGATCCTGATGAAAACTTGGAACACATTCTGTGCCGCTGCTCTCATCTCCATCCCAGTGAACTGTATGTCCTCGACAATGAGCAACGACTGTTGGGTGTCATCTCTCCATTCGATATTTTGAAAACAATGGCTCCATTTTATCTTAATAGCCATTTGTCCCAAGCTTTGCCCGACGATATTACCGCCGTCAAACACCGCTTCGAAAATGTCAAAGGCCAATGCGCCCGTGATATCATGACCACAGATGTTGCCACATGTCATCCCGACGACCACGGTTTTACCGTTTATCTTAAACTCGTCGAAGAACGTGTACACGTCATCCCTGTCGTACGGCGCAACGGTGTTATGGTTGGAAAAATCAGCCGACTGAATCTCATCGAATACTTATCCAAAACCGTGAACTGTAGCTGCCCTTTTTCACACGCTCGCATCGACCTGAAAACACTCGGCCAAGACAACGACACACTGCCTCCTCCCCAAAACGGAGCTTGATAGGACATGGACAGAACTGCCCAGGCCATTGCATGTTACAAAGACGGATTTCATTGTTCCCAAGCCGTCTTATCAGCGTTTGCCGATGTTGTCGGCCTTGACGACAAAACAGCACTCAAACTGTCGGCTGGATTTGCCGGAGGATGCGGTCGAGCAGAAATGTGCGGCGCGGTTGCGGCCGCCTTAATCGTCATCAGTCTCAAGTACGGAAAGGATACACCGAAAGATCGCCTTGCCGATCGCAGAACTTTTGAGCGGGTGCGCGCATTTTCCGAAAAGTTTGAAGCAAAAAACGGCACCCTCAAATGTAAAAACCTTCTCGGATTCGATATTTCAACACGAGAAGGTCGTAAAGAAGCAGCCAAAGGAAAGGTCTTCTCCACACGATGTCCCGGTTTTGTTGCCGATGCCGTGGAGATCCTGCAAGAAATTCTTTAAGAGACAACCTGAAGGGCAAAATCACGTCGACATCGAAAAGCCGGTGTCGACGTTTTTCTCAGTCAACGGGTATGCACCGACAAAAAGGAGATACCTTCATGTCTAAAGCCTGGATTCGTGAAAAGCGTCCTCAATTCGTCCGCGATATGCTCCGCGACTTTTGCTTATCCGTGGAAATCCTGGAAGGTCAGTTCGAACGTTTCGACAATGAAGGCGTCGTCCAATTCGATGTGTTGCGACAACTTCTCGGCGTCGGCATGAACAAAGGCCTGCTATGGAGACTCAAAGACACCTGTCACCACCTCTTTCAGGAAGATCCGGATGGTACTACAGTAGGCCGCTTCCTTGACTGGTGTATTGGTTACATATTCCATGAAAGTATGAAGCTGAAGGAAGATGCCTATCAACAACAGAATTACGGCCCTCGTCTCCGCAAACTCATGGCCACCGCGCCGGATACCAACCACATTGAACATATCATCAGCATGGAATTGTTCGAAGTGCTTGATCAAACCAAAGAAAGCATCAGCCGTGAAATTCGACGTATTCGATTCATGATTGCCGAATGCCGTAAGATGTTACCGCTGTTTCTAGAAGGGCACGAGTCCAACATCCTTCTCGCCCGTTTTCTCTTCGATCAAAATACCCTCGTTCATAAGATTCTTGGAGATGCGTATCACGAGGTCATCCGAGCGGTTTATAAAGAAACCCCGGAAATGCTCTATGTGCGCGCATCGCAAAGCCTGCGCACAGGCGGATGGATGGAACATGCCGCCGAGGCCGTGGATGAAGCCTACAATCTGGCGCCGAATAATCCCTTGGTGACACGAGAAAAACATATTCTCGATATCTGGATAAGCCGACTCAATACATAATCGACCAGCATTTGTTCGTCCCTTTAAACGAAAAGTGTATGAGAAAGGAAGCTCCGCTTTTATCTGTGTTTTGCACATAAAAAAAGAGAGGCACACGAGTACCTCTCTCTCGAATTTGCCTAGGAGAAACGAACATATCCTCTCAACACGTTCTGGAGAAACATCATTCCATTTCTGTCTAGACAAGTAATTCTTCGGGAACGCCTTTGTTCAAAAAAGCCCGTCGTAATGTATTGGATTTACTTTTCCCGCTGATGAATCGCGACACCATGGACGGGGTAATATTCAGATCCTGTGCGATCTTCTTTTTTTCAATTCCATGATATACCATCCAGCACTGCAGTGCCGTATTGCGATCCACCTTATCGAGATCAAGCTCCATAAGTTTGGGGGCCATGAATATCTTCTCCCTTATCTCCCTTAAATAGCCAGCTAGTACAAAACTAATAAACACCAGCAAACTGCGATGTAGACGAATGCGGACCGGCCAACGTATCAAAATACGCGGAAAAAATGCCAAGTAAATTGTCTGCATCGACAGTCTCAGCAAAAGGGGATGCTGAAATTTTTTCTTTTCCTTCAAGATACGTTTGTCGAACCCTGGTCTCCAAGAACTCGCATATCTGAACAGCAAAATGGGAAGAGCCAACCGGTCCCAAGTGCAGCACCGGACAAAATCGACGTAGGCAGAGGAAAAAACTTTTCAGTCTACTCATGGCATTCTCGCTTCCTCCAACGAGATACACGCTATGTGAAGCGTTGGTGCCGATGTCGAAATAATCAGTCCCAACAGACTCAACATCACGAGCCCGCCGCTGACTTTGGGCCGGTTCCGAGTGGCTGCTATCAAGCACGACATCCCCGACCCGAAGAATTGGTTTAAGAAATGGCAAATACACGTCCACAATACGGCTCTGTGGCAACATAAACCAGAAGACACGCGGTTCATCTTCCTCCATCTCATCAAGCTGAGACGGAGAAATAACCGTTGCATCAGTCAGGTTTGTCGCTACGTCGCCGTATGCCGACACATCACAAATAACGACATCCACCTCAGCTTGGGCAAGCCGCTTCCAGGTCAACAGGTCGTGTCGGGTATTGGCAAACAAAATGATTTTCATGAAAGAACCGCTTTTCTTGGGTTGAGGGAAGAGAAAACAACCGCAGGCTCACATGACCATATGGGTTGTGTGGAAGCCGGTCGAAAATCATATCGACGAAAAGCAAAATCAGTGCCTGAGGGCACTATTCTGGGCACTGAACGTGTGGGTGGGCATCCATGAAATCACTTGATGAGATATTTTTTTAAAAAAAATGAAATAAATATATTGAGTTGACGTTGTGACATTCCAATCCCTCCTCACCTACAAACATCACGATAACCGCTCCAGATACTCGTTATTTTCTCTCAAAAAAACGCTTAGCCGTTTTTCCCGCACACGATCATGTGCGACCGCATCAATCTGTGGTCACCCCACATAACACTCTGTTTTTATATTTTTTTTTAACAAGCCACCAAGATTCTGCACATACCTTTGTGCAGAGTCTTAATTATTACAGTCTTCCGTCCTCCTGACGCTCACTGTGAACATCGATAGATCGATTTTCGCATTCAGATCATCCGTCAATAACTCCAATGAAAGCATGCACACACCTCAGTGCATTGGCACACGTATCAGTGCAACTCCTCAACTCTGTGTCTTTATTGAATAAGGAGACATATCTAAGCAAGCATAAGCACATGTACATGTGCCTATACAATCTTCATTATTACGCACTGACTTCATATAAAACAATCATATCATTAAATAACAACACCTTACAGACAAACAAAACAAATACAAATTCATGGCATAACCGTTGCTATACCCTGAAATAACGACAGAGATAAATCATTATCTCTATAATACAACCTTCAGGAGATAGTTAACATGAAAAAAGTTAAGACTGCTCTGTTTCTCGCTGGAATGTTTGTTATGTGTTACGTCCTTCCTGTTCTTGCCAATGAAGGTGGCGGACCGTAGTAAATCAAGCTAAAGCGATTCACTGGAGATATTCTCCACATATCTCCAGTGAAACAAACTTAGTTTGTCATTATTAAAATCGTTATTTATCCGTTATAAAAAAAATTCAACAGCGCACGACTTTATAAAATCAAACAATAATACCGACACACCATCCAGCATCAACAAAATCAAACAATTGTCAGCTTGATTTTTTCTTTAAAAACACTCATCCTTGAGCACCTATGCCAAGGAGAATGTTTGTCGTGCTGTATTCCCGCTCCCTCTCGATCTTCCTGATCAATCTGTTCTTTGCCGTTATCATTCTTTGCGCTGGCTGTTCGGCCCCCCCGGAAGAAACAGGTGATCATGCGGATACAAACGCCACCCCCATCGCAGGGGGAACATACACCGCTCCCCTCCCACAAGACCAAGCGACACTTGACCCTGCGAGGGTCACCGAGCACCATGGTGTCGGTGTGGTCAACCAGCTCTTCGACGGCCTTGTCCTCCTCAACGCCAATATGCTTGTCCACCCGGCACTGGCCACTTCCTGGACCGTATCGGAAGAGGGTACGGTATATACGTTCCAACTTTCTCCCCATGCAATTTTTCATGATGGAGCTCCAGTTCGGGCTTCCGATGTCGTCTTCACGTTAGAACGCTTACTCCGCCTTGATCCTCCCACAATCATTCAGCCGCTGTTGTTGCTCCTCCAGGGAGCCGAAGCCTATCGTGACGGCGAAACGGAACACGTCGCCGGCCTCATTGCCAAAGACGACACCACAGTGCTGATGAAACTCACTCGACCGGATGCTCGGTTTCTTGTCGCTCTCAGTATGTACCAGGCGAAAATTGTTCCCGAGCATGTCGTACGTGGCAATGAGGCTGCTTTCGGCAAAGCCCCCATAGGTACAGGACCATTTTATCTTGATTCATGGCTGCCCGATAAATCCATTACATTAAAGCGCTTTGATGGATACTATAGTCGCCCGGCCTGGCTGGATGAGGTTGTTTATCGAATCTACCCCGGCGGAAACAATGCACAAATGCTGGCAGACTTTACTGCTGGTCTCCTTGATGAAATGCCGGTCTATGGGGATGCCAAGACCACTCTGGCCGAGATTCCAAATCTGAACTGGGTCCGGCGAACATCATTGAGTGTCCTGTTTTATGGTATTCGTACCGATCACCCGGGACTACGAGATGTCCGCGTCCGCCATGCATTATCTCTTGCGATCAATCGAGAAAAGCTCATCCAGGATATCTACGGGGGAAAATTCCAACCTGCTTTCAGCATCATTCCACCCGGCATGCCCGGACACCTGCCTGTCAAACGGGATTTCGCTCAAGATATGCAGACAGCGAAAGCTCTCATCAATCAAGCAACGCATGGAAATCCAACATCCATCGGCCCGATTGAACTTGTCAGTTCCGTCCAGTCGCAATTTTCCACCAAAGAACTGGCATTCATTCAATCGAGCTGGGAAGCACTCGGTGTGAAAGTACGCATTAAATATATCACATCAGGCTGGAACGACTTTAAAGCGTATCTCAAAACGGATCAGACGGCAGTCCACCGACGTGTTTTATTTGCTGACCTTCCAGATCCCGACAGCTTTCTCACGCCTCTGATCGCCTCGGATGGATTGTTTAACGAGTTTCATTATGTCAACCCACAAGTTGACCGGCTTTTAGCCGAAGCCGGCCAAACACAAGACCCGCGCGAGCGCGCCAGTCGTTACCAGGATATCGAAAAACTTCTCGCTCAGGATATACCACTTATCCCACTTTTTTATCTGAGCGTGGAGCGTGTATACAAACCACGAGTCCGTGGAATCAATGTAAACGCTCTTGACCAGGCGTATGTTCTTCTGGCCGATTTTTGGTTGTCTTCTCCAACAGCCAACTAATTTTCTTGCCAATGATGACATTCTGCGCTTTTGCCCATCAAGCCGAAAAGGGTCGGTTCTTTCCCCTTTGGTTACGTTTTTTTGTCACAAGCTCCATACTTCTGGCTCTTGTTCTCGGCGCATTAGCAACAGCTATGACTATTCAGCAGTCACGCTTTTTTGAAGAAGAAGCCCGACAACGCGGCTTGGCCATTGCCAAAAGCCTGGAAGCCGCTTGTCTGGAAGATCTTCTCACCTACAACCACACTGCACTGGAACAAAAAGCAAACCAAGCCGCTGCCGACGATGGACTTGCCTACATTATTATTCACAATAAAGAGGGGGTGATCGCTGGATACTCGAACCGCCCCGATCTGAGTCACAAGACGCTTAGCGATGCGATAAGTCAGCGTGCTTTAACGTCGGCAGTTCCACTTTTTCAGCAAACCGAAACTCGGAATCAGCCTGTGCTCGATGTGTCTGAGCCCGTTCGGTTGCCAGATTCTCCCGAACGCTGGGGAACCATACGCGTCGGGGTTTCTCTTTCGGCGATGCATGCACAGATTTTCAACACACGAATGACCATTGCCGGTCTTGGGTTCGCTGCGTTGGGACTTGGAGCGTTGGCTTCCATTATTTTAGCCAGACGTGTCACACGCCCTCTCTCAAGTCTTGTTGAAGCTACTGCCAACGCTGCGAAGGGAAAACTCGACACCAACCGCATTGTTGCTTCCCACGATGAAATAGGCCAACTCGCGTCCCGTTTTCTCGCCACTGTCAATGAGATTGTTGCCAAAAAAGAAGCCTTGGCCGAAAGCCTTGAAGAAATAAAAACACTGGAACGCTATAGAGAAAACCTCCTGCGCGTCATGAGTGAAGGCCTCGTGTCTGTGTCAACAACCGGAGAAATTGTTCACCTGAATCCTGCGGCCCAAGATCTTTTCTCAAAATCCGGCCACCCCCTTGAACCCGGGATGAAGATCGGGCGCCCCACATCCTCCAATGCCCTCATTGCACACATTGCCGGCCTCATCGCCGGAAAAAACGTGGTCGGGCCTCGAGAAGTCATCATGACTCATGCAACAGGCGACATGCATATTCTTGTCAGCTATGCCGTACTTCTTGACGAAGCCTTTGCATTGCCTCGAGAATTCATTGTCAGCTTAAGTGACATCACGGCATTACGTCGACTTGAGGCAGATATTCGCCAAGCAAAGCGTCTCTCCGAACTCGGTACAATCGCCGCAAGTATTGTTCATGAAATCCGCAATCCACTCACGGTCATTGATTCATTTGTACAACTTTTACCCAACAAAATTGATAAACCCAAATTCCGCGAAAAGCTCTTCACGATACTCCCACAACATATCAAGCGTATTGTTGGATTAATGGAAGACCTTCTCCAACTCTCACGCCCTGTTGTCCTTACACCTTCACCGATTGCCCCAGGTAAGTTTGTCACAGCGCAGCTGAATGAAATACAACCCTATTTCGAGAAACACCATATAACCCAACAACTCAGCACCGACAGCATAGATGAGCTTCCTGAAGTTTTTATCGACAGTGACCACCTGAGCCGCGCTCTGGTGAATATTTTCAAAAATGCTGCCGAGGCCATGCCCACAGGAGGCCATCTCGACATCGTGGTTCAAAACAGGCCTGAAGACCAGAACGTTCGTATTGTTATACGGGACAATGGCCCAGGCATTCCGGAAAACATTCTTCCCGAGATTTTTACCCCATTCAAAACCGGAAAAGCCACAGGAACCGGACTGGGTCTTGCTTTGACACACAAAATCATCACCGAGCACCGCGGGACAATAAAAGCTGAAAATATCCCTAACCATGGTGCGCAATTTACCATCTCACTGCCTGTCGTGGTGGGATAAACTCCTCTTTCACTTTTTTTCTTTCTTATTTCGGGCGCAATCTCATGGGGATGAATATCACCCCAACAAGAGCTTAGTCTCTTCCTCGCTCAACAAGCTAATACCATTAGAGAAACATATTAAATACCGTTCATTCAAAACAGATTGCCACTTATTAATTGACATTGATTATCAATATCATTAGACATGAACTGAATCAGACACGTCGAAGCCAAGGAGAAACTATGAGTGCAATCCTTATTGGCGGTTTAGATCGCCTGAAACGTAAATACGAAGCTGAAGCAGCCAAACGCGGCGTTAATCTCAAAGTATTCACCGGAAAGGAAAATGCCGTTGCCAAACATCTTGGAAAAACCGACATGGTCATTTTATTCACAGATAAAGTCTCGCACAAGGCTCGCAGGCAGGCTGCAAGTCTGGCGAAATCTCGAAACATCCCTCTGGCACAAACCCACAGCAGCTCCGTGTCTTCTCTCGGACGAGTTCTTGCCGACTGCAGGATTTCCCCCTAGTTGTTCTCTCACTCCAGCGATCGGCAAGGACTAACCTTCCCCCAAGACCTTGCCGGTCACCTTGCTTTCCTCAATGAGATGACAACTTAATTCATCATGCTTTCTTAGATAAGAATTCTTAATAATCATTTTATTACAAATTATACTTGACCTCTCCAGTTGAAAATGACACTCAATCCCAACGACATGATAATGAGAATCAAATCCATCAGTCGGTCACGACGATATCAAAAGACTCCACGTCCAAATTACTCGTCAATCGACAGAAGATATCCATTCGAGACACAAGGAGATGTTTCAATGACAACCAGGCCGCTTCGTACCCTGAATGTAGGTGACAGTGTGACGATCGATACCATTACAGCCACCGGTGAACTTGGTCGTCGAATTCGCGATATGGGACTTATCCCCGGTTGCCCTCTGACCGTCGTCGGAAGAGCCCCTTTACGAGATCCGGTTGCACTTCGCCTGCGTGACACAACGTTAGCTCTTCGAAACCAAGAAGCCGACTATATCACGGTCCGAGAAATCATGGTTGGTAAGGAGATATAATGAATACACACTCGTTAACGTTCGCACTGGCAGGCAACCCTAACTGTGGCAAAACAACAATGTTCAATGCGCTGACAGGCTCGCGGCAGCATGTCGGCAACTTCCCTGGTGTCACCGTAGAAAAAAAAGTCGGTGTTGTTCGCCACAATGGTGAAAGTGTTTCCGTTGTCGACTTACCCGGGGCATATTCTCTGACCGCCTACAGCCAGGAAGAGGTTGTAGCACGCAATTATCTCGTCAATGAAAAGCCTGATGTCGTGGTCGATGTTATGGATGCATCTGCATTGGAACGCAGTCTGTATCTTGCAGTCCAGTTTATGGAGCTTGGTGTGCCGCTTGTTTTGGCACTCAACATGATGGACGAAGTCAAAAAATCTGGTCGTACAATCAACACCAGCCTGTTGGCGCAACGCCTTGGCGTACCGGTTGTCGAAACCGTTGCCAGAGCCGGTCAGGGTAAGGGAGAACTTCTCCGTGAAGCCATTACGTTGGCAGCATCTACCCAACCCCCCAAGCCATTGGTTCTGAGTTATGGGCAAGACCTTGATGAAGCTATTTTAAAAATGGTCAACATCATTGAACAGGCAGATTTCCTCACACAGATTTATCCACCGCGATGGCTCGCTGTAAAATATCTTGAAGGCGACGAAGAAGTCATACGTCAAGGTCGTCAATCCGGCCCTGTACATAAAGAGCTTGAAGCTATTGCCGAAAAAACAAGCGCCCACTGCCGGACAACACTGAATGTCTACCCTGAAGCTCTTGTGGCTGATGCTCGATACGGCTTCATCAATTCTCTGCTGCGCAATGGCGTGGTGAAACGAAACGATAACACGGCCCGACGCCGCGCCAGTGAAAGCATTGATGCGATTGCGACCAACACATTTGCTGGTCCCCTTATCATGCTGGGTATACTCTATCTCGTCTATGAAATCACGTTTCAGCTCGGAGAAACCCCAATGGGGTGGGTTGAGGCGTTATTCGGCTGGATGTCTGCCACGGCTGAAGCCAGTTTACCGGAAGGATTTTTCCGATCCCTTATTGTTTCCGGGGTCATTGATGGAGTCGGCGGCGTCATGGGATTTGTTCCCCTCATCGCCATCATGTTTATCATGATTTCCATCCTTGAAGACTCGGGATACATGGCGCGCATGGCCTACATGCTCGACCGCGTTTTCCGTATCTTTGGCCTGCATGGCTCCTCGGTTATGCCGTTTATCGTTTCCGGTGGCATTGCAGGCGGTTGCGCCGTGCCTGGTGTCATGGCGGCCCGTACATTACGCAGTGAGAAAGAGCGCCTTGCGACCATTCTGACAGCTCCATTTATGAATTGCGGTGCGAAAATTCCCGTCTTTCTCTTGTTAACTGCTGCTTTTTTTCCCAAGTCGGGAACAAATGTCATGTTTCTCATCACGCTGGCCGCATGGGGTGTGGCGCTTCTGGCTGCCCGTATCTTACGGAGTACGGTAATCCGCGGGGACTCCACACCGTTTCTCATGGAATTGCCACCATATCGCTTGCCGACCGTTCGTGGAGTTTTACTCCACTCCTTGGAACGTACCTGGATGTATATCAAAAAAGCAGGAACCATTATTCTGGCTATTTCCATTCTGTTGTGGGCTGCCATGACATTTCCGGGACTTCCTGAACATCAGGCAGAACAATTTGAATTGCATCGTCAAGCCGTCGCCGCTCAAATCGAAGCCGGTAGCCTGACAGAAGACCAAGCCGAAGCTGAATTGTTCACCGTTGACAACGCCGAAGCACAAGCCGGATTGCGATACTCCCTGGCAGGGCGCGTTGGTACATTCTTAGAAACCATCACACGAGCAGCCGGATTCGATTGGCGTGTCAACATCGCCTTACTCGGTGGTGTTGCGGCAAAAGAAGTTATTGTTTCCACGTTGGGCACGGCCTATTCCATGGGAGACGTCGACCCTGAAGATACGAGTAGCCTGTCTGAACGATTGGCCTCAGACCCTATATGGACGACGCCGGCAGCATTGGCATTAATTGTCTTCGTCATGCTGTACGCCCCCTGCTTTGTAACCGTCGTCGCCATAGCCCGTGAAGTCGGTTGGGGCTGGGCGGCCTTCTCTGTCGGGTTCAACACCGTGCTCGCCATGGCCGCGGCGATCGGTGTCTACCAAATAGGAACGCTGCTGTAGTTCCTACCCCTCCTTTCTCATCAAGAAAAAAGGCGTCAATGACGCCTTTTTTCTTGATGAGTACAGCCCTCGACAAAATCATACTTGACTTGCATGGACAATAACGAAAGAGAATAGTGTACTCTCAGAGAGGTTCTTCCCCCATGCAACGTATCAATTCGTTTGTCCTTCCCCGTACACATCTTTTGCAATACTCCAGAACGATTGGCGTTTTATTCCTATTGCTCTGCTTTCTTCCGCAAACAGGATTGGCCTTACGCCTCTATGCCGAAGACTCTCCTCCAGGGAGTTTCATAAAGAATGGAAAGGTGACCGGAATAAGTACTGAAATTGTACGTGCCATTCAAAAAAGCATCGGCGATCAGTCGCCGATTTCCATTGTACCCTGGGCACGAGGCTATAAATATTTGCTCAATGAGCCTGATGTCGGTCTGTTTTCCACAACGTATACTATTGAGCGCGCACCTTTATTCCATTGGATTGGCCCGCTTCTCCGCGTCAAATGGTGCTTATATGCCCGAAAAAATGCAAAAATAGTCATCAACAAGCTTGAAGACGCTAAAAAAGTCAATCGAATCGGAACCTATAAACATGATGCTCGAGAGCATTTCCTCATGAAGCACGGATTTACAAACCTCGAACGAAGTAACAGTAATATGCTCAATTTCAAGAAACTCGACCGAGGCCATGTTGACTTGGTTCTCGGTACCAATCTTGGGATGCGTGGTATTATGGAGAGTGGAGAATTCAAAGATAATGCGTTCAAAGAAATTTTGACGATCAAACAGGTCGATCTCTATCTCGCTTTGTCCTTCGATACGGACCCCGATGTAGTGAAAGCTTGGCAAAACGGCTTTGAAAGAATTGTTCAACAGGGTGAATTCGATGCCATTTATTCACTCTGGCTTCCAGGTCAAACTCCACCGGTACAATAATTTCCCAATGGGTTTCGTTGCATTCATCCTTCTATGAAATGGGTCAGCACCTTTACCGTTTCTTCCAATTGCTTATATGCCATTTCGGAATCAGCCGATTCCATGGCTTTGGTGTGACACACTTTCAGGTAGCGCTTGAGAATTTGGCGAGAAGTGGATTTCAGCGCTGAACTGACCGCTTTGACCTGAATTAAAATATCTTCACATTCCTTGCCTTGTAGCACCATTCCTTGAATGCCTCGTATCTGGCCTTCAATGCGCCGTAATCTGGCAAGAACATTTTTTTGTAGGTCATCGAGTTGTTCCTGACCTGACGAGGTCGCGTCCTTGGTCTTACGACGGGCCTTACCCTGCATCTCTTGGGAATCGCCTGACAGAGAATTCATTTCCGCGTACCTCTTGTGCTTGTTGTTTTGTGGCATGAACTTCAATGCCACATGGGGAAAGAAATGTTCAGAGCCGAGTTCTCGACCAATTCGGTCGGGACGTGCTCTCTACACTGTTTTCCCCTGTTCTTCAAAATGTTATCTACTCCCGTATCTCCTCATATCATCTCGTAGCCTTCGCTTTATTATCCGACGTTTCCACAGGGAGCCCAGCATCACGCCACCCGAAAAAGCCCTCTGGATACCGGAACACGTTGCTATAGCCAATGCGTGCTGACCAGCGCGCTGCCATAGGGCCGCGCAGTCAACGAACATCCCGGCAGTAAATAATGACGAGCCGCTCGGTATCTTCCCCAAACAACGCCTTGAGAGCCTTTTTCTTTTGTGCCGAAAGCCGTTGTTGATCGCCAAGATCAAACTCCAAGTTCAATGCTCCCGGAATGTGACCTTGCCGAAACTCATAATCCGGACGGGCATCAAGAACAACGGCATCATGTTGCGATTCAAGCAATGCCTGGAGCTGTGCAGTCTCAACGATTTGATAGCCATTATGATTTGCCTCACGCACCGCCGATTCCAGCCATACCGGAGCAGCGGTTGCTATTCCCGTCAACACCGTCAGCCAGACGATTCCCATTACAACGATGCGTCGCATAGATCTCTCCCCCGAAACAATCAGGCCGAAGAGGTGCACCTCTTCGGCCTGATGCGATGCTCTTATTTATTCGGTGTAATCTTTGCGGTTCCGTCCTTGTGAAAGTCTACCGTAGCTTCCAAGTAATAGACATCCTTGAGGTCCGGGCGCTTGTCGAGAAACATATAAAATGCTTCACCGCTTCGTGCGCCTGTTGAGCAAACAAAGATAATGGGCTTGTCCGCTGTGAATTCAGCAATTTTCTTTTCCACTTCGTCAACAGGCATATTGATTGCCGTCGGGAAATGACCGGCCTTGAATTCATCGGCATCCCGCACATCCACAAGCATAATGCTGTCGGGATTGTCTTTGAGGATGGCTTCAAACTTGGTCACATCAATGGCGCCGTCCTTGACATCGGCAGAAATGGACGCAGCCTGGCTGCCTCCGAATTTTTCTTTCCATCCAGGATAGCCGGATTCGTTCACGACGACGTTGGTGTATCCCAGCTTCTTCGCTTTGTCCGCCGACTTGTGCGAAAGCTTACACTTGAAACCACCACAATAGTACACAAGCTGGGTGCTTTTGTCGCTGGGCAGAACGCCTTTGAACTCATCAAATTTGCTATCCGGAATGCTGACGGAACCGGGAATTGCCCCCTCCAAGAACTTATTTAAAGGCCGAGCGTCGATAAGCAGATATGGTTTCTTTCCTTCAGCCAGCAAATTCTTCACATATTCCGACTCAACAGCCACGTCATACCCATGTCGTTTCCAATCCGGAAACCCAGCGGCATAGACCTTTATATTCTTATAGCCCAATTTCTCAGCAACCTTCGCTGCCTTGTGGGATAATTTACAGTGGTATCCACCGCAATAAAAAATAAGCAATGCATCCTTATTCTTGGGCAACAGCGAGGCCATTTCATCGTTCTTCGTCTGCGGAATATTGACCGCCGTCGGGATGTAGCCCAGAGCGTACTTCGTCATATATGGCCGCGCATCAATGATCATGACATCGTCAGTGCGGGGAATGGTGATGTGCTCTTTCACAAAGTCCGCATCAACCAAATCTTTATAAAACCATTCCGGTTTGACCTTGGGCGGTTCATTGGAATGCTCTTCTTCGGCTGCCATTGCCAATCCAGCCGTAAACATAAGCGCCAAGAGCATCGCCAACACGCTGATCATGGTTTGAGTTCGCTTCATCTCGTAATCCTCCGTAAGAATGTAAAAAAATGAGTTCCTTCGGCGATACTGCACACACTTTTTTCACAACTCCTCAAAAAGTACGCACAGAATATCTTTAAAATACCTAACAGTTTCAACACGATCAGGTTTGACGCCCACCTCCGCACTGTCTCTCATACTCCAGCCGCTAAAAAGGTATGGGGAAGAGAGGAGAGAGGGAGGGCGGCCCCCAGCTACTTGCCCGAGACCTCCTCATACCAGAGCTTGTGATGGTGTTTCGCGTAGTCTTCAGGAACGCTGCCTGTGAACATAGACATGAATGCCGGGCGCTCTTCCGGAGCTATGGCGGCCATATAGATATGAACCAATAATCCGGCGAACACGACCAGGGCACACACATAATGAATGAGGATCGACCACTGTGTCAGTGGTAAGGCTGCCATACCGGACGACGTTTGCGACAAAATCATCACAAGACCGGTGGCAATGAGTCCAATGCTGCCGAGCACTGCGGCAATGGCAAAGGCTTTTTGCCCCATGTTATAGAAGCCTTGAGGCGGTAAGCCCGGCGTCATGCCGAAACGCTTGAGGCCTTCGTCGCCCATGGTCATATGAATGGGCTTCTTCATCATCCAGACGATGTCCCGTTTGAGATCGATGAGAAACGTCTGTGAGAGGAAAAAGATCGCTCCTTTTCCGTTGACGAGAAGATACAGACAAAATCCGAAAACCCAGAGAATCCCGACGATTTCATGGGCAAGCAAAAGACCGCCCGTCCCGAAGATGGTACGCAGAAGGTCCGGCCACCACGCGCCCACAAGATTGATCTGATCGTTTTTGACAAGGCCGAGACCTGTCGCAAACAGGAATATCCAACAAAAGAAATTGAACCAGTGAATCCCGATATCCCATCGGTTATGCCGCACAAATTGCCTAGTCATGACCGCCCTCCTTCCCATTTTCCGGCTTTTTGCGATCAATGAGATATTGCTTGATACCGAGACCAATAACCCCGATGCCAGCTGCGGCGACAGCTGCCTTAAGCAACGGCGCTATGCCTATCATAGCTCGCATGGGAGCTGGCGCTTCGGCTTTGACGGGCCATGCCTTGGGGCCGGGATTCCCCAAATAGTACATATTGGGTTTGGTGTCGGTTTCCGCATTGACGAGTCGGACGACACGACTCTTGTCTTCGGCAAGAAGCACATGCGCCTCGGATTCAGGATCGTTGATATCGCCAAATACACGGGCTTTTGTCGGACAAGTGTCGACACAGGCCGGTAACAAGCCAGCAGCTCGACGTTCCGGACAGTAATTGCACTTATCGGCAACATGCGTGACAGGATTGCGGAATCGAGCCCCATACGGACAAGCGGGAATACAATTTCCGCATCCAATGCACAGGGATGCATCAATCTTGACGGTCCCATCGGTCTTGTCTTTGAACGTTGCTCCCGTAGGGCAGGCGGACACGCACGTTGGATTGTCGCAATGCATGCATGCGCCGGGTTGAAAGGCAAATCCTGCGCGCGGTCCCGGCGTAAAGTCGGGAGCTGACGGCTTAATCCAATTCCGCCAATACCCGTCAGGAACATGATTGGCGATTTTACACGCAGCCATACAGGCCTTGCAGTCGATACACTTGGTGGCATCAATCACCATGGCGAGTTGAGTGCTCATGCTGCCTCCTTCCTCGTGACGGAGACAAATGTCGTATGCATAGCCGCATTGCCGCTTATGGTGTCGTATTGACTTTCCACAAGTTCGGACAGGCTCGCGCCATTATCGTGAACAAGTGAAAGCCCTGCGGACAATGCACCAAAACCGGTGAGCGTATAGACCGTGTCCGGACGAATGGCTGGCGTTACAGTAAGCGATAACTCCGCTTTCCCAACCGGACTGGAGACAACGACCATTTCACCATCATTCAAGCCAAGCCGCTTGGCTGATTCGGGATGCATCCACAATGTATTCGTCGAGATGAATTGGTGAAGAACCGGATTGTCCTGGGTACTCGAATGCGTGTAGACAGCACTCCGCCCGATTACCATGCGGAAACGATCCGCAGACGGTTCGGAAGGCGAAGCATAGACAGGTAACGGGTCCAGCCCCATATCCTTATAGCGTATGTTGTACAGTTCGATTTTTTTGGACAGCGTCTTGTAGATTTTGCCCTCGTAGATGCCATAGACCTTGCTCGGATTATAATACACTCCGTCACGTTCAAGGGCATGAGCCGCATCGGGCAATCCAGCGAGTTGCGCCTTGCGATATTCCTCAATGGTAAAGTCGAAGTGTTCCCCAATATCCAGCCGATTGGCGATCTCCTTGCATATCTCAAAGACGGGCTTTGTGTCATACAGTGGAGGAATAACAGGATCACGTTGCACAACACAGGCACAAGCACTCGACCCCTGTAACGCCGAAGCCGGGTCTTGCCGTTCAAGATAGGTCGGAGCAGGCAGGACAAGATCCGCCATCAGCGCGGTGTCACTCATGAGGATGTCGGTAACGACGACAAATTCCATGGCTTCCATCATCGCTTTCGTCTTTTTGCGATCGGGAGCGGTCCCCATGGGATTGGTTTTATACACAAACCACCCTTTGATCGGGTACGGCTTCTCGGACAAGACCGCATCGCGCATGAGGACAAACGATCCTTCTTCCACAAACATCATCGGAGCAATACCGGCATCAGCGCGTTCGTCCGGGTTGTCGTCATACCATGGAGCTTCCGATGGAATCCCCTTTTGCAGACCGACCTGTCGTGCTCCGAGTAGGCCGCCGGGGGTATCCCAGTTGCCGAGCAACGCATTGACAATGGCGAAACTCCGACGAATCTGTGTAGAATTCTCATAGTCGGAGCTGCGGCGCCCTGGATAGATCATGGCCTGCGGCGCAGCTTCGGCGATTTCGTGAGCAATACGCCGGATAACCGCGGCATCGATACCGGTCTCTTTCGCTGCCCACTCCGGAGTAAGCTGACGCACATGGTCGCGCAATTCGTCCAGACCAGACAGTTTTTCCTCAACCCACCTTGGATCGTACAACTTGTCGAAAATAATGACGTGAGCAAGCGCCAACATGAACGCCATGTCGGTTCCCGGCTTGATGGGATACCATTCATTCGCAAGTGCTGCGGTTTTGGTATATCGCGGATCGAGCACAACAAGCTTGCAACCGTTTTGCATGGCCGTCACCATATCCATGGAATCTGGGGTCACGAGCGCTTCAAATCGGTTGGCGCCGGCCATGATGACGTATTTTGAGTTGATGACGTCGGCAAACGGGACTTCACCGAACGTGTCGAGATATGCGCGGTTGTTACTAACGAGGCACAAGGATTCATGACTGGTGACATTATATGAGCCATAGGCTTCAGCGAGACGATGGACAAATGTCGACTGCATATCCGAACCGGCTGTAAATAATGTTCCGCATCGGGTATACTTCTCGCCCAACTCCTTCAGCTTGCTTGCAGCCAGGTCAAACGCTTCCTTCCAGGAAATAGCTTCCCACTTCCCTTCACCTCTGGCTCCAACCCTCTTCAACGGTGTCTTAAGACGATCAGGATTGTACAACTGTGCTAAACCGGCATTCCCGCGAGCGCACAACATACCACGTGATTTGAGAAATTTTGGATTGGGATCAAGTTTCACCACACGGCCATCCTTGACCCGAGCGATCAACCCACACTTGTTGAAACACATATCACATACGCTAAAGCGTGATTCCCAGCCAGGATCATCAACTGTTTCTGCCTGTGCTGCGTGTGTGGCACGCACACCACCCGCTACAGCACCGCCGGCAGCAACCGAAACCACACTGGCACCGGCAGCCTTGAGAAATCCACGCCGCGACAGCGACTTCTTCCGATTCTCTTCCATATCCGTCTCCGTTTCCAGAAGGGACCAGGCAGCGCTTCAGCCACCCCAAAGCCGCCTATCCCAGGAAGGAAAGCATACTTCCCGGGATACCGCGGGCGTTCACACTAACTGCACTTCGCAGGACTTGGAGAATCCTTTGCAAAATCATGCATATAGGTGAAAATATCGAGCTGATCTGACTCGGACAATCCCTTCCAATCGGCATGACACGGTATCGCGCTCGCATCCTTGAACAGGGCTGTCCATTCCGCTTGTGTTTTGTCTGCTGGACTCAGATCTTTGGCCGCAGCCCCCTCGGCATGGCAGGAACGACAGTTCTTTCGAAAAAGGTATTTACCCTTACGAAAGTTGCCACCAGGTGATTCCGCAGCAAGAGCAACGGCTACAAGCGAAACAACAAACACACTCAGGGACAACAGCGCGAACAGCTTACGTGACATGGGTATTCCTCCTCTGTGTTGAACACGTCGGGCATCGCCCGAACGCATAGTGAACAAACTGACAACAGCGTTTTTCACACACGCCTCAACACTCAAATACCCATGCGGGGTATGGGTGTCAAGAGTATGATATTGATCTCTCCATCAACATGAAGACTATTGTGTTTCAATTTTTAATAATACATTGAAAAAACAGGATGCTACGAAACAACAAAACATACAGCGTGTTCCATTCAATCTTTGCGCATTCTTCAAATCTTTTTTCATCATGCTATACCCCGGTATATCATGGGTATAGCGATGACGAGTTCATAACGCATGATAGTGTCCTATCTTTGCCCAAGGCGTCGCGTTCCAACCTTGAATCCTCCGTTCTCACAGTCATGAAACCCCATCTTATTAACATCACGGTTGCGCACAGTTTTTCGCGGAGAATATACCCTCCCCCCGCATAAGAAGTCGTCGTTTATAGCTTGCTCTCCCTCTTTTGATGTGATTATACTAAAAGTTCCGGTCTTGTGCCCGAGATTGCTTTCGGAGGTTGCTATGAATACCCCAACTCCAGACTCATGCGATGTCATCATCATTGGCGGTGGTCCTGCCGGTTTGTTTGCCGCATACCAGCTTGTCGAAACATCCAATTTACGTGTTTTGCTCATCGACAAAGGCAAAGGACCGCTTAAGCGGACTTGTCCGATTAGCAAGCGAGAATACACAGACTGTATCAAATGCAAGCCGTGTCATATTCTGGCAGGAATTGGCGGTGCGGGACTTTTTTCCGACGGTAAGCTCAATTTTATTCATATCTTAGGGAAAACCGACCTCACGCAGTTTCTTCCCAAAACAGAAGCAATGGCGCTTATTGACGAGACTGAAACGGTTTTTAACCGCTTTGGCATGGATGGGCCGATCTATCCCACCAACATGGAACAAGCCCGCGAAATTCGAAAACAATCCAAAAAACATGGTATTGACCTGCTTCTTATCAAGCAGAAACACCTAGGGTCCGACCATCTCCCCGGCCACATTGCTTCCATGTATGACTATCTGCGCGAAAAAGGTGTCACCATCCATACGTCGGAAGAAGTTCATGACATCCTGGTCGAAGATGGACACATTGTCGGGGTTGCGACCAACCGAAAGACATACGCTTGTCAATATGTCGTACTTGCTCCGGGACGGGTTGGCGCCGATTGGGTTGGGAAAATCGCAGGAACACACAACCTGGGTCTCTCTCAGCGTGGCATTGAAGTCGGCGTACGCGTTGAGGTCCATAATGACATCATGGATGATCTTACCGATATTATTTACGACCCGACGTTCTTCATCCAGACGCGAAAATACGATGATCAGACCCGAACGTTCTGTACGAACAAGGGTGGCTTCGTCTCATTGGAAAACTATCAAAACTTCGTCTGCGTCAATGGTCACGCCTACCGGGACAACAAGTCGGAAAACACCAACTTTGCATTCCTCTCCAAGGTGGTGCTCAATGATCCAGTGACGGACAATCAGTCGTATGGTGAGTCTATTGGCAAATTGGCCAGCCTCATCGGAGGGGGAAAACCGATTCTGCAACGGTTCGGAGACCTCATTCGCGGACGTCGGTCCACCTGGTCTCGCATCAAAAAAGGCTACATCGAACCGACATTAACCGATGTTGTCTGCGGAGACCTCGCTATGGCTTTGCCGGAACGCATTCTGACGAACCTTGTCGAAGGCTTAACCAAGCTCAACAATGTTGTCCCAGGTGTCACCAATAACGAAACGCTACTCTATGCTCCGGAAATCAAATTTTTTGCGACACAAATAGACACCGGGCCAAATCTTGAAACAGCTATTCACGGCATGTTTGTCGCAGGAGATGGCCCTGGAGTGGCGGGAAACATTGTTTCAGCCGCCGCAACAGGTATCCTTGCCGCCAAAGGCATCATGAAAAAAGAACATGATGAGAGCGTGGAAAAACGCGAACTGAACACTCCATCACGAGATTAGCCGTTGTTCAACAGAAGACAACTCTGCATCACTCATTCAAAAGAAGCAGAGTTGTCGCTATATTAAGTGTCGGGACAAAAGAAAGACTCTTCACGGTAAAATCTCCGAACAATACGATAGGCGAGTCGCTTACAGGCACTTGGATTCGCGATTTGAGACGCCGAGAAGCAATATCATGCCCATAAATGTCGGTTATACAGCCCACATCTCCGTCCAGATCGATCTCAACCGTGCCAGACATAACCCCGCGAAATCGCCACAGCGTCAAAACAGTCTGTTCGTTTTGCGTCCATACATAAGCACGCCCATTTTCACCGAAATCAGGAGCGTATGCAAACATGGCGTTCTCAAGGGCTTCTGCGAGATACGACAGCGCGTCAAAGGCAGATCGTGGAGTCTGACTGGTTTCCAAAATGAGCCCAAATGTGGAATTATTCTCCAAATCTGTATATAAATCATACCAATAAACGGCGTTCACTCCCAAGGCAAAAAGTCCTAAATAGGCTCGGGCCAGCATGACAGCCTGCCTATCTTCAGAGACCCCATTGTCTGCAGGATAAACCGGCCAACCGATTTCCGTTGCCCAGATACGAGGTGACACACCAAGGTCATCCAACCATTTATACAGATTTTTTATCTCAAATTCCTCAATACTATTCTCAAAAATTTTTGAAATCTCATATGGATATGGATGAATACTCAGTATATCAAGAAAAGCGACACCACCTGCTGCTAAGAACGCTTGTAAATATACATCGTCAACTCCAGCACAAGTCGGCCCAACAACCAAAGTCTGAGGAGCAACGGCCTTCATGGCGTAATAGCTGGCAGCGAGCAGCGCGGTGTAATCATACGCATTCGGTTTGGGTTTCCAATATTCACTACTGTTCGGTTCATTCCAGATTTCCCAGGCATCGACCTGCCCCTGGTAGCGTGCGGCCAAGAAGGCAGCGAAATCGGCAAACCGTTTCCGCTCGTCGTCTGTAGCGGGAGCCGCATTGACTGCATTCCAATCATCACTGGGTACAATTAACCCAAGTACATGGTTATTACGCTCTTGAGCTCCCGATACAACCCGGTCCATGTACGCCAATGCTTCCTCATTATATACTCCAGGCTCAAGTTCGAGGAGATCCCAAGTAAACTCTTCCCGAACCCAACTCACCTTCGCTTTCTCAACCCAATTCTCTGCGGTAGGTAAATCCTGTGGTGTCCAATAGAATCGGTTGAGTACACTCACCAATCCCCACGAAACTTCAGCCGACGTCGCCGTCATGGGAGAACAAACAAGAGTCATCAGAGAAAGACAGAGAAAATATATGTGGATCATTGGCTTTCTCCTTGCAACATAGCGATGTTTATCAAATGCACATAGAAACATTGTAACGATAATATTTGGACTACAAAAGTGATGCCAACAATCGACGTCTTCATAAGGAGCATTCTCAGTATCGTGCCTTACCGGCTCTCACCAGAGCAACATCGCATTGTCCACGTTCAAAATGCCATTCTCGCGCCATGTGGTGATACCAACCTCCATCGCAAAACGACATTATAAGAGATATTTGTTGCCTGAAAAACCAAAAGAGAGCTGAAAACATCGCCCCATCCAATAGGCATCTTTATTGCAAAGAACACTAAGAAGAATAACGACACCCAGAATTTATACAGCTGTTTTTAAAGAATATTTTCGAAAAACATGCACCACCTGCAATAAATGACGTCAAATAACAATGGATTGAAGCCGCCTCCCCATCTTTGACGAATGAATGGTAGCGAGCTGAGCATCATATATTCTGTAAACGGTATTACGATATTTCATGAAAAAACCATTGTTCTCATTTTTGTTCCTTATTGGTACAAGAGCAAATCCAAGGCAGGATGAATACCATATACGCATACACTCCTGTCTAAGACCTTTTCTGTTGTTTCGACCACGTTCCTCAAAACGGGAATTGCAAACCCTGTATTTGGTCTTACTTTTATCGAAACGGAATAGATGCATAAGGAGTCTGCTGTGCCGCATGAGGTTTACTGTACGACGCGACGGCAACGTTGTTTTCTTTTCAACATTCCAGCCCTCACGCTGTGGATAGTATGTCTCGCCTTGATAAGCGGGAGCAACGCATTTGCCGTACCGGCAAGCCCCAAGCTTTTCACATTGACCCAACCTGACGGCGAGACATTCACGGCCCGATTGCGAGGAGATGAACACAACCGCTGGACCGAAACCCGCAAGGGCTATTCCGTCATTCAGGATAAGTCCACGGGGATTTGGGAATACGCCCAAAAGGCTCAAGGACGACTCACCCTCTCCGGACATCGTGTGATGCCTGGCAAAGCGGTTCCACAAGGCATGCTCAAACATCTCCGACCGGACATCAGAAAGAATGTTTCCGCAACGCCGATATTGTCTTCTCGGGCCTCGTCGCTGGATGTCGCAATCACCAACACATGGACCGCGACACCTGTTTCCGGTTCAAAAGGCCTGCTCATTCTTTTAGTCCAATTCACCAACAAATCACTCTCAACGACCAGCTCAGAGTGGTACAATGTCATCTTCAATACATCGAACTCCAAATCAGCCGCATCGTATTATCGCGACAATTCTTTGGGGAAAATGTATCTTACCGCCATTCCACATTCCGTGCCTTCTGCTCCCACAGGAGTCATAGGAGTAACGGTCAACGTGTCGCATCCCAATGACGGCCTTTCGTCGTCTTCCAATTACGACTTGGAGAAAACATGGCTTCAGGCGGTGCTGATTGCCGTGAACCCCTATGTCAATTTCGATGCATACGACGACGACCACGATGGCAAACTTGAACCGGAAGAAATGGTTATTCATTGCATTCTTGCCGGATACGAAGCATCAGGCAGTTACAAAACACCAAGCGTTTGGGCGCATGCGTGGAACAGTACGGAAAACAACCCTGTATTGGCAGGCTCAAAAGTCTTAACGAGCTGGTCTGTCAGTGGCGAACTCGACGATTCGAGTCAACGCCATCCTATCGGCGTCATCGTTCATGAACTCGGACATTCCATGTGTGGTTTACCGGACCTGTACGACACAAGCGGCACCAATCAAGGCATGGGGATTTTCTCCTTGATGGCTTCCGGCTCGTGGGGCGCAAATAGCGGCGAAAGCGAGGGAACAACTCCGGTAATGCTCGATGCGTGGTCGCGGCAATATCTCGGATGGGTGACACCGCAAACGCCAACCGGCGGAGAAACATTATCGTTTCCGACCCCGTTGACGACGGCCTCTTCCGTGGCAAAATTACGCAACACGCAGGGCTCGACAACTGAATATTTTCTTGCCGAAAATCGCTATCCAACATCATGGGATCTCGGCATGCGGAAGAAGCTTGGATCAAGCTGGTCCGGCGGCCTGCTTATTCAACATATCGATGACACTGTAGGTTCACTCGACAACAATGATATCAATATGTACCGTTCGACAGGCCACCAAGGTGTTGTTCCGGAGCAAGCGAGTACACAGAGCTGCGACATGCTCCGTTATGGCTCCTCCTGTGAAGGTTCTGTCGGAACATTATTCTACACGGGCAACAATAATCTTTTCACCAACGACACCTCCCCGTCATCCGCTAATTATAACGGCACGGATTCAGGCATCAAACTGAAACAGATTTCGTCCCCGAGTTCTTCTATGTCGGCCTCACTCGGGCCGATCGGAAGCTGCTCCTATACGCTTACACCGACAGCATCGGAAATCTCGGCGGAGAGCCGTGTTCACGGCCTTTCGCTCTATACCAGCGGCGGTTGCGAATGGACCGCGCGAAGCAATGCGCCTTGGATGACTATTACAAGCGCTTCCTCCGGCACCGGGACCGCCACAATCCTCTTCTATGTGGACGAAAATACAAGCACCACCCCTCGTTCCGGAACGTTGACGATTGCGGACATGACCTACACATTGACCCAGCAGGGCGTCTCCTGTGAGTACACGATATCACCAACCGCATCTGAAATTTCAGCGGAATACCGTGTGCAGGGTCTTTCCCTCTACACCAATGACGCCTGTTCTTGGACCGCACAAAGCAATGACTCCTGGATGACCATCACAAGTGCTACATCCGGGACTGGGACCAGCACCATTCTCTTCCATGTCGATCAAAACACGAGCCCCGATCCGCGGTCCGGCACATTGACGATCCAGGGAATACAATACACGCTGACCCAGGAAGGTGCTCCGACATATACCATCACCGCGTCGGCTGGCTCCGGCGGCTCCATCAGCCCGAACGGGAAGGTGGCAGTCATTCAGAGCACCGACCAAACCTTCACCATCACACCGGACAACGGTATGCTCATCCGGGATGTGCTTGTTGATTCCCAGTCCGTTGGTGACCTTTCCAGCTATACGTTCACCGGTGTCACTGCCGACCACAGCATTGAAGCTCTTTTTGAACAGGAGCTTAATGTCGGGGTACTCATATCGATTCTTGATCTCGTCATACAATAAAAAACGCTTATGCCGGCCGCTCCCCAACGGGAGCGGCCGGCATTTTCATTTTTCCCACCACCGACTCATTTTATGACGGCACCACTCGTATCGAGAACATGAAATGAATTCATAATACGCTCAGCCACCATGAGATCCTGGGCCAGCACTTTGACAACATACAGATCCAAGCCAACAGGTTTGGTTTTCAGGACCAGCATGGCCGGAAACCCAAGATGATTCACGGCCACAGCCATTTCAAGTCCGAGACCTCCTTCCGCGGCCGGAGCGCGCTGATACGACACCTGCGGAGCAGACCCACCCAACGCCGAGGTTTCCCTGGCCAGCTCCTCGTGATAACGATGCAAGGCGTCGTATGTAGGTGCTTCGGCAAATCGATACCGCCGAACAACCACAATCACTTCGGTATCGTCGCTTTCTCCTTCGACTTTATCGACAACGGCACCCATGCCGGCGAGTGTGGTCTGTTTTGTTGAGAATTCAACACGTTCTTCGGGAAATCGCATGGCAAAGCCAAGATCTCGAAACGTGTGCGATGTCAATGTCGGACCTTGAGCCATGCCCCAAGTGGGAACAAGCCAACACGCAATGCCGATCAAACACACTGACCACATATGGAGCACGTTATGACGCATGTCCAATCTCTCCTTGGTATTCTCTTTGTGCCCATCATCCTCATTGGTCTCGCTGGCTGCGGTGATGTGACATTGACCAACGATGTGGCCGGAGATGAACAAGCCCGAAGTGATTATGCCGAATGTCAATACTTGGCCACCATAGCCGCGGCCAGACTCGGTCCGGATGAAGATGGTATAAAAGGAAAGGAACGCCTTGTGGATGAATGCATGCAAAAGAAGGGATATATCGTCAAGTAGAAGTACAAAACGGACTCCATGGTGGAGTCCGTTTTGTTAAGGAAGGGACAGGGTATGAGGAACTATTGGAGAGAAGCGTATTCGTTGGCCCACCAAGTCGATGCTGCCGTTTCGGCGTTCTTGATACCAGCAGACGACACATGCGGAGCCAATTCTTCCAATACTTGATAACACGCGGTCAGATGTTCGAACGAAACATCCTTGGCTGCCGAAGCCAAACTAACCCAGTAATACGCCTTTTCATAATCTTGCGGAACGCCCTGGCCGATGGCGTATAACAGGCCAAGGTTGAACTGCGCATCGACAACACCGGCGTCGGCAGCTGCTCTGTACCACTTTGCAGCTTCTGCGAAATCTTGTTCTACGCCGTATCCCTCGTCATACATGGCACCCAGATTGAATGCGGCACCAGGCACGCCGTTTTCAGCGGCTTGTTGATACCATTTGGCCGCCTCGAGAGCGTTTTGTTCAACACCGAGTCCTTCATCGTATAATACACCAAGATTATGTTGAGCCCGAGAATTCCCGGCTTGTGCCGCCACACGCCATTCGGCTGCAGCATCAGCATACCGTTGTTCTTCAAAAGCACGAAGTCCTGTCTCAAAGTCAGCGGAAGCGATCGAAGATAAACAAAAAATGGCAGCCGCTGTCAGAGCGGTTACGGTCATCGTCTTCCAAAAAAGATGTTCTCTTGTAGTCAGTGTCAAAGTCTTCATGATGATGCTCCATTTGCCGTCATCAGCTAACCGTCGTTTGTAAAAGGAAATGTGTAACGCCTCTCTAGCATAGTGTGTGCCAACAAAAGGGTAAACGGTTTCACTTTTTCTTTTAAACAACGCATTCCGCGAACACGGCCTTTTTGAGTCTTGTTTTTAAAATACATCATATGCAAAGCGATGCAATATTTTTTTGAAAAAAAATAAAATTCACGACATTTCACCATACATATTCAGCATACCAAACGAAAAAAGCCCGGCCGTCGCTCATGGCGCCGGCCGGGCTTTTCAATGGACGACAACAAAAACCGGATTATTCAAAGATAAACATGGCATTGGCCACGAAATCTCGGAATCCTTCCATACGCTCAATAATCGTATCCATATTTTTATGCTCGTCGGGCGTCATGCCTTGCTTATCAAAAACACCTTCGGAATCCTTCATATTCATGATTATTTTATCCAACGAATTTAAAATAGTATTGATGCGGCGAGTGATATAGCGCCGCTCATCCACGGTGAAACAATATTCTGCTTTTTCATATATATAAAAAAGATCGTGCAGATTCAGCGCGATATATACAGTTTTCTCAAGCTGCCCAGACAAAAAGTCCAAGTAATGAAACATCATAGACTCGGGTTGAAACTCATGAATACGTTCTTGAGCTTTACCGAATTGAACCAATGATTCGTTCGCGTAAACAATAAACTCAGCTAAACTTTCCTTTATTCCCGGTCGGGAAGTTTGGGCAACAGCAGACTGTCCAGCCATGACCAGAAAAACGAACATCATCGTACATCCGAACACCTTGCGCATCATATCCCATGTCCTCTTCGCATCATTGCCCATATACGTCTCGCGGAAAACCTATTTTGACGCCCATGCGCCTCCTCCTCAATTTGCCGAAATTCCATGATCGATAATTTTACCCGGCCTTTCGTAGACAAGACATACCTGTCCGCGTATCTTTCTTGAGAAATGCACAAGGAACATTCTCCAAGGAAAAAGCACTTGGCATGAATGCATCGTTCAACCGCCCTCTCCTGAACGGTCAGATTGTTTTCGTGGGACACCTCTCGGTTTCCGAGGGAACATCAATACATCATACCGCGTATTATATTCCGTTTCAATACAACTGGAATCCAAAATGAAGACAACTTTGCTTGATACGAAAACAGCCCTTCAGTATTTGGGAAACGATGCAAACATTCTCCGTCAAGTCCGTTTAGTCTTCCAAAACGCTCTTCCCGCTCAGTTTAAAAAGCTTCAACAAGCCTGTGTAAACAACGACGTATACCAGGTGGAAGGGATTGCTCACTCCATAAAAAGCGCTGCGGCATCGTGTGGAGCACAGGCCATTAGGGAATTGGCTCTACGCATTGAGCACACTGCCGGGGAGGGAGCCCTCCAAGAATTGCCGCATATGATTGAAGCTCTTGCGACGTCCATGACGGAAACATTTCAGGCCATGCAGCGGGAAAACCATCTTCTCGAAAATATTGATGGAGAGTAGCCTTTCTCCCCACGTATCGCTTCTTTGTCTCCAATACGATAATGCTATCCTGTCTGCGGACGGACACCGTACGCATTCATGATTTCAGCGAGGCGTTTGGGCAGGTTTGTCGTACCGCGCGCAACAAGTGGAACATTGATGACAACAAGAATTTCAACTTTGAAATCAGCCTGTTCCCACGCTTTGATCATTAACACCTGCAGCGGTCTCTCGATTTGAAGGAGCTGCAACTGCTCCTTAAATTCCTGAGGAGTCTGCTGTTTAAAAAGGATTATTGTCTCACTTTCCTTTTCAAAAAAACGATGGCTTCTGATGCGATTGAGCCCATTTTGAGCCAGTCCATCGAGCATCGCACTCGAAATACAACGTGAACGCATCGCGCGCACCTGGATTTTCGGCCCCTCCTCGCGTCCTTTCTCGCGTAATATCTCGGTAAAGCTGAACTCAAGCATTTGTCGCAACGCACGTCCCAAGCCTTCCCGACGGAAAGAACCAATCAATTTCAAAATAACCTGACGTTCTTTCCTCTCAAAATTCGCTAATGCCTTATCACAATCCTTATGAGCCAAGGCTAAGACAATCCCCGCACCTGCAGCAGATGCAATGACCTGTTCACGCAAAAAAGATCGTTGCGCTTCACGTGTTTGTTCGTCCTCTTCTTCAGAAACAGCGCTTTCTGGCGAAGACGCGGTCTCCTCTGTATTCGCATCCGTTCGTGCAGTCCCTTCCGTTTCATCGAGACCCAAAGCATTCAATAATTCCCGACTGGCAGGATCAATACTCGCCATACGAACAATAAAATCAGTTTCCGTCTCCGAAAAATGTCCGAAATCAATGGCTGCATCGCCTTCAAACAAATTATGGTAAATAAAATTCTTGATCCTCTTGGATTCGGTATCGGTGGCTGTATCGTCAAACGCTTGTTGAATGCGGGTTGCTTCAATCTTTTTCTCCGTTCCCTGAAGCTTGGCCAACACTTCTTCAAAAGGAAAATGGAGAAGCAGATAATTCCCCCGTTTTGACACCTGGATTTTACTGTTGGCGACAATATCTTCGTATGCTCGGCTCACCAAGGTAAAAACGAAAAAATCAAAATATACATTCCAATATGAAGCATCAAATGTAACACTTTCAGTGAATTCATCGATTTTGGAAAGAGCTCCCTCACCATAATGCCGTATAATAACATCATTAAAATTATCTTTAATAAGAGCAGAAGTATATACCGCAGCTTGGATACATTTCAGGAGTATTGTTTCAAGATTAAAAATTTGAGTGCGTTGAATCTTTTGTTCGACTTCATCATCACTCATAACGGCAGAACGGTATTTGCTCAGATTGAGCATAAACCGTGTGACCCAGTCGCGGAGCTGCTCTATGCCTGCAGCTTCTTCCATTCGCGAACACACCATGGACAGGATACTCTGCTGTTCAACGGCTAGCATAGGAAACTCGTCGATGCGCTCCTTGTTTGCCATAATGAACTCCATCAGAATATCACGTTCTGCGAGTTCCTTGATCGTATTCGTCTCTTTGAGCTGGTTAAGTCGTTTCAGATAGGCGTTGAGGCGCTGTTCACTTTTTTCATTGCGTGCCGTTGCAATCTCATCCGTCATATTGTGCTCCAAGACAAAAATTCGCCAATGAATCGAGGGAGACCAAACCAGCCTTACTCAATAATCGTAACGACCACCGATTGCAATAAAACGCAAGTGGCAAAAGACGAAAAGCCATAGAAAGTGCAATGCAGCAGAGAATGACAACACTGAAGACAGACGAGATCGGGAAAGAGTGTCTTTACTGGACAATATTATGGTAATGACCGCTTCTTTGAATTTCCTGTGTTTTGTACTGGTCAAAATCGACATTGTTGACTCGGAGTTCGCGCTGGCGTGACTGACCCAGCAGAATAAAAACCCCGACAAGCGCAAAGACGCCTATAAGGATGGCTCCCCCAATAAGATACATGCAGTTCTCCTTTGGTCAAAAGGTCGGGAAACTCCGAACCGATGTCCAATCCGTTTCAGAGGTATTGCACAAACTCGTCCTTGTCAAAGTGTAGGGTTTCTGCTTGACCAGAGCGATGCAGAAGAGTAGGAGCCCGTTTTTTTTAAAACAGAAAGCGGGAAGGAAAGGACATGTCGAGATTTCAGTTCACCGACTCGATTATCTATAATATCACCATGATCACGGCGGGAGCGTTCTTGTTCGCCCTCGGCGTCAAAGCCATCGCATCACATCATCAGTTTATCGTTGGTGGCCTCTTTGGAACAGCATTGCTCATCAAATATGCCACGAACACGCTCAACCCTGGTGTATGGTTCTTTATTCTCAATATTCCGATATTTCTGCTGGCGCGTTTTTTTGTCAGTGGCCGTTTTTTTTGGTTGAGCCTCTATGCTATGATCATTTCATCACTCGCATATGAGCTGGTCAATGTCGACTTCGGCATTACCAACCAACTCTATGCGGCGATTGCTGCTGGCGTCATTTGTGGAGCAGGATCAGGATTGATTCTGCGAACCTTTGGCTCTGGGGGAGGGCTCGACGTTATCGCCATCATCTTGTTTCAGCGGTATAATATCGGTGTTGGACGATTCTATCTCATCTTCAATGCGGTGCTCTTTATTTTCGGATCACTGAAGCTCGGACCAGACCTTCTCATCGCATCGCTCATCATGGTCTTTACGTCTTCCGATGTGATGGACAAAGTCATGACACTCTACAGCCAACGCAAAATGGCCTTCATCATCTCACCACATGTGGAACAGATTTGTACACGCATTCAGTCCCAGCTCAAACAAGGTTCGACCTATCTCATGGGCGAAGGTGCCTACAATCGGACACCCACCAAGGTTCTCATGACCGTGACCAACAACATTCAGCTCAAAAAGCTTGAAGAAATTGTCTTTACGACAGACGAACGCGCCCTTTTCATTGTGGAAAACACGCAAAATGTCATCGGGTCTTCCTTCTCCAAACGAAAACTGTATTAATCCGCCAGTTCCGCGGGATCACGATAACGCTTCGGCAAACGAATATAAAACGTGGTCCCGCCAGCCTCTTCAGACGACGTGAACCATACCTCTCCACCGAGATAACGTTCCCCAAGCAGCTTAATGCTGTATGTCCCCAAGCCGCGGCCAGCTCCCTTTGTTGAAAAAGACCGTTTGAACACCTGCAAACGAACATCTTCCGACATAACAAGCCGGTTTCGAACCCAGAAGACAATATTATCATCTTCTGCGAAACAGCCCAACGTCACCGTATCTTCGGGCACTGAGGCTTCCAATGCATTTTTCACCATATTGCCTAAAATACGCCGAATCAGTGTATAGTCCGTCACCAATTCCAAATCGCACGACGCTTCGTCCACAGAAATCCGCTTGTCCTCAGCGACAAAATACCCGGCGTATGTCGCTGCAACCAATCGAACCACTTCAAGAGAACGTAACGTCATCGGATCAACGCTAAGTTCCCGGCTTTCTGCGGCAAGGAGCTCTTTTTGCGAAACAATTTCATCAACAAGCTGACTCAATGTCGCATGAACGAGCTCGGTATCGTCACGTAATTCATCGGGTACCTGATCCCTCAGAAAGTCGATCAGCCCTCGAGCTCCACCAGCTGTATTGAGGATGTCGTGAAAAAAAATACGCTCCAGAGCTCGGCGTCGTTTTTCATGGCTGATGTCGGTAATCGTGAAGATGACATAATTCTCCCCCTCCACAATAAACGGAGAAGAACTCACAAGCAATTCCAAAGCGTCAGCATCGTGGTCCCGCAACATGCTACATTCCTGCACCGAAGCGATACCGCCCAAGGCGGAAAGAATGGAGCGCACCGCACCGCACTTGCGGCAAAATTCCGTGGTTCCACAACCACCATCGTTTTGTTGCGCATACACACAACCGAACACTTCGCCCGGACGTTTTCCTAAAAATGGTTTGATGTCCGTAGCTCCAAGCAGCTTCAGAAACGCATCGTTCGCAAAGACAAGCTGACGCTGTGCATTGAGTACTAAAACGACCATGGGAATGGCGTTCATAGAGGCAAGACACGCATCGGCCTGAAGCTTTTCATTCTCTTGCTGTATGGCCGGTGCTCCGGCTCGCTCTGCAGGTGCAAATTTAGTAGGTAGTGTGGCCAAATCTCAAAACCTCCATACGTCCCGAAAGAGATACCGCATTGGGGAACCGTGTTTGCGCTACAACACTAGTGCGGCATCTGACGCTCAAAGACCCACGAATAAAAGTTTGGCGTCTGCGCCTTTTCAGTAACAAGAAAAAAAACGTCTTGATGAAGTAACGCTACCGGAATCTCTGTATACGCCTGAACACATCGACTTGTATACTCGACTTGCCCAGTTCCCGTTCGAACAGTCATACTCGGCCCAGCTTCACTCGACAAGCCGGACATCTCGTCGAAATCATGAATTCTGTCCATTCTCGATAGCAAATATACTCGCCTGTCCGGACGTGGCACAACAACAACCGAGACAGGGTCTCCCTTCTGACGGGCATGCTGTTGATAAAAAGCCCATCCTTCAAAAGCAAACTGAAAACGAAAGCGAGGCCCACCATGAACAGGGAGTCCTGTTGGATCGAAAATTAATGCTCCGGTCAATTCCGATGAAAGCGTGTCGATACGAACAGTCGGGTCATTGTACGCAAGACGACCGCCTGGAACCGCGATACCCAAGCGCTCCGGTGAAACCGACAAGGTAGGGAATAAAAAGCGCACGTCCTTCCAATCCCGGGCCACCGTCGCCGCACGTTCAACGACAGGAACAGTATCGGCAGCAAGATATCGCTCTCTCATGATACGCTCGAATTGCTTGTGATTTCCATCGTAGCCACGCCGAAAAAAACGTTCTAACCGAAAGCCGTAATCGCTTTGCTCAGCATAGACGCGCTCTACCATATTGCGTCCGGAAAAAAGATTAACGGCAATCACTGCACAGAAAGCCAGAGCCCCAAGCCATCGACCAGCAGATGATGAGCTTGCTATGCCTCGAGCACCAAAATACACAAGAAGCAGCAGGAAACCGGTCTCGGCCCAGATATAATCGCGTAACATGAGATCACCACGAAGACTACGCACAGCAAGCATAGCGGAAACAAAAAACACCCCTCCAATACAGGCTGACACGACCAGGCCCCGCCACGTCCGCCCGCCTCCCGGGCGACGAGAAAGGCTCCAGGCAACAAGGATCGCCGCACTACCGTAAGCAAAGGGTATGGCAGACACCTTAAATTTCTCGGCAAAAGTAAACAAAAACAACGCTTCAAATTGCGAACGATGGACAAACAACGTTGAAAAATCGGCAAGAAGATAGGCCCACGCTGTCGCCGGATTTGTATAGAGGAAAAAATGCAATCCAAAAGCGGCAGTAAAGCCTGCAGGAAGAAGCACCAATGCCGCGACGCACCGTTTATCCAAAAGAAAGGCAAACGTTCCTTCAGTGGAAAAAAACACTCGTTCGAGAAATGGACTTCGTCGAACGAGCCAATGTACCGCACCCGAAGCAAGAAGAAGTCCAGAAATCGTAATGAAGATGAAAAGCAAAAACGGAGGCGTCACCAGGGCTGGTGCGGCAAAATTGACGACATTCTCAGGCATTTGGGTCATCGCCCCAATACCCCACAACGTCACGAACACGATAAGATGAATCAGCCCACAAACAAACAGACCGGGTGAAAAATCAGATGGTTCGGCACGGTCGGTGCGCTCGACGTCATCGGACATACCGTCACAAAACAATGCATAAAACAATATCATCGAGAGAATATAAAACAAACACTGAATCTTCGTCAGATAGGCGAGGCCGGCACATCCTCCCGCCCCCAAAAGCCATACATAACGCCATCGACGATGACAAACCGCTGCCTGCGCAAGGGCCAAGAAACCGGCAGCAAACCAGAGCAACGCAAAAAGCTCTGAGCGTAGCATCGAAGCCTGAACAACCAATCCGGGCATCGTTCCGATACAGACACTTGCCAGCGCCAACACACCAGGACCGGCTCTCGCTCCGATACTCAGGCCACTTGCAAGCAATATAACGACCATCGTTGCAAGAAAGGGCAACAACGAACGCCAAAAATCGACCGTCACCAAGACGACAACAATCGGATCTAAAGCCTGCGCCACCACATGCATTGTTGGACGAACAATATCACAGATATATGCCCAGACAGTTGTTGATCCGTAGAGGCCGAGATTCAGCCCAAATCCGGGGTGGACAAGGTGATCGGGAAGTTGACCATCAAAAATAAGCGCCATGTCCTGAAAGACATAGTTGTCCATATCCCAAGTGAAATATGCGGGAAATTGACGATTCACCCCTTCAAAACGCGCCAACAGCACCATGGCGACAACACATGCGGCAAGACAGGCCAAGATGCCTGATTTTTTCATGAACGGAGCCTCACTCTCGTAGGCTTGTCCCGAATTCAGTACGGGTGATCACGATATGTGCAAACATGGCAAAACGCTCCATATATGGCGTTAGAAACCGTTCAAGCCAGACAAAGGGTTGATAGGCGAGATTGGGTGCGAGACTACGCAAAGAAACGCCACCGGAAAAAAGATATCGAAATGGCATGAATGGTTCTACTCGCTCAATACACCATTCGGGGAAATCGGTTTCAAAACTGGAGCGATCGCGCTCGAATATGATCCACGGTAAAGCGCCATTGGCTCCGGACAATGGCCCACAGGAAGGAAACTCCCAGTCGACGGCATCAGGACGAAACGGCTCGTGGTGCAGCCGGCCGTAGACATAACGCGACCATGCCGAGACCCACGGCTCGATCATGATGATACGGCCTCCCGGTGCGACACATCGACTCGCTTCCGCTAAAAAATCACGCACCGCACAGATGTGATGCAGAACATCAACCATAACAAGTGCCCGCAAACTGGCAGACTGAAACGGCAACGCCGTTGCATCGAGTACAGCGCGAACCGAGGGCAGAAAAAAAATCTCGGACGTCACCGTCTCGGGCTTTATCTGATCGAAAAAGCCCCCTCCGGAACCAATCTCAACAAGGGCTCCAGACGGTCCAGAGGCGTCAGGCAAACTGGTGACGACACGAGTATACCAATCCTCATACACCCGCTTTAAAAACGGTTTACTGAGGATGATCTCTCGCCGTCGTGCAGTTGTTTTCGGGTCATTAATATCCAATCCCTGCGTCAGGGGATGTGCCAAAAGCCTTTTCAACACGAAGGTATTCCCCCATCATATTCACAGGTATCTAAATAAACTTAATCCGCTTGGCAGCAAACATCACCATGCGAAGGAGTATCATGCCATGCTTCCATCGGCTGATATTGGTGTCACCATATGTGCGTTCCATATATCGAATGGGAAGGTCGACGATCTTCAAATTTTGCTTGGCTGCCCCGAAGAGAAGGTCAAAATCGCCAAAAGGATCGAAGTCACCGAAATACGCCCTATTCGCGGCAATCAACATGTAGTCTTCACGCCATAATACTTTGGTGCCACACAAACTATCTTTGATGGGCTGATTCAGTAACCATGAAAATGCCATACTGAAAAACTTGTTCCCGAGCAAATTAAAGAAGCGCATAGCCCGTTTTTCCATCGGATACACCAGGCGCACGCCATTGACGAATTCCCCTTTACCCGACGTAAGCACCTCGACAAAACGAGGCAGCATTTCTGGCGGAACGGTGAGGTCTGCATCGAGGATCATGAGGATATCACCCGTCGCTTTTGCATATCCAAGCCTGACGGCATCGCCTTTCCCTTTCCCCGTCTGTTGATACACAGAGGCATCCACGTCCGGGTATCGAGGAAGAGCCTGCTGTATCGCTTCGTACGTATTGTCTTGCGATCCTCCTTCGACGAAAATAACTTCCGTGTGTGCGCCCATTGCAGGGATATCCGAAAAGATACGGTCGACATTCCCTTCTTCATTACGAGCGGGAACAATAACCGACACCCGAGGCGAAGGCCGAAGACCACTTGCGCGTGTCGAACGAGCCATCATGAAATTTGACAGCGCCCCATGTAAAAACGGCCATATTTTAACAAGATATCGATTGCAGAACGACTCAACCCCAGGCACAGGCAACGGCATCAATATTTCTTGCCAATGCTTGAAAACCTCGAACCCCGCCAACTGAAACAAACTGCTCACGTCGCTTGGTGTAAGCCAGTTTTGCGGCAACACCGGTCTCTTCCACCCCAAACGTTGTGCGGCACGAAGCGGTGTTTGCCAAAGAAAGCTGTAATAATTCACCACAACCCGAGTTCGGTCGTGACAGAAGCGATGCAGGTTCGCGAAGGCATCTTGCACATCGAACAGATCGTTTATCAGATCGGAAAGGATAATGATGTCAAATTGGCCTGAAAAATCAGTCTGATCCAAATCATGGATATCCGCGGAGACAAATGTCATTTCAGGATGACGCTTCGATGCCAATTGTACCATAGAGTTTGAGAAATCTATCCCCACTTTTTCCTGTCCAGGTACAGCTGCCAACAAATCTCCTGGACCACACCCAATCTCCAATACGCGGCTTTGAGGTGGCATTATTGATGCGTACACAGCTTCTAAGCGTTTGTGGTAGGCGTTCCCCGTAGAGTTAAACGTATCCCAACGTGATGCGAGATCGTCCCAATGAGCTTGGCGCTCTTTTGTATACCGGTCTTTTTTTTCTTGAAATTTCAAAGCCTACTCCTGGTGTATATCCTTATGCAGAGAGTTTTTCTCGTCATTAAAATTCGATCACATTATAACGTAGGCTTGGGTTTCTACTGGTCTCAAACAGGAAAATCAACTCCATCCCTCATTCTTGACTTGATTTCCCGCCATGGTGGTGTTGTATTCAACCAATACAATGTATTAATGGATATATGATCCGCAGCCATTTCGACGTATATGACGCAAAGCACTTCATCTCAACGCACATACAAAATTGGTCAGGTCGCTAAGCAGACCGGACTCAAGACATTCGTTCTTCGCTTCTGGGAAACCGAATTTCCACAACTCGTTCCCATCCGCACAAAAAAAGGCCAACGACTCTATTCCGACGACCATATCCAACTCATAGAGCGCATCAAAGACCTTTTATACAATCAAGGGATGACCATTGAAGGAGCCCGTAAAAGACTCGGAGAAAACGCAAACCAGGCACACCATGAACGTGTTCTGCGAGAAATTGAAGCTGAACTCATCGCTATACGCAAACTCTTGTCACCCTAACATCATCACGCCACGATACGGTTCACCGTCTTTTCTATTGAGCGCGACACGAGCTGTACTGTTTCAGATGTACATAGAGCTCTCTATTTGAGGATATGTTGGGTGGAGTCGGCAGCTCTCTTCATCGAATCTGCCATAATCTTCCTGAAGACATTACACTGTTCAATGCATGCGACACAAAATACATTCATCCTAGTTAATTTATTAACTTATTCCCATCTGATATCGACTTTAATGCTAAACATGATACACTCGTGCCTGTGGCTCTCTTCCTTTCATTACAAGTGATGAACGATTTGCAAAACAACATATTTTTTTTACAAATTCAGATGATTCCTGACACAAAACCCAGGATTTCTCCTATTTCACCTTCTTACGAAGTGCTGTATGCAACTATGAAAGGATTCGTTGAACAATCCCCCCAAAGCCCAGCACACTGTTCTCTTAACATGCCAAGGAGATAATGACGTTATGTTCGTACTTGGGGTATACTCCAAAAAGACCTCCAGCACGGCCGGAACGGGAGAATCCTTTTCACGCTACGCTCAAAAGACCTATTGGTTCATTCGGCGACGGAAAGATGATGAATACGAAGTGCAACCACTCAATGATCATGCACTACCTTCTGGCATTGTTACTGTTATCAGTAAGGGACAATTCATCAAACAATTTGCGCCAGAGCCTGAATACTTCGAAAGAAAAACCGGCCCACTTTTAAAACGTCTACAAAAAAAACTGGACTTGGGAGAAAAGTATTTCACCAAAGAAAATTTCGACCAAGCAGAACAAGAGTTTCTCAAGGCCATATCCCTTGACGATACCAATGCTAAAGCCAACCTCCGGCTCGGGTCCATTTACTGTCGCAAAGGTCAGCATGAACATGTCAGAGCGACCATCAAAAGAATTTTGAGCAATGATGCTGCATTCCGTGAAGATGAACGCCATCTTTTCAACGAATTCGGTATCGATCTTCGCAAGGCAAAACATTATAAAGAATCCGTTGCATATTATAATAAAGCAATTGCGCTCAACAACAAGGACGAGCATCTCCATTTCAATATCGCCCGAGCGTTTTTCGAATCCGGACAATTAGAGGCTTGCGAAGAGCATTTAAAAAAAGCCTTAGACCTCAATGCCGCATTCAATGAAGCCGCCCGTTTTCTCCAGTACATTGACCAAAAAACCAATGGTGACCGGCAAAACACACCTGAAAACCAGAGCTAGATCTCTTGTGAGCACGCGCCATGACCCCCAATCCACATCCAAAACTTCATGTTGAAGTCGGTACGACACTCAATCTCCAAATCCACGGTCTCGACTTTAAATTGAAAACACCGCTTGTTGGTCATTTGCGACCTAAGTTTTTTCTCACGACGATTCCATCTTCCCCCGAAATTGAGCGTGCACTCCTTGTACGCCATCTCTATGTCGGGAATCCGGTTATCATCAGATTTCTTCAATCCGGTTCCATCATGGGGTTCAAAACACAGATCCTCAACGTGAGTTACTCCCCTTATCCTTTGCTTTTTCTCGATTATCCAACAAAAACCGAAACGTTCAGTCTTCGCAAACATCGACGCATTGATTGCTTGTTTCCTGTCGCTGTCGCAATGGGGAAAAGAACATGTACGGGGATGCTGACGAATCTGAGTGCAGGGGGATGCTGTCTGAAATTCCAACGGCAAGACTACCCAAGCCTGACAACGGAAATCGATGAAATCATCACCATTGAATGTCAATCACTGTTCGGTTCCTGGAAGAAACCGGTTCGCTGCAAGGTCATGCGTGTCAAAGATGTCAACGGGGCACTCGAAGTTGGAGTTGCTTTCTACAAAGCCGATCCCTACATTAGTCAATGTATAGAGAATTATTTAAAACATGCCGCTTGTTTTCTCGAAGAAAATGAACTCAGTTGACTTGTGGCGCGCTCTTCTGAAGACGTCGTATGCGGGTTCTTGCCCACTGCTCCGCTTTAGTATAGGCTCCGTCGCCCAACAGACGAAAAGGAGCATTTCCCATGAAAGACCAGCGCGGCCATTATTATTACCCCGCCCCGCAAAACCGGAAAGTGAAGATGTACGTCAGACGTCAGTTCGATCAGATTGAATTCCGGTTGCACAATGACGATTATCCTGAAGTATGGGAGAAGCACAATTGGGTGCCCTACGATGAGATCAAATCAGCCGCTGAAAAATATAAAGAGCGCGGTCGCAACGCCGACCCTCTCCAACTTTACGACCTTGACGTTGCCAGCCGCTTGCTGAACGATGCGTAACAAACGGTAGCATTGGCATTTCTGTCATTGACTCCGCGACCACACTATGAGCCCCGCCTGAAATTATGCGTTACGATTCTCATTGCCGCATTTATGGCCAATTTTTCGGTGTCACCCCCGAGCAGTTCAAAGCGCACGGGACACCGTTGCCGTATGATTGTGTTGCCTTTCTTGGTGGAGCGACGGACATTGAGCACGAAGGTCATCTCATTGATGTGACACCACTCGTTGAAGCTGCCGTTGCATTGCTTCCCGAAAACCGTGAAGGCCATCTTGATGTCATCGACCACCGTGCGTGGAGTATCACGCGATATTTCATCAAGAATAAAACGGTGAAAGAAGAGACGTTTGATCTTGACAATATCCTGGAACATACGAAAAACGACGGCAACTGGTAGATTCGCCGAGGTATCGATAGGTTCTACGCCTCTACAGGGCGGCGAGGTTCTTCATCACCTCGTTTACTCTGGCGTTGGGGAAGATATAAACATACCCGCGTCCAGTTATGCGGTTCGCTCTCTACGGCAATCTCCCCTTGATTTTCCGTCAGGGCACGCTTCGCCCGTGTCAACCCCATCCCTACGCCTTGCGGTTTGGTTGAGAAGAAAGGATCAAAAACATAGGGCATGTCCGTCGGTAAAATCCCTTGTCCGGCATCAATAAACGAGAGAGACCACCCGGCACTATCGGGACAAACTTCAAGACGCAAGTCTACGTGCTCAGCGGTGGCAAAGTCCACAGCGTTTTGGATAACCTCGTCAACAGCGGCCATAATCAATGCAGGCTCTCCCCAAAATCCCGCTTCCTTCCCCTTTGACATCACCTGAAATGTCGAAGAGATCCCAGCCACCCTCGCCTTTTCACGCACCAAGAGTTCGGATTGCGAAACAATATGCTCTGTCGAAATATGCTCACGGATACCGTGTTGGAGCGAAGCATATCCGGACATGGCGCGTACAATGGTTTCAAGTCTTGCCGATTCTTCAAAAATGGCTCGTAACCGTTCCCGGTCCTTATCACTTATCTGCTTATTCTCCATCAAAAGACGCGAAAATCCGGCAATCGCCATGATCGGATTGCGGACTTGATGCGATACGGATCGTGCAAGCTGAATAAGGGATTCCGAACGTTCTTTTTGCAAACGATGCATTGAACTCAATATCGCCCGTTCACGATCATGCTGACGATAAAACTCCGTGATATCTTCAGCTGTAAAAATGATGAACGTGCTTTCGAAAGAATAGAACTCAACAGAATTGAAGAGGATATAATTCTTTTCGTCAAACTGCGAACCGCTCAGAGGATCAGGTTGATGCATGTAGATAAACGATCGGCTCCGATCAGTGCTAACAGCAATGCTGACAATAATATTCCACAGATCGGGGACGCGCTCCTGAAGCTCGCCTGACAAAGCTTGTTTTGCCGCCATATGAAGGCCGAGACGCTTTGCCATAGCATCATTGATAGTGTGTACACCGCCATCCGTACACATGACGATAATGCCGATGGGAATTTTATCGAAAACGGTATGAATCAGCGTATCGTAGGTCATAGGGGCAACCGTAGCTCAGGTTATTCACTTTGCCTTCAGTTTACCCACAATACCAATCTGGTCAAAGAAAAAAAAACGTTGTTAACCTTCCACGTCTTGTCCTTTCACAACAGGCCCCCGTGCACGCAACCAATTGAGCATTCCCCATTTCAGGTGTGAGACTTTGGTAAAACCGAGGCTTTGCAATTTTTTGGCTACAATGGGGGATCGGTGCCCGGTCATGCAAATGACGACAATATCACGGTCTCTGGGCAAGTCGGCTTTATCGGCATCGAACAACAGATCGGGCTTATGCAGTGCCCCCGGAATGTGAAACCAGCCATATTCTATCCGTGTGCGAATATCGACAAGCAAGGGAGGTATTCCATCTTTCCCGAGGAGCCGCGGCATCAATTCCTTTGGACGAATCGACGGCACTCCCAAAGTGCGCCACAATCCATCCCAAAAGAGCAATACAATCGCAATCGCAATAAGAAGTAAGAATGGTCGCGGCATAATTACCTCCACATGACATCAAGAGCCACGCCAACAAACAACAACATGGCAATGATGCCGTTCAATGTGAAAAAGGCCAGATTGACCCGGCTCATATCATCTTCAGACAACAATCGATGTTCCCAATACAAAACGGCCGACACGACGGCCCAGGCAACATAATATATCCCCCCAAGGCCAGCGGACCAACCAGCAAGTGCAAAAAACAACGATGCATTGACGTGTGATGCTGACGACAACAACAACGCCCCGCCTACTCCGTATCGTGCCGGACAGGAGCAGAGCCCCAGTCCTCGATCGAAGTCAGCGTCTTGGCAAGCATAGAGCAGATCAAAACCAGCAACCCAAAACAGCACTCCCAAGCCCATCAATACCGGCCCCATCGTAAATTGGGGAGTAACAGCAAGATATCCGGCCACCGGAGCCAATCCGAGCACCGACCCCAAAAAGAAATGGCACATCCAGGTAAATCGCTTTGTATAGCTATAAAACCCGGCCCAAACCAAAACAATGGGAGAAAGCGCCAAGCACAGAGTATTGAGGGCTGCGCACGCCGCAACGAAAACGAACGCGCAAACGCCCAGGAATATCCAGACTTCACATGCTGTCACCTCGCCCGTCACGAGTTCTCGCATCTGCGTCCGTGGGTTTTGCCGATCAAACTTGACATCGACCAAACGATTGACAGCCATGGCAAACGACCGAATAGCCACCATTGCAACGGTCAAGCCTAAAAATGCTCTCCACCCGGCAAAGCCCTGCCCTGCCAGCACAAAACCCATGTACGCAAACGGCAAAGCAAAAATGGAATGCTCAACCTTGACCAACCGCGCCATTTTGGAAAGATATTTTGTCATATGGACAAATGCCTCCGGCAATTCTGCACTGACGTTGTAAAAAGGCCTATCGGTACGTGCACGCAGAGAATCTTCAAAAAGTATCACCACTTCAAGCCAAATACATCTTCAACTAGCGCAATATTCTTTTACTTAAACACCATATGCATCACCCTCTTCATGAGCCTCTTCTGTATGACCCATTAAGAAGGTTCAAGGAAGGGAGTGATGAGGGGAGGGAAAGAGGGCCCGTGGAGAGGGAAGGCACAAAGGAGAAAAGCCCATTCCTCTCCTCCCTCTCCACTTGCCGCCGAAGGCAAACAATGGTGTTTATTATTCACCTAAAAAGACAACGCCGTAGTTCTTCTTCCCTTTGCGCACGAGCAGAATGCGTTCTCCGATGAAGTCGGTGATTGCAGGAGTATACGTCTCATCTTGAAGACGTTCATTATTGATATAAATGCCCCCTGCCTTAATATCTTTCCGGGCCTGAGACTTAGACGAGCAGAGTTCGAGATCAACCAACAGCCCTGGCAAATCAGGCAGCGCACCAAGCGTCGCGTAGCCTTTTCCCGGAGCCGATTCCAGCGCTTGCCCCAAGGTTTTGGCATTAACGGCTTTGATGTCCCCTTTCCCGAAGAGGGCTTCGGTCACGGCCTGCACGTTTTCGAGCTCAGCCTTTCCGTGAATCATGGTTGTTGTCTCTGCGGCAAGACGTCGCTGGGCAGCTCGTTCGTGAGGACGCTCGGCAAGCTCGGTCTCCAGGGCGGCAATTTCACTCTGGTCAAGGAGCGTAAAATATCGCAAATAATTGATGACATCACGGTCGTCGGCATTCATCCAATACTGATAAAACGCATACGGCGAGGTCATTTCCGGATCAAGATAGATAGCGCCTTTCTCCGACTTTCCAAATTTAGCCCCTGTAGCCGTCGTGATGAGCGGAAAAGTGAGCGCAAAACACTCTTTTCCAGACTTTTTGCGAATCAGCTCCAGACCGGCGGTGATGTTGCCGAATTGGTCGGAACCGCCAATCTGCAAGGTAAGGTCATGATGCTCGGATAAATAATAATAGTCATACGACTGGAGAATCATGTAGCTGAACTCGGTGAAGGATATGCCTGTATCTTCGCGACCAATCCGGTTCTTTACGGAATCTTTGGCCATCATATAGTTGACCGTAAAATATTTTCCCACGTCGCGCAGAAACTCAATTGTAGACAGAGAATTGGTCCAATCATAGTTGTTGACGACACGAAGATTTTCGACACAATCAAGATTGGTGAAAAGCGACTCCACTTGCTTTCTGATATTATCTGCAGACGCAAACAGCGTTTCCTTGTCGATCATTTGTCGTTCTTTATCTTTACCCGACGGGTCACCGATAAGACCGGTCGCACCACCCATCAAGGCATAGGCAACATGGCCAGCTCGAGCAAAACGCGCAAGGGCCAACAAGGGAACAAGATTGCCAATATGCAGACTTCTGGCCGTAGGGTCGAACCCGCAATACATTTTGCGGCCCGGTGTCTTGAGGTGAAACCGAAGGTTTTCATCATCCGAGGTCTGGTTGATGAGACCGCGCCAGAAGAATTCATCAAATACGTTCATGTGCTATCCTTTATCCGGAACAGACGTCCCATGGTGATCGTTATGCGGGGAGAGGCTGTGGTATGGTTTTTTTGCGGCACACGTCAATAGTCGACAGCGGGTTGTCTCGCCCTCGTATTAACACGTACCTGTCAACAATACAGCGGTCTTACAGAATTGATGAATCTTTGGGCAACCGGCGAGAGTCGCATAGAGAGACGAGCCTTATGAGTTCTCCACCAGAAGAGCCAAGACATCACGCAACAAAAGCTTCGATGGATCTTGCAAAACCACTGGCATCATCCACATCAAGGCTGCATCCCTCAAGTCGGGCCGGATTGCGGGCCACAACAAACCGATGTGGCCGACCCGTAAGAAATCGCTGAACAATAGGATCGACGGACATACCGAGAATAGAATCCTTTGGGCCACACATGCCCAAGTCCGTCATATAGGCCGTTCCCTGAGGAAGAATCTGGGCGTCGTTTGTCTGAACATGGGTGTGGGTGCCGAGAACGGCCGTCACGCGACCATCAAGTACAAATCCCATTGCCCGTTTTTCCGATGTGGCTTCGGCATGAAAGTCGACCAATCGAACAAGAACATCTCCGGGCACCGTGGCAAGCAAGCTCATCGCGGATTGAAATGGACAATCGACAGCGTCCATATAGGTACGCCCGAGAAGGTTGATAATCGCATAAGGCATGCCGGACTCGGTTTGATAAATGCCGAGACCGGCTCCTGGAGCGCCTTCGGGATAGTTTGCGGGACGGAGGACGCGATCGTTCTCCTGAAAGAAAGAGATGAGATCTTTGTGTTTCCAGATGTGATTTCCACTCGTTAGGACATCGAGCCCTGCAGCTGCAAGAAGTTGGCGTGCCGATTTCGAGGTAAGCCCAAGCCCACCCGACGCATTTTCAGCATTGGCCAAAACGAGATCAAAGGCGTGCTCACGGCGCAACCGTGAAGTCCGTTCAATAATAGCGGTACGTCCAGGACGTCCAACGATGTCACCAAAGAAACAAATCCGCAACGGTGGCTCTCCCTGAGCTCAGGTCGGAACACTCGTGTAAAAACGTGTTCAACACAGGCAAATGCGATGCATCGTATTTGCCTGTGATAAATCCTACTATTTCGCATACCCTACGGCGCGTCGCTCACGGATGACCGTGACGCGAATTTGCCCCGGATAGGTCAGATTCTCTTCGATCTTGTGAGCAATGTCTTTACACAAAACAAACGTCTTATCATCATCGATATTGTCGGAATCGACCATGACGCGGATCTCACGACCGGCCTGAATGGCATAGGCTTTAGAGACGCCTTCGAACTCGGTAGCCAGACATTCCAACTCTTCAAGCCGTTTCACGTAGCTTTCGAGCAGTTCTTTCCGGGCGCCGGGGCGAGCACCGGACAAGCTGTCCGCAGCTTGAACAAGCGTAGCGAGAATGGTCTTCGGCGGAACATCTTCGTGGTGCGCCTGAATGGCGTGCATGATTTCTTTGGATTCACCGTATTTCTTGGCGAGATCGTAACCAATGACGGCATGCGGACCTTCGATTTCATGGTCCACGGCTTTCCCAATGTCGTGCAGTAAACCGGCGCGTTTGGCTTTCTTAACATCATGCCCAAGTTCGGCAGCCATAATCCCGCACAAAGATGCCACTTCGAGCGAATGTCGAAGTACATTCTGCGAGTAACTTGTCCGGTATTGCAAATGACCAAGCAAACGAACGAGTTCTGGATGAATACCATGAACGCCGACATCGAATGTCGCTTGTTCGCCGAGTTCACGTAATTTGATTTCAAACTCCTGCTCGACTTTTTTGACAATATCTTCAATCCGAGCGGGGTGAATGCGTCCATCGGTAATAAGTCGTTCCAAAGCAAGCTTGGCAACTTGTCGACGAATCGGAGAAAAAGCAGAGAGAATAACCGTCTCGGGAGTGTCATCAATAATAAGGTCAACACCGGTAGCCGCTTCCAAGGCACGAATATTACGTCCCTCACGGCCAATAATTCGCCCCTTCATCTCTTCACTAGGCAAGGTCACGGCTGTCACGCTTTCTTCAGCGACAAAATCACCGGCATAGCGTTGTACGGCCAACGAAAGGATTTCTTTCGCTTTTTTGTCAGCAGTTTCCTTCGCTTCCATCTCAATTTGACGAATCATCTTAGCTGTTTCATGACGCGTCCGACTCTCAATCTCCTGAATAAGCCGTTCTTTCGCTTCTTCGACAGTCAGCCCGGAGATTTCCTGCAATTTGATTTGATGTTCGTCGGAAATTCGCTCCAGTTGTTCTTCTTTGGTTGCTAAAGCGCGTTCCTGTGCAGTTAACCGCTTTTCCGTTGCCAGGATATCGGATTCTTTCTGCGTCAGCTTTTCCTGTTTCGCTTCAAGCCGCTCCTGCTTCTCGACGATCCGGGACTCTTTATGCTTCAACGTGACTTCGCGTTCTTTGAAATCATGCTCCATTTCGCGCTTTTGATTATAAAGATCGTCTTGCGCCTGCAAAACAACTTCTTTCTTATGCGCTTGCGCTTCTTTGCGAGCCTCATCGAGAATACGCTGAGCCAGAGATTTGGACTCGTTGAGGGTTTTATCGGATATCCATTTATTGAAGAAGTACCCGCCGACAGAACCGCCGACGAGACCGAGAAGAATTGTAAAAACGTAACCGAAATCCATGGTCTCTCCTTATGGGGTCATATAGGTCGTCCTGAGAGGGCGGGACGACGACGCCCATGCGCTGCGGGCGTATATTCAAGGGAGAAACCGATCGTGTTGCCTTGTGGCTGATGAGAAAAGAGCTTGTTCACATTCGGCGGAATGCCGAACGGAGAAAGATCTGTTTAGAGTTTTGGCGTGGATATAATATGCGTCCCCGGAGGTGCCGTGTCGACTAATCCTTTTGAACCTTGCTTGACAAGGTGGGCGCCGCTGTCAGACCTTCAGGCTCCCCGATTGCTCGGGTATGCTCACCAGCCCTCATGAGTGGCTCCCTATTTTTGAGTATCGGCTCAAAAATAGACCAGCAATCACAAACACTCCAGGGAATCGCAAATTTTGGAGTTCACAGATGAACACCCCTATTCATCCGTCGAATTTATTTTCATCAGGAGACGGTCGAGTTTCTCTCGCAACTCGTCGAGTTCCTGCTTTGATTCGAGCAAATCGTCCGCCAAACCCAAGGCAACAAACGACAGCAGTTTCTCCTTACTGAGATTTCTTCCGCTCGGTACAAGCCCGTTATAGCGCTCTTCAACCAATTCTAGCGCATTCTCAACGCGGTCCGCTTCCGCGTCCGTCTTAAAGGACAATTCCAGTCCCACGAGGGACAGGTTATAGCTAGGCATTGGGATATTTTAGTTAAACTCTTCTTGAATTTTTTTCAAGAGTTGGTCTATGCGGGACGTGACCTCATCTTTACTGCCGCGTTCATTGGCAAGCTGTTCGCGCAAAGCCGCGTTCTCCTGTTCCAGGTGACGTAGCCGGCCAAGTATGCCGTCAATCCGTTCTTCCAGCTTGTCGATGATTTCCATATAACGCTTCTAGCCGGTTCCACCGGCGAAATCAAGACGGGCCCGACTCGTCATTGCATTTTCTGCGCTTCAAATTCACTTGACGACTGCGACCCACCGCTAAAGCATGTGCATCAACATCCTTAGTAATCACGCTTCCCGCACCGACAAGAGTCTGATCACCAATTTTTACAGGAGCAACAAATGCTGTATTACTGCCAATAAAAGCTTCTTTACCAATTATTGTTTTATGCTTGTTCTTCCCGTCGTAATTGCATGTAATCGTTCCTGCACCGATATTGGTGTTTTCACCAATATCAGCATCTCCCAAATATGTAAGATGTCCCGCTTTAACGCCTTTTGCAAGAACCGATTTCTTCACTTCAACAAAATTACCGACGCGGACATTCTCTTTGAGCACTGCACCAGGTCGCAAACGTGCAAATGGACCGGCAACAGCAGATTCTCCAAGAACAGCTTTCTCCAAATGAGAAAAAGAACGAACATGACTGCGCTTATCCAAAAGACTGTCAAGAATAACAACATTCGACTCAACAATGGCACCTTGTCGAATTTCTGTCGTTCCATAAATTTCACAAGGACCTGTGATGTCTACACCTGGTGCAACAATAACATCGGGACCGATACGTACCTGGCCAGGGTTACGGAGAATAACCCCTTTATCGACCAACGTTTCATTGATGAATTGCTGAAGCACCAACTCCGCTTCAAGCAACTCGCGGGGGCTGTTCACTCCGAGCAAGAACTCATCGCTCCCACAAGCGATACCGTCCACACGTAAACCGTGTTTGACGCCAAGACCGATCAAGTCCGTGATATAGTATTCACCACTTTTGTTTTCATTCGACAATTCTTTCAACAAAGGCGCAACAGCATCAAGGCGCAGCAGATAGATGCCGGAATTAATCTCTCCTGTCTCGGGCCCGTGAACGTGAACATCGTAGTCTTTCAGCTCGATAATTGCCTGAACACTATCGTTCTTCCCACGAATAACACGACCATACGCTCCCGGATCGTCTAAGGTTAGACTGAGAAATGCAATATCGGCCTGACTTGCCATTGTGTCATCAAGAAAATCTTCCAGGGTCTCAGTGAGAGCAAGCGGAGTATCCCCATTCATGACAAGGCAGTATTCAGCTCCAGTAGCCTTAAGTGCGTCGAACGAGCAGGAAAACGCATGCCCTGTACCAAGCTGCTTTTCCTGCATGACAAAACGATCGATTTTCTCAGGAAACGCTTTCTCCATACGTTCACGACCAAATCCGACAACCGTAAGGATGTCTTCTCCAAAAATAGGCTCCAAAGCCCGGTAGACATAATACAGCATGGGATGCCCCAACAAAGGGCGCAAGACTTTCGGGTCTTCCGAGTACATCCGGGTTCCCTTTCCAGCTGCTAGAATAAGACACGCTATGTTCTCAAACATGGGAGATCCTCTGTTTGTATCATGATGATTGCGGAAACGTACTTTCGTCCCGCCCTGTGTAAGAGGATTATGCTCACGATGCAAGATGAGAATGCGGTAAGGCCACTTCTACGAAACCATTGGAAATTTCAGCGTACGATTTTGAATTCTTCTAACGCGCCCCTAAAGGTGTGCCTAATCGTTGATACAATACGATGCCGACACGTTCTATAAGCTCTCGCAATGCAGCATGGGAAAGGGAATCAAACACTGCGATATCAATAATATAAGGCAAATCAAGTTCATCAAGATCAATAGCGATAAGATTTTTTTCCATCGTTGTAATATTCTTGCCGTAAAGGCAGATATCAATGTCCGACCCTGGTTTAAAACATCCCTTCGCTCGTGATCCATAGAGGACAACTCTCTCGATATGGGGATATTTTTTAAATACAGCAACCATATCATGAAGAATGGATTCACGCAGTCCATAACGCATCAATCGGTCTCGAATCCTTCATCAATTGCACGAAATGTTTTTTCCATCTTCAAAAAAGCAGGATAATGCAGATACAAAATTCTTTCGACAATTTCTTCAGCTAACTCTACGTTATACGTATGAGAGGAATGATTTCTGTCTTGAATCATCAGCATCCATGTTTCTCCGTCTTCAATAAGACCATTTCTAAATGCTTCGCGCACGGCACCACGAGAACCAACCACCCCTTTAATACCTTGATACTCAAGGTAATCCTTCAAAACATTCCAAGCAAGTTCATGTGTAAATTCAAAAGATTGAATGACCCCCTGCTCTTCCAGATCGGACAGTGTACGCTGCTCGGCCAAATCAACCGCCTCCGTAAGCGTTTGAAGTGCCCTTAAATAATTAGAAAATCGTTGCCGCCAACGAACATCGTCCAACATCACGCAACCTCCTTGAAAAAATAGCCCCAAAATACTTACTTCGGAATCACTGTTGTGCAGAGCAGACTAGACCGTTACTCCCTTCAGCTACTTTGAGGTGGTATAATACACGCTTTCTTCGATCAATATCATTTCTACAGCGCACCAAATACAATTTTCTTCAAAGAAAAACGGGTGACCCTCTGAAAGAGAGCCACCCGTGTTTGAAGTCGGTATATTTCGAGAAAGCTACAAGGAGCAGGTACCAGCGCTGCTCGCCGTAGAGCGACAGGTCATGCGCTGCATGGCCCGTTGCAAAGCGGCTTGAGCGCGAGCTTGCGCAATGTTGTCTTCGGCCTTCTGCATACGTTCACGAGCGCGCTGTTCAGCGCGACGAGCACGTTCAAGGTCGATATCTTCGGCTTTCTCGGCGATCTCAGCCAAGATCGTGACTTTATTACTCGACACTTCGGCGAATCCGCCAGCAACGAAGACATAGTAGTACTTTCCATCAAGCTTGTAATACAAGCTCCCCACGCCAAGCGCGGACAGGAAAGGTATGTGATTCGGCATGATACCGAATTCACCTTCGATGCCGGGCGCGCCAACGTATTCCACTTCCTGAGACAGGACGAGGCGGTCGGGCGTCACGACTTCCAATCGAAGATCTTTAGCCATAAGGACTAACCTCTCTTGGCGTTTTCAAGAGCCTCTTCAATGTCGCCGACCATATAGAAAGCACCTTCAGCGATATCGTCGTGCTGTCCGTCGATAATGGCCTTGAAGCCTTTGATCGTGTCTTCCAGCTTGACGTAGCGGCCTTCTTTACCGGTGAACTGCGCGGCAACGAAGAACGGCTGCGACAAGAAACGCTGGATTTTACGAGCACGAGCAACGGTCAATTTGTCTTCATCAGACAGTTCGTCCATACCCAGAATGGCGATGATGTCCTGAAGGTCTTTGTACTTCTGGAGGATCATCTGGACTTCACGGGCAACACCGTAGTGTTCGTCACCCAGAACGTTGGGGTCGAGGATGCGCGACGTGGAGTCGAGCGGGTCAACCGCGGGGTAGATGCCGAGCTCGGCGATCTGACGCGAAAGAACGAGCGTGCCGTCCAAGTGCGAGAACGTCGTAGCAGGTGCGGGGTCAGTCAAGTCGTCAGCAGGGACGTAAACGGCCTGAACCGACGTAATCGAACCCTTGGTGGTGGAGGTAATGCGTTCTTGCAGAGCACCGAGGTCAGTACCCAGAGTAGGCTGGTAACCAACCGCCGAAGGCATACGACCGAGAAGAGCGGACACTTCGGAACCGGCCTGCGTGAAGCGGAAGATGTTGTCAACGAAGAGAAGCACGTCCTGGCCTTCTTCATCACGGAAGTATTCAGCCATGGTCAGAGCGGTCAGAGCAACACGGGCACGGGCTCCCGGAGGCTCGTTCATCTGACCGTACACAAGAGCGGCTTTCTCGAGAACGCCAGCGTCTTTCATTTCATGGTACAAGTCGTTGCCTTCACGGGTACGTTCACCGACGCCCGCGAAGACCGAAATACCGCCGTGCTGTTTGGCGATATTGTTGATCATTTCCATGAGAATAACGGTCTTACCAACACCGGCGCCGCCGAACAGGCCCATTTTCCCACCCTTGGGGAAGGGGATGAGCAAGTCAACAACCTTGATGCCGGTTTCGAGCAGTTCGACCTTGGTCGACTGTTCTACGAAGGACGGAGCTTCGCGGTGGATGGGGAGGTATTTGTCCGTATCGATGGGGCCGAGTTCGTCCACGGGACGACCAACGACGTTGACGATGCGGCCAAGAGAGCCTTTCCCAACCGGAGCAGTAATAGCCGTACCGGTATCGGTGCCTTCCATACCGCGGACGAGACCATCGGTCGCGTCCATAGCGATACAGCGGACAACGTTGTTACCAAGATGCTGGGCGACTTCGACGACGAGGTCGGGGGCGTCCTGGTTATTTTCGTTTTTGATCTCGATAGCGTTCAAGATCGCGGGCAGTTGCCCTTCGGGGAATTCCATGTCAACGACAGCGCCGATGACCTGAACGATTTTACCGACAGAATTGCTCATTGTATTAAGCTCCCTTGATTAACCTTTGAGTGCCTCGCTACCGCCGACAATGTCCATCAGCTCAGTGGTGATGGCGGCCTGACGAGCCTTGTTGTAAACAAGCGTCAGGGAACCGACCATCTCGTCGCAGTTCTTGGTCGCATTGTCCATGGAGCGCATGCGGGCAGCATGTTCGCTGGCAGACGTATCGAGCAAACCGCGGTAGATCTGAACATTAACGAAACGGGGCAAGAGTTCGGCCAGCAGGCCTTCAACCGAAGGCTCGTAGATGTACTCCATCTTCGTGGTCGAGGCGGCTTCAGTTTCTTCGCCTTCGGCAGCTTCAGAAGCGGCCGACATGGGCAGGAGGGTCAAATTGACCGATTCCTGCCTGGCGAGGCTCACAAATTCGCCGTAAACCAGATCGATTTGATCGTACATTCCCGAGATGTAGCCGTCGATGACTTCAGCTCCGAGCTTGGCGCCCAGGGTGAAATCAAAGGAGTTCATTTCGTCAACATATGCATTGACGATTTCGCGCTCGGCACGGCGAATGACATCGCGTCCTCTTTTACCGACGGTGATGAATTTGACGGCTTTGCCTTCAGCCTCGTATTTCAGAGCCATTTTTTGAGCCCTGTTCACGAGCGAAGCGTTGAAACTGCCACACAGTCCACGGTCGGAAGTCACCAAAACGATCAGAACCGTTTTGATTTCTTCGCGTTTCTCAAGAAGCGGGTGAACCGAAGAATCGGCGCCCTGCGACAAATCTGCGAGCATGTCGTAAAATTTGTCGGCATAGGGCCGAAAGCGTTCGATCCGGGCCTGCGCATTACGAAGCTTTGCCGAAGCGACCATGTTCATGGCCTTGGTGATCTGCTTCGTCTTCTTGACCGCGGAGATCTTGACTTGTACGTCCTTTAACGAAGGCATCGGTTATCCTCCTAGCCTTACGCCTGAAAGCCTTTTTTGAATTCCTCAATGGCGGCCGTCAACTTGGATGTGAGATCGTCGTCCAGCGCTTTCTTTTCCTTGATGCCGTTCAGAATTTCAGGCTTGGAATTCCGCAGGAAGTCGAGCATTTCGCTTTCGAACTTACGGATAGCGTCAACAGGAACGTCGTCCATGAAGCCGCGAGTACCGGCAAACAGAGAAGCAACTTGCTCTTCCATGGAGAACGGCTGGTACTGGGGCTGCTTGAGCAGTTCAACCATGCGCATACCACGATTGAGTTTGGCCTGGGTGGCTTTGTCGAGGTCGGAGCCGAACTGAGCAAAAGCGGCCAATTCGCGGTACTGAGCGAGGTCAAGACGCATGGTACCGGCAACCTGCTTCATAGCTTTGGTCTGGGCAGCACCACCGACGCGGGAGACCGACAGACCGACGTTAATGGCGGGACGGATACCAGCGTTGAACAGGTTAGGTTCGAGGTAAACCTGGCCGTCTGTAATGGAGATAACGTTCGTCGGAATGTAGGCGGAAACGTCACCGGCCTGGGTTTCAATGATGGGCAGAGCCGTCAAGGAACCAGCACCGAGGCTATCGTTCACTTTCGCAGAGCGTTCGAGCAAGCGCGAGTGGAGGTAGAAAACGTCGCCGGGGAAAGCTTCACGTCCTGGGGGGCGGCGAAGAAGCAGAGACATCTGGCGATAGGAGACAGCCTGCTTGGAAAGGTCATCGTAAATGATCAGAGCGTGTTTGCCCGAATCGCGGTAGTATTCCGCCATGGTGCAACCAACGTAGGCAGCGATGAACTGGAGCGAAGCCGGTTCAGAAGCGGTGGCCGAAATAATGGTGGTGTACTTCATGGCGCCGTGCTTTTCGAGCGTGTCGGCAACCAGGGCAACCGTGGATTTCTTCTGACCGATGGCGACGTAGAAGCAGTAGACGTCCGTGTCGCGCTGAGCAAGAATGGCGTCAAGGCAAACAGCTGTTTTCCCAACCTGACGGTCACCGATGATGAGTTCGCGCTGTCCACGACCGATCGGGGTCATGGCGTCGACGGCTTTGAGGCCAGTCATCATGGGTTCGTGAACCGACTTACGGGCGATGATACCGGGGGCCTTGATTTCAACGACACGGGAAATATCGGTGTCGACAGGTCCCTTTCCGTCGATGGGCTCACCCAGAGCGTTCAAGACGCGGCCGGCAACAGCTTCACCAGCAGGCACCGAGAAGATCTGTCCGGTACGTTTAACGGTGTCGCCTTCTTTAATGTGGGTGTCTTCGCCGAGAAGGGCCACACCAACGTTGTCTTCTTCCAAGTTCAGAACGAGGCCTTTAACGCCACCGGGGAACTCCAGGAGCTCCATGGCCATGGCGTTTTCAACGCCATGAACGCGGGCGATCTGGTCACCCACCGACAGAACGGTGCCGGTCTCGCTCATTTCGACCCGAGACTCGTAGTTCTGGATCTGCGATTCAATGATTTGGCTAATCTCTTCCGCTTTGATTTGCATGGCCCTACTCACCCCTCTTTATTTTTTCTTTCAGCATTTGCAGCTGTGCGCGAAGGCTCGCATCCAAAACTTTGTCACCGACTTTGAGCACAACGCCACCGAGGATATCCTCGTTCACGTCGAAATCGAGCATCAGCGTTTTGGCAAGCTGCTTTTCGAGTTTTTTCTTGATGGCCGTCTGTTTGGCCTTGGAAAGCGCCAGCGCCGTCACCAATTCGCCACGAACAATTCCTTTATCCGCGTCGAGGAGCACGCCGTAGTAGGCGGCGATTTCCGGAAGATAGACGAGACGACCTTTGTCAGCGAGCAATCCGACGAAATTAACAATCATCGGGTGCGGCGACAGCTTTTCCATCACCTTGCCAAGCACCGCTCTCTTTTCCTCCGCAGAGAAGATGGGGTTGGCCATGACTCTGAGCAACTCGGGCGACGCTTCAAGCGTCTCGGCCAGAGTATTCAGGTCAGTGCCAAACTTCTCGCGAGGCGGCTCTTCAGGTGCCTTTTTCTTGCCGCGAGCCTTTCCTTTCGGCTCTCCGTCAATTTTGGCCCCCAAGGAGAAAAGCGCCTTGGCGTACCTGCGGGCTATGATGTTCTCGGTCAATTGAGCACCACCTTTGCTAAGTATTCATCCACTAACTTTTCGTGGTCCTTCTCCGACAGCTTATCCTTGATCGATTTCTCGGCAGCGGCCGTCACAAGGTCGGCCAGCTCGGCGCGCATTTCAACAACCGCCTGCTTCATTTCATTCTCGGCGGTACGGGAGGCCTGCTCCTTGATCTGCACGGCGGCCTGCTCGGCGGCTTCGATAATGGCAGCCTTGAGCTTTTCGCCTTGAGCCTTGTAATCGGCAAGGATGCTCTGTTTTTCTTCTTCCAGGTTGGAGATGCTGGCTTCGATTTCTTTCAGGCGTTTTTCAGCGTCGACCTTACGGGTATCGAGATCTGCCAGTTCATTTTCGATCTGGATGCTGCGGCCCTTGAAAAACTGTTTCATCTTTCCGCCAGCCAACCAGATGATGACTCCGGCAACCAACCCGAAGTTGATCAGCCTGTAGATGAAATCCATCCAGTTAAGACCGTGTTCGCCACCATGCTCGGATGCGAACGCCACGGCGCTGACCGCAAGCAGGAGCGTTGTTGCCCCGGCGACTTTCATCACGCGCTTCAAAATGTTCCCTCCTTTCCCTGTCGTGACCCCATCACGTTAACCGGCCTGACCGAGAACCTTCTCGACCGCTTTGCCGGCCATAACGTCTACCTTGACCTTCAGATCGTCCATGGCCTTCGCGGCCTGGGCCCCAATTTCGGACCGGGCTTCCGCCAATTTGGCAGAAACTTCGGCGCCGGCTTTTTCCATAATGTCTTTCTCAACAGCGGCACCTTCGTCACGAAGCGCGTTCCGGATGTCAGTAGCGCCTTTGCGAGCCGTGGCGAGCGTCTCTTCATAATTTTTCAATTTACTGTCAGCTGTGTCCGTAAATGCCTGAATGGCATCAGCCTGGGACGCCATGTATTCACGGCGTTTTTCCAGGACGGATCGGATCGGCCTGATCAGCACAACATTGAGTGCGATCAGGATGACGACGAAGTTGACGAGTTGAATAAAAAAAGTGCTGTCTAAATCAATCATCGCGGCCCCCGTTGAGGTTGTGAATTTTTTTTCAAAGTCGGTCCGCCATTAGCCGATTTCAACACTTGTGTAAAGCCTTTTTCGGCATGAAAAAGGGCTCCGAAGAGCCCTAAAGCCTTGTCTGGCGGTGCTTGTTACCTTTTTCACGCTTTCTTTCAATCTTCGACTTCAGCCGGCAAAGAAGCCTGTGATGTGAAGTCCATTGTCACTTTTCCTTCAAGCACAGCTCCATCTTCAACGACCAGCGCAGGGGTCACAAGATTGCCGTAAAACACGGCGGTCTTGTGCATGGTTACCTTCTTTTGTGCCGTGACATCCCCTTCAAGCCGACCGCTCAATACGAGTTGTCCCACCTTGACTTGACCGATGATCGTAGCGTCTTTCCCAACAACAAGGGTTCCCGAAGATTCGACTTCTCCCTGAAAATTGCCATCGATCCGGACCGACCCTTCGAAGTCAAGACGCCCCTGATAGGTCGTCCCGGCCCCGAGAAAGGCATTGATTTCGTCTCTGGCCACAGTAGCGCTCCTTTTCCCGAATAAACCCATAATAGCTGCAACGCGTCGCTACCGGCGCGATTTTTGTTGAATTGCTTGGACGCGAGGCTGGTATTTCATCATTTTTTGAACATGAACCGGCGCATGGAGACATTGAGCACCAGGCCGATCAGACAAAAATTTACAATGGTGGCCGATCCACCATAACTGACAAAAGGCAGCGGGATGCCGACAACCGGCATAATGCCGACGACCATCCCCATATTGATCAGTATTTGCCAAAAGAAGTAAAAAAAGACACCGGCAGCAAGAAAACTCCCGAAGCGGTCTTTTGCTCCTCGTGCCGTGACGAATATCAAGTAGAGGAAGACACAAAAAAGCGCAACTAATGCAATGGAGCCTACAAACCCCCATTCCTCGGCAAATACGGCTACGGCAAAATCGGTATGTTTTTCCGGCAAAAAACGCAACTGACTTTGTGTCCCTTCAAGAAACCCTTTTCCCCACAGTTGCCCAGAACCAATAGCAATGCGGGATTGTATGATGTGATACCCTGTCCCAAGTGGGTCTTTACTCGGATCGATCAACGTCAAAATACGTTGTTTCTGGTACGGCTTGAGAAAAAACCAGCCCATTGGAACCGTCAGCGGTAACGCAATCAATAACGTTTTCAGAACACCGCCGGTCAGTCCTTGATAGAGAATTAATCCTCCAAGAAGCAACAACACGTTGAGACCGCTCCCCAAATCGGGTTCAACAACGATGAGGCCGGCCGGAACCAATCCGACAAGTAACACTTGGAACAAACCAAGCCATCCGAGTCGAGTCTGCTTTTTGGATAAAAGGAGCGCTCCCAATATGAGCACGGAAAACTTTGCAAGTTCGCTTGGTTGGAAATTGAACCCCCCAAAGGTCAACCAGCGTTGGGCTCCATATACCGTCTTCCCAACGACAAGAACCAACGCAAGAAGAACCACTGTGGCAAACATCAGTGGCCAGGCAATATGGGCAAGATACCGATAATCAAACAGCATGAAGGCCACAAGGCACCCCATACCAACGAGTCCCCAAATGAACTGCTTGTGATAATATGGCATAAGCGACACTTCATCGCCCATACGATATCCACTTGCTGAATACAGGTTCAGTACCCCAAGCCCGAAAAGCAGGAAGGTAAAACCGAGCAGGGGCCAGTTGAGATGAAGAAGTAATCGTCTGTCAATGGGAGACATGAAACCGGTCCGTCAGGTTGGAGTGTTCCGATTTGCTGGCTGAAACCGATGCAACGGGGACATAGTAGGATATATTGCGGTTCATTCCAGCGTCTACTGATTGGTCTTTACGGCGAGGCGGCAGCCACTTTTTTCTTACCGCTCTCCGGTGGAAAAAGCTTTTCATAAACGGCGCGCACCATCGGCCCACCCGTGCTGCCTCCATGCCCGCCATGCTCGACCATGCAAACGACAACATAGGACTTACCATCTCTCTGGCCAAATGAAGCCAACCAGGCATGGTCACGGTATTGATACGGCATTTCATGCGTCTTTCGTCGTCTTGACGCATTAAGCAGTTTAACGACTTGTGCCGTCCCGGTTTTGCCGCCAATACGGGCATCAGACCGTTTCAAACTTCGAGCCGTTCCTCGGTTAACCGTTTCCACCATGGCATTGAGAATAAATTCTCTATCCTGGTCCGACAATGGTATCTCACTTTGGACAACAGGCGGATCCGTGGCCACCAAAGAGGGTTTCATGAGTTTCCCCCCATTGACAAGGGAGGAGATAAACCGCGCAATTTGCATAGGCGAGGCAAGAACCTGGCCCTGACCAATGGAGACGTTGAGAGTCTCCCCTTTGGTCCAGGCTTCTCCACGTCGTTTGCGCTTCCATTCTCTGCTCGGCACAAGGCCGGCGCGCTCATGCGGCAAATCAATGCCGGTTTTCGATCCAAACCCAAATTCCGTAGCACACTGGTGGATACGGTCAATTCCCATTCGTTCACCGAGCTGATAAAAATATACGTCGCACGAACTGACTAATGCCTGTTTGAGATCAATTGTTCCGTGGCCACTGTGCTTCCAGCAGTGAAAAACACGTTGGCCAAGTCGATATCCACCGGAGCAATAGGCCGTATCGGAATACTTAAGAAACCCCTTGGAGAGGCCGCAGGCCGTCATAAAAAGCTTAAAAACCGACCCTGGAGGATACACACTTTGCGTCGTTCTGTTCTGAATAGGATGTCGTGGATCGTCGCGGAGTTCTTTCCAGATAGAATGGGGCACGCCCAGGACGAATAAATTGTTATCATAGCTCGGCTGACTCACCAGAGCGAGGATCTGACCGGAAAACGGTTCCATGACAACGATGGTTCCGGCTTGCCCTTCAAGTTGTTTGGCAACGTGGGCTTGCAGGTCGAGATCAATGGTCAGCTTGATGTTGTTGCCAGCGTGCGGATCAAGCAATACTTGCTGATTGTGTTCACGCCCCAATGCGTCGACTTCAATTTGCTTCAGACCTTTCTTGCCTCGAAGCGTTTGTTCGAGAACATATTCCAGGCCCTGCTTCCCGACGGAATCACCCAGCGCCAAACCATCGTCTTTTTCGAGCTCTTCTTCGTTGGCTTCGGCAACATAACCAAGGACATGCGAGACAAGTTCACCATACGGATAAAATCGCTTGTGACGAACGACGATTTTGAGTCCGGGATAAAAAACGGCATTGGCCTCAATTTTCGCCAAAACCTCAAAAGTCAAATCCGTAGCGAGGATTAACGGTTCAAACGATTTAACGCGTTTTTTCCCTCGTTTGTATGCTTCCTGCAATTGTTCGATAGGGACATTGGTCCATTCGGAGACTTTATCCAACGTCGCGTCGACATCTTCACAGTCTTCTCGAATGAGCCCTAACGCAAAGGATGGTTCATTGACAGCGAGTTGTTTCCCATTGCGATCCCAAATAACACCACGCGCTGAAGGGATAGAGGCCTGGCGTAATTGATTTTCCCGAGCTTGCTCAGCAAAATACTCACCCTTATGGACCTGCAGATACCAAAAGCGCACGGTAAAAAGGCAAAACAACCCGAAAATAAGGACTTGAAGAAGTATCAAGCCATGTCGTGGTGCGTGTGAAGCATCCGAATCAAATTTGGTATTCATGGCGTGGCACGTGGTGATATAAAACATAGACAAGCCCCCATTCCATCGGGAAGAGGGTAGCCTGCAACAGACTTTCAACCACAATTCTGTCGGATACGATCAGCCAATCCTGTAAAACAGCCATCGTATGGGTCAAAACGAAATGCATCATCCCGAGGCACACCCCGAGGATAATCATAAAAATAAAATTTTTCGCTTCAAAAAACCAATGTCCCAGATAAAAGACGGCCGCCAAAAAGCCGTACCATAAAATCCCTGTTCCAAAGGCCAGACTGCCCGATCCTTCTTGAACGAACAACCATGCCAATGCAAGCCAGATGGAAACCGTAGGCTTTTCTTCCTGCAGACTCAAAATAAACCCCGCAGCAAAAAAGTCTACTCCGGGGAGCAACGTTTGTAGCCAGACAGCCCCAATTGTAAACCCTATCCACCATACAATCTGCCACATTATTTATCTCCACCCGAATGTTTCTTTGCATCGTCTTCAAGGCGAGATTCGTTCTTGTCGAGTTTGGGGATACGGGCGGCCATTCCAGTGCCGGCTTCAATTTCCACTTCTTCATCAAATGGAATCAAGAGGCCAACCTCTTCCAGTCCATCTTTTTGAAACAGCGGGGCTGCATGGACGTTTTGAAACAGTCTTGAGCCGGTGGGCTCAACACGAGTGACACGCGCAACGGGCAATCCTTTGGGAAAAAAAGCTTCCACGCCCGAAGTCACCAGGAGTTCCCCCGGTTGAATTTCTGCCTGTTGCGAGACATATTCAACACTCATTTCTTCATGCGGCCCACGGCCGATAAGAATCCCTTGAGCACGAGATGTCTGCCCGACAACCGGAATACGGCTATTCGGATCTGTCACCAAAAGCACTGTGGATGCATTCGGGCTGATGCGAAGAATGCGACCAACAACACCATCAGGGCTTACCACCGGAACATTGATGGAAAGACCGTGATGAAGCCCTTTGTCGAGTAAGATAGTTTCCAAAGCAGCATTGGGACCAAGCCGATGCGCAAGTATTCGAGCCCCCTCCATGCGCCGCCCAATAGGCGGAACCATGTCGAGGAGAGCCCGCAATCGCTTGACTTCAGCGCGCTGTTCACGCAGCTCAGCCAGCTCGGCTTCGGCCGCACCAAGCCGCTCCTTGAGCTGTTCGTTCTCTTCTCGCACGCCGACAAAATAGACGTAACGATCCCAGAACCCGCCGACCCGTTCAGATACCCACTTGCCGGGGGAAAGCACCCACCGTACAAACTCGAGACCGGTGTAGCTGGACAAGGCATCAACATAACCGGTACGGATATTCCAGGTAAACAGGCCCAGATACAAAAACAGTAGGAGTAGCAGGCCGAAAGTGATCTTTTGGGGAGTGGGCTTAATCTATCGTGACCTCCTTGAGCACGTGGAGATTGTCCAGAGCCTTGCCCGAACCAAGAACTACGGTGGACAACGGATCGTCGACCACAGTGATGGGCAGCGAGGTCTCCTCTCGCAGAAGTTGATCAAGCCCGCGCAGCAACGCGCCCCCACCTGTCAAAACAATACCCCGGTCGACAATATCGGCTGCCAACTCTGGCGGCGTCTGCTCCAAGGCAATACGAACAGCCTGGACAATGCTTTCCACCTGTTCGGCAATGGCTTTTTGTACTTCCTCGGAAGTAATGACAATATTCTGCGGAATGCCCGTGACAAGGTCACGGCCTTTGACCTCCATCTCTCCTGTACTCGTGGAGGGGTGAGCCGATGCAATCTGAATTTTGATTTGTTCAGCTGTCGATTCACCAATAAGCATATTATATTTGCGCTTAACGTATTGCATGATGGCTTCGTCCATCTTGTCACCGCCCACGCGCACCGATTTCGAATACACAATGCCGGACAAAGAAATAACGGCAACTTCGGTCGTGCCCCCACCGATATCGACAACCATGTTGGAAGTCGGCTCGGTAATGGGAAGATTCGCACCGATAGCCGCGGCCATGGGCTCTTCGATCAAATAGACTTCGCGTGCACCGGCACTTTGCGCCGATTCTTTCACCGCCCTCTTTTCCACCTGCGTAATTCCAGTGGGCACACAAATGATGATGCGCGGACGTACCAACCGCCGCGAGTTGTGCACCTTGGAAATAAAATGACGCAGCATGGCTTCCGTCACTTCGAAGTCGGCGATAACCCCGTCCTTCATGGGCCGAATAGCGACAATATTGCCCGGTGTCCGACCGAGCATTTTTTTGGCTTCGGCACCAACGGACAAAACTTTGTTCACGCCTCGCGAATCTTTTTTTACGGCAACAACCGACGGTTCGTTCAGCACAATACCTTTGCCCTTGACGTAAACACAGGTGTTTGCCGTCCCCAGATCGATCGCCAGGTCGTTGGAAAATACGCCCAGGGCGAAATCCAGTGCTTTTTTCATAGTTCCTCGCTTGACTCCCCTTCTTTCGGGACCGATAATAACCGCAACCGGTTGCGCGTTCCCAAAACGCCATGACGTGCCTGAAGGCGTGTTCAGTCGGCGTGATGTTCGATTCGAGCCCACTTGTCAATGTTTTTCCCCGAACTCCGTCAAAAACGGCTTCGGGTCAATATGCACCGCCAATCCCCAATAGCCCCACATGCATGAACTTCCCTACTTAAGCCTGTCAGCCTACCTCAGGCAACGATTCGGAAAGCGAGTTCAAAAGATTCCACTCGATGCCGGCATGACATGCCCCAATCGAGACGGAACCATTTCACGACACGGCTGCGCGTTTTGCAACCCCAAAGGCTCGGGCACCGGGCTGTACCATACGGGAGAACCCCTTGCTGTGCAATGGTCCCACTGGAAAGAACGGCTCGGCAAAAAATACAAAACAGACCTTTTTCTTGGATACCTTCAATCCTACACGAACACCTATGGTCCGCTCGAACGTATACAAGCCCTCCTTGACGAAATCGTGCCGCTTCCCGGACTGGTCGGAATCTGTCTCGGTACACGCCCCGACTGCATTGATCCGGACAAGGCCGCGTTGCTTGCCAATGCACCGGTCGAGGAATTCTGGGTTGACCTCGGTCTCCAGTCTTCAAACAACGCCACGCTGGAGCGTATCGGACGTGGCCATAGCGCGGCGTGCTTCGCGCAAGCCTGTCGCCTTTTGGCCGACAACGGCCTTCTCGTCTGCGCTCATGTCATGGCCGGTTTGCCCGGAGAAACCGATGCGGATTTCCTTGAGACTGTTCGCTTTGCGGCAGCTCAACCTATTGCCGGTATAAAGTTTCACAATCTCTATGTCGCACAAGATACTCGTATTGCGACCTGGTATCACCATGGTCTCTATACACCGTTAACTCGTGAAGCGTATATTGATATGCTTGTCAAGGCTCTTTGTCTTCTTCCAGCTCATATTGTCGTGCATCGCCTTACTGGCGATCCGGCCCCGGGAGAACTCGTGGCTCCTGAATGGGCTCGTCAGAAACAGGGCCTCCTTGACGAAATACGTTTTCGCCTGCTTTAACAGGGGAAACAATTCACAATGGGATGCAGGGCCTCTAAACAAACGCCCCATAAACAAAAAAAAACGTATAGTTACGAGGTCAGGTATTGGTCAGGGCGTTCTTCGCCCTTTGTATAATCAGTTTTAAGATGTCTTTGAAGTCATCGGACAGGGAGGGATGTATGAGAGATAGCGAAACCATAACGGCTGCACCGCTTGGATTGACCATCGAGTGGCATAAAGACAAAATCGTTCATATCGAGTTGCACTACGACGATTTGCCACCGGAAAAATATTCAACAGCCGAAGCGTACGCCCTTCGCAAAGCCTTGATCGCCTATGTAGAAGGAAAACTTGATCAATGGCCCGATCTTCCTTTTGACTTCAGCATTGTTCCTCCTTTTCAGACGAAAGCACTCAAGCAACTCTGTAAAGTCAAACCCGGTACAACCGTGACCTATGGCGAACTGGCTTCCATGTGTGGAAAACCCAAAGGTGCACGCGCTGTTGGGCGTGCTATGGCGACCAATCCATTTCCTTTAGTCTACCCATGCCATCGCGTCGTTGGAGCCAATGATGATCTTGTCGGCTTCGGTGGCGGTATTAATTTAAAAAAATATCTTTTGGATCATGAGGGGGCATTGGAATCGTAACATCCTCGTCCAGCAAGCATACTGCCCACGCCTTCCAGGCTCGGTCCGCTTTTCATTTCTGAGACACTTTGATAGGGCAAGTAACGCTCTCTTTGGGCGCGTACTTCATTACGAGGATGGAACATCATGTCTGTAACTGACATTGTTGTCATCGTTATTTGGCTTTTTTTTGCCATTCGAGGTTTTCTACGAGGATTAGTCAGTGAAGCAGCCATGATTGTATCGCTTCTCGCCGGCTTCTATGGTGCCAATTCCATTTACCACTTGCTCATTCCGTACACTTCGAAAGCACTGGACTCGGCCGGCTCGGGAATGACCACGTATACAGGCGTCATTTCATACGCTCTGGCATTTCTGGGAATTTTACTTGTCGCGCTTATCATTACAGCGGCTATTTCCAGAGTCATCCATCTGTCCATTTTCCACATGGCTGATTCCGTGCTCGGTGCTCTGGCTGGACTCATCAAAGGAGCAATCCTCACCTCGGTATTGTTTATACTGGTCACAACCCTTCTTCCCGACAACCCGTTGTTGACATCGTCGCGACTGTTGTCGTTTCAACAACCGATAACACAACTTATTCAACAGGCTATCCCACAGAATATGCTCGATCACCTTCATTCACTGCTTCCGAAGTCTGAAGCTGCGCAAACCCCATAATTCTACGCGATGCTTACGACGCTCTTCTTTTCCTGACTCGAGCTCTATTTTTTGCAATAAGGAACACAAAATGAGTGCAAAAGACGCCCACGCCCTCGAACACCTCTCGCAAGTGCTTGATACCTTGCTCAGCCCGGAAGGTTGTCCCTGGGATAAAGCACAAACCCCCAAAAGTCTCTGCGATTATATAATCGAAGAGTCCTTCGAACTTGTCGACGCCATTCGTAGCGAAGACGATGCCGCTGCGCTCGAAGAAGTCGGCGATGTATTGTTTCTTCTGCTCTTCGTGACAAAACTCTATCAACGTGACGGCAAATTCACTCTGGCACAATCCATTGATGCAGAGTCAGCAAAAATGATCCGCCGCCACCCCCATGTTTTCGATGATCTTGAAATCGCGAATAGGGAAGAACTCATGCGCAACTGGGAGCGTATCAAGCGCATGGAGAAAAAAGAAGGCACCAGCATTTTCGATAGCCTTCCTTCGGGGCTGCCCCCTCTGCTCAAAGCCTACCGCATCCATTCGAAAGCCGCCCGTGTTGGCTTCACATGGGAAAACGATACCGATGTCAAAAACGCTCTCGATGCAGAGTGGGAAGAACTTGCCAAAGCGCAGGAATCCGGCAACCTCCAAGCTATTCAAGAGGAATTCGGCGACTATCTCTTTACGCTCACGGAATACGGCCGACGCTTAGGGGTTAAAGCCAACACATGCCTTGATCATGCGAATAAAAAATTCCTCGACCGATTTGCCAAACTCGAAGTACTGGCCAAACGTGACGGGAAAGATATTGCCGACATGACGCTTGCTGAACTCGATGCTCTCTGGGACAAAGTCAAACTGGATCCAGAGAATGATTAGCAGGTAACGATTTCACGACGGGAGAAGGAGCGACATACTCATATGACGCTCCTTCTCCTCGATTATCCCAGTTCCTCCCGCGTCGCTCCCGCGACCGGTTCTCTTTCCATCTCCCAGACCGCAATCACTGCGTCTGTTTCTCTCAAGAGTTCTTGTCCCAAGCCGTACTCTGTATTATTATATATATTGAATTCCACGGTCCGGCATTGTCCGTTTTCATCCCTCTGATACCGCAATCGGCATGCTGGGCATACTACGCGGGGGTGTATCATGCGCCGTATTTTATTGTCCCTCGTTGTGTCTCTGCTTACCATTTTCACAGCGATTTCAGCCACAGCACAACCATGGTCGGCTGCGCAAATACTTTACGCCAATTACAGCCGGGCTGTCTGGACGAATTATTACCAAACACTCTGGGACCCGGGCCGTCCTGGACACGGCTATATCGGATGGTCCAATCCATATTTTTACAACAGACCATTCTATTCCTCGCCGTTTGTCTATTCTCCCTATGCTCCATATTGGTATTCAAACGGATTCTATAATGGATACTGGACCGGATTTCTGCGGCCGAACAGGCCACCGTTCCCGCCTCCCGGCTACTACGGCAACACGAGCTCCAATATATATCGAGCAGCGGCCTCTCCGCGTCCGTATGCTCCGCCCGTTACCGCAACGAATACAGTCCATCGACCTGTCACAAATCCTCCTGTGTACAACCGATATCGAGCTGCAACGCATACCCAAAACACCAGGGCCGCTGTTGCCTCGAACCCGGCGTGGCGGCAACGCACGCGATCGATATCGCCTTCGGGGTATACGAGCCCACGTGACACGTCTGCCGCGCTCGTCAATACGCCTCGCGCTGCTCCAGCCTCTGCAGCATACAATCGATATCGTGCAGTGACTCAAGTCAACGCAAGACGAGCAACGATCTCTCCAAGTGCCTATGGACAACGATTCCGACAGGCGCCGTCTTCAGCGTTTCGTACTTCGCATTCCGTTTCCGGAACACGGCCCAGCTTCACGCCTCCTCGGTCGTCCGGTCGTATCGTCCCTCGTGCATTCCAAGCACCGTCCCGAAACTTCTCCCGAACAGGATTTCAAGCGGGTCCCCGAAGTCGTAGCGGTTTTCGTTCCAGACCTATGAGGCCAATAGGCATACGCCGTTAACAACAGTAACGCCAAAAAACGCGGGAGAGGAGTCACACCTCGTCTCCCGCGGCCTTTCCATACGTTCTTTTATCGGCCTCTCGACCTAGCGTGTTGACGCAATTAATGTCTGAATATCGAGAATGAGAGACATGGAGCCGTCGCCGTTGACCGTTGCCCCGGATATACCCTCAACATTACCAATTGCTCGACCGAGGCTTTTGATGACGGTTTGTTGTTGTCCTAGAACTTCATCAACGGCAATACCAACCCGTTTTTGCCCGTTCCATGTAATAACAATCTGCTCAAGAGGAGGAGGTGGTCCGGCAAGGGCAAAGGTTTCGCGCAGACGTAGATAGGGAACAAGCTCACCACGCAGATGCAATGTTCGATTCCGCACATTGCTATCTCTTTCCGCTGCAGACAGTTCAACACACTCTTCAACTGCGGCAAGAGGGATGATATACATTTCATTCGACGCACGAACCTGCAAACCGTCAATAATCGCCAACGTCAGCGGAAGTTTGATAGTCAGCGTGGTCCCCACGCCGTATTCACTTTGAATATCAATTTTACCGCGCAGAGCGTCCATACTTCGTTTGACCACATCCATGCCGACACCACGGCCCGAAACACTCGTCACTCGCTCGGCCGTGGAAAAGCCAGGTTGAAAAATCAAAGCAAATGTTTCGGTATCACTCAAGCGGACATCGGGGCTGAGCAACCCCTTTTCTATGGCTTTGTCCCGAATGACTTTCGGATCAATCCCCTTCCCGTCATCGACAATACGGACAACAACTTCACCACCAACATGTTCAGCAGAAAGAACGATACGTCCCTGAGGCGGCTTCCCAACTGCTACGCGCTGTTCGGGAGGCTCGATACCGTGATCAATACTGTTACGTAAAAGATGCACTAACGGGTCATTGAGTTGCTCAATAACGGTTTTATCCAGCTCTGTTTCTCCCCCCTCGGTCACCAGTTCGATTTCTTTATGCAACTCTGCCGAAAGATCACGAACCAAGCGCCGAAAACGACTGAATGTCGTCCCAATAGGGAGCATACGCACACTTAACGTATTATCACGCAAGTCATTACTCAAATGCTCGATTTCTTCCGCCACACTCGTCAGTTCAAGATGCCCAATTGATGCCGCAATCTGCGTCAGTCGAGCTTGAGCAATAACAAGTTCCCCGACAAGATTGACCAGGTTGTCCAACTTGACGGCTTCAACACGAATACTTTGCGCTGATTGTGGCCGGGGGGTTGATGCAGATGTTGAAGGAGAGCTGGGTGTCGCCACGCTGTCCGTCGAGGCTGATTTGCGAGGCTCTTCTGTCGCTTGCACGGGCTTGAAATCCGCCGGTGCAACAGGAGATGGCTCTGATACGAAGGGTATCGTCTCGGACTCTGGAGGAAAAGATAAAATGATCGGTGTTGGTTCAGCCTCCAACAAGGCTGCATAGTCTTCCTCTGACACCCTCCCGTGTTCCATGCATGCAGCAAGCACGTTGCTGTATTGAGACTCCTCAGGCAACCGGCCTTGTGTATCGATACATTGTATGGTCGATTGATTCTCATTCACAAAAAAGAGAACATCTTCAATTAAATCTTGCTTTTTCGGTGTGGAGATAAAAACATGCCATACAAGATGCCCGTCATGAATATCCAAATCATCCAGGAGAGGCAGCTTGGAATCGTCACACATGACAACAACGTCTCCTAGGTTCCGCAATTCATCAAGAATGCTCTGAGGGTCCGTTTGCTCAAGCACACCCGGCCCGACAAGATTGAGCCGAACATGATACGTACACAGTGTATCATTCGATGTCGCTGACACGGGAGAGGGTGTTGTATCAAGGGGCTCGTTGGATGCATGATTTTCTTCGCCAGAGGTTTCAGTGCTGTCGTCCTCTGTCGTTTCGGCATGAACTGCCATAACGGGAGCCTCTCCGGTATCCAGTAGCGCTTGAACTCCAGTCAACAGTTCCAGCGTTTTTTCTTCGTCCACATCGCCATCTTGCTTTTCCAACATCACGGCCATTTGATCTTGAACGGCAAAGGTCAGATCGATAAGCTCTTTTGTGACATGGAGCTCCCCTTTGCGGACTTTGTCATAAACGGTTTCCACATCATGGGCCAAAGAGACAACGCCTTCCACGCCGAACATGCTGCAGGCCCCTTTTATGGTATGGATAGCGCGAAAAATGCGATCAACTCGTGATTTGTCGCCGTGATCGGCGTCCAACTCAAACAGAGCGGCTCCAAGCTCTTGAAGTTGCTCACGAACTTCTTCGAGAAACAGCGACTGCATATCCATATTTGACCTTTCCATTAAGCAAAAAAAGTTTCGGTGCGTACGCCGGCTCGTTTTGCCAGATCAGCCAACACCTGTGGAAGACCATCTTTATACGTAAAATGCATGTTGCGCCCTCGAAACGTCTTTCCTGCCGACATCAGAAGTTGCAGGCACATCGAATCACATTCTGCCACCTGTGTCAGGTCACAATGTGCATCCAGATTCTTTTCCAAAATAAACAGCAAAGCCTGTTGCATGGTCGCCGCTCCAGCCCTCGTCAATGCGCCGTGTGCCGTCAACAGACAAATTCGATCATAACAGTTCACATGAACGTCCCCAAAACATACATGCTCCTGTATCGGAGAATTCAATAAATCTGCATCGGGCTGCCCATAATCTATTGGAGTCGAAGCAGGGAGTCTCCCCGGATCGATACGCGTGATATGATCATTCCCAACAGAAAACAGGTGCCCAATTAAATCCGGCTCAATGATCGTTGCGAACAGAACAATAAAGGGGATGGAATTCACGATTTCATCACAGAGCACACCCACAGCGTCAAAATCAATCTTGCAGTCGAGGATAAGACCGGCTGATTCCATTCCCGATATGATTTCAAGAGGTGTTTTCCCTTTTGCCTGGACATCATGAATTAAATCATATTCAACAATGTATAAATATTTTCCACCCTTCAATGCTTGATTCAAATCAAGTTCAGTCACCTGAAAGACAAAGGGAGATCCAGGAGAACCGACATTTTTACAGGTATCCATGCCCACACGTTCGGATTCCGGCAACAGTTGCAAAGTAAGCTTCTTCAAAACATCCAATGCATCCTGAATATCTTCCTCGTCACTCGCCTCGACATGTTCACACAACGATACCAATCGATCGAAGCCACCAAGCAGCGCTGTAATGATTTGATTGTTCGGCACAAGCTCCCGGTTGCGGATCATATGAAGGATGCTTTCCAATTTGTGCGAGAGTTCACGGATATTGCGCAGGTTCAAAAAGCCAGCTCCACCTTTAATGGAATGCGCTGCGCGAAACACCTTGTTCACAATCTCTTCATCAATGCTGACTCCAGCCTGCTCCATGTCCATGAGATTCGACTCAATATTGGCAAGATGCTCTTTCGTGTCCTCAACGAACATGTGCAGGATTTCATCCATGTTATCCTCCGGAATAAATAACTGTAGCTGATAGGGTGATCGCGAAGTATGCGTATTTACATAGTGAAGTGACGGTCTAAACGCATAATGTTAAAAAGTCTCATAATATCTGATGAAACATTCTTCAACGCAAGATTTCCATCATTCTTTTTCAAAGTATTATGCGTTGCAACCAACAATCCAATACCTATTGAATCGATGGAGGTAACATGAACCATATCTATGGTCAGCGATGAATCGTCTTGCACTAAAAGTTCTTCAATACATTTTCTCAACGCATCAACATGAGAGGCGATAATATCAAAATCTGGAATAAAAACTGACTTTTCTCCTTCACTACGTTGCGTCATGGCGCCTTCACTCCAGTTATATGTTTCACAATATCAAGTGTTTTACTTGACTCATCGTATGTCAATACATCAGCATAATGCTTCATAATTGTAATGCCTCGTCCACTCGTCCCGACAACATCGACAGACTTTTCATACTGCGACTGCAGATCAAAACCGCGCCCCTGATCTGTTATACGAAGGGCAATACGGTCCGGGAAAAGACGAAATTGAAGATTAACACTTTTCTCTTGTCTTTGTTGATTCCCATGGATGATAGCATTAAGAAGTGCCTCCCGCAAAAGTAAAAGTAAATCAAAAATGAGAGACTGCAGTTCATTCTGTTTTAAGAACTCTTCAACGTACGATGCGACTTCGTCAACACTACACAATGCCGATGAAAGACTTATATCAAAACCATCAGGGCATGTTTTTACATGCAACATAACCCCTCCATCGCTTCACAACAATACAAACTTCACTATCCCAAATTAGATTTCGATACCTAACAACACAACGTCATCGTCTGGAGATGTGTTCTCCGGAAACATGTGCATCATGATATGGTCCAAGGCCTTTTCCAAAGTCATTGACGACACCTCTTCTGCCAAGGCCATCAGTTTGACATCTCCCTGTGTACGCCCCCTGTCCGGACCAGTCTGTCGTTCTACCAAGCCATCGGTATATAAATACAAGCGATCACCGGAATTGACCCGTAATGTCAGAGTATCAAACTGAACACTTTCAAAGACACCGAGAATATCCCCTTTCGCCTCAAGCATGATCGGCGTTTCCCCACGAGGCACATATACCGGTGGCGGGTGCCCGGCTCCAGCCAACGTGAGTTGGGACATATTTCTGTTGAGGCAGACATAGCACCCCGTAAGATGCTTCCCATCTCGTAAAAGATGAAGCAGCACCGCATTCATCGTCCTGAGCGTTTCTTCAACGGAAAAAAGTGGCCCGGTGTTTTGATGAATCAACGCTTTGAGCGATGACGTCACAAAGGAGGCACCAAGATCATGCCCAGAAATATCCGCCACAAAATATCCAGTAATATGCTCACTCACCGGAAAAACATCATAATAATCCCCACCCGCTTCAAGGATGGGAAGATACCGAATAGCGAATTGCGCCTCGGGCATATCCTCAGGCCGAACCAGGATAGCCTGTTGTGCATCACGAATCTGTGCAAGCTTGGCCGCCTGTTCCTGAATGGCTGCACGATAGGCCTGCCGTAATTTAATATGAATTTTGACTCGAGCAAGTACTTCGAGCTTGGCAAACGGCTTCGTGATATAATCGACCGCACCCATACTCAATCCCCGAACCTTGAAATCGACCTCCTGCAATCCGGAGATGAAAATAATTGGGATTTCCGTTGTTCGAGGATCGCTTTTGAGCGCTTCACACGTCTCAAAACCGGATTCTCCAGGCATCATAACGTCGAGAAGAATAAGATCTGGCTGAAATTCGTTAGCAAGATACCGGCCACGCTTGCCGTCACGAGCCAAATGAACACGAAACCCGGAACCTTCAAGGATGCGTTGAAGTGCTTTCAGATTGATGATCTCGTCATCGATGACAAGAATAGTGGGAATTTTTTCCATGGCTCCGACCGCTTTCATCACGATGCCATTCACTGCATTGTCCCAAGAATACAACGATACAAAAATACGATGATCATAAGGCTACAGCCTTCGCATAATATAATGCCCTCCTGAAATCCAGCACATCATATGGTCGATGTATCCTCTCCTTGAAATTGGGAATGGATTGAAGAAAAAACACTTCCACAAACACAGCCTTGCGTGCTATAAAAAAAAGACCATCTTTTTTTCAATAAAACAGAGTGGCAAGAACTGACTACTCACATATGAGGGGAGGAGAGAATGTTTATTGCAATCAGCGTCAATGGGGAGACGTTTGACAGCACTGTAGCCGACTGGCCGCAGACAGCTCCGGGATTTGTCGTGATCGATGAAGCAAGCCATCATTATGGCTACATCGACAATGATCCTGCAACAACACATCTTGTTGATGCGCTTCTTGAAATGAAAACAGCGGTACTCATTACAGGTCGCATTGCAAAAGCAACCGCCAATGCAGTACAATCGGCTGGCATTGATATCTTTCTAGCTGCGGGTATGACCTTGCTTGAAGCTCTGAATGCATATAAGTCGAGAAGACTTGAAGAACTTTCCGACATGATGCCGACAGAGTCCCTGTCGCAAACGATAACAGGGCCAGCTCCTGAACCATTCCCTCTGGCTGTCACCTAGACAAAAATCCCCTTGTCTCACATCCAATGGCGAGATACGAAACGAATGCGGGAGAGGACGATACCACCTACTGATATATCATGTCTCATATAACAACCTTGCTGCTTCACTCAGACCCGAATGCGAGAGCCTCGTTGCGAAAATTATTGCACGAGGTTGATTTCATTCGGGTTGTCGGCGAGGCTGTGAGCGCAGCCGAGGCATTAGAACTCCTTGAAGGTATCTCATACGGGCTTTTTTTTGTTGGTGTCGAACTTGATGGCGGCGTGAGCGGGATTGAACTTGCGCAAATGCTCGCCGGCCGCAAAAAACGTCCCGGCCTTGTTTTCTTGGCAGAAAATGAATCCTTGGCCTTCACGGCTTTTGAACTTGGCGCTGTGGATTACCTGTTGTTGCCCATTGCCTCTGAACGCTTCCACCAAACAGTGGAACGCCTTTCCAGAATGCGTTCCGCGTTCAAGGACATTCCGACTCCATCATGGCGTGATGATGACGGAGAAGAAGACAGGGAACAGACGGTTCAACTTCCTTTAGGTGAGGAAGAGGAAGGACAATTCATTTCAGCCTTACGGCAGGCATGGGATCCCAAAAGCTTGGCCCGTCCTCTGGACATTGAAAAGCTTCCCATCTCCATGGATGGGAGAACTATTTTACTCCCGTATGACCAGATCATTTTCGTGGAAGCCTACGAAGACTATTCGTTTGTCCACACTGCCTCGAAAAAAATTCTGACTTCATTTCGTCTGAAGAATCTCGAAGAACGCCTCAAACCCTTCCGCTTTTTTCGCGTTCATCGAAAATATCTTGTCAATCTCGATATGGTGACCGAAATCGCTTCATTGCCTGGAGGCAACTTTATGCTTCGGACGATGGGAAAAACCCGGATCGAACTCCCTATCAGTCGCCGACGCATTCCCGAACTCAAGCAGATCTTAGGCTTGTAATGCGCCCCTCTCGCGCAATGAAGGAAATGGCGCCACGCAAAAGGTACTTCGTCGGCACATCATCAGTCGGCACAACACGTCTACACCTCTTCCATTCGACTATCTAAGATGACCACGCGGTTGCGTCCATTTTCTTTTGCCTGATACAATGCCGAATCCGCAGTTGCCACAAAGCGAGCAGGAGCTTGTCCCACATAGGTTGCATCCGCACTGGCGATGGAAAGGGATTGTGGCCTAATCGTTGTCAATCCGATACTGACCGTGACAACATCGGCGATAAGCGACATGCGATGGACCAACCCCATATCTTCCACTTGGAAACGTAACGCTTCACCAATGGCACGTGCGCCTTCTCGATCCGTCAATGGCATGATGGCGACAAATTCTTCTCCACCATATCGGGCAAGCAAATCCGTACTTCGTTTAAGCGCATTTTCAAGTGCGCGTGCTACCCGACGCAGGCAGACATCGCCTTGTTGATGCCCATACGCATCATTATAAAGCTTAAAATAGTCAATATCGATCATCGCCAAGCTCAATTCGGAGCCATCACGAATGGCACGTGTCCACTCACCGGATAACACCTGATCAAAACGGCGACGATTGGCCAACCCCGTCAACCCATCACGCAATGCCATATCTGCAAGCTGCCTATTGGCAACGCGCAATGCATCTCGTGTCTCGGTTAATTCACCAACAATTTTGTCCAGTTCACGATTCTTTGCGGCAAGCTGCCGATTTTTCTCTGCCAACTGAAGAAAAACATTTGCTTTGGAACGAACAATGATTGGTTCAAGTGGTTTGAAAAGATAATCGACCGCCCCGGTTTCATAGCCACGAAAAACATATTTTTGCTCGGTATTAAGAGCAGTCACAAAAATAATCGGAATATCGCGGGTTTTCATACTCCCACGCATCAGTTCGGCGACTTCAAAACCATCCATCTCCGGCATCTGAACATCAAGAAAAACCAAAGCGTATTCCGCACGCAACAGCTTGGCTAACGCTTCAGGTCCAGAGCGTGCTGTATCGACTTCTACTTGAAGAGGCTTGAGGATCCCTGCCAACGATGTAAGGTTCGCGGTCTGATCATCGACCAATAAAATTCGAGCTGTTGTCGTTTCGATATTCATCGCTCACCCCACCTTCTCAAGTACGAAACCATATCCTGCGGCGAAAGCACAGCATCGGCTCCAGCGCGCGACAGTGCAGCTGCGGGCATATATGGAAATGCTGCCATATCCGGCTTCTGAACAATGCCCACACCACCCCGTCTCCGTATAGCTTGCAGTCCGGCTGCACCATCATCATTCGCGCCTGTTAATATCATCCCAAGAACATTTTCACCAAACGCATCGGCAGCCGATTCGAACAAAACATCAATCGAAGGCCGAGCATGGGAAACAGCCGGCTCCTTCGTCAAGGTAAAACTCCCTTCCGACTCGATAAGAACATGGTACCCAGCTGGAGCAAAATAAATACACCCCGTTTTGATCATTTCATGTGGACCAGCTTGAGTCACTTTGAGACGACATCGTTTCTCCAATGCATCGACAAGAAAATCCACGGTCTCAGTGTCCCCATGTTGTACGACCACCACAGGGACATGGAAATCAACGGGAAGTTCCGGAAGAATCCGTAAAAGCATATCAATTCCTCCGGCTGATGCTCCCATGACAACAAGTCGAGAAGTACCTTCCATGGTCAATGTGCTTTTCGATAAATACGCTGTCCGGCATCAACGACATCAAATCGCCTGTCCAATGTCGTTCCTTGGAGTCCTTCTTTGGGGCCGAGACAGAAAAAACCTCCAGGAACAAGACTTTTATCAAACATTTCCAAAGTCTTTTCCTTTCTCGATTTTTTAAAATAAATCATCACATTGCGGCAAGCGATACAATGCATTTCCCCAAAAAGGGTATCCGTTATAAGATTATGCTCGGCAAAAACAATTCGCTTCCGCAATACCGGGTTCATCACCATGGCTCCCTGCGTGATGTGATAATAATCCACAGCGTCATGCTGTCCGCCACCGAGTAGGTAATTTTTTGAAAAGACACGTGCATCTTTGACATCATACCATCCCAAACGCGCTTTCGCCAGCGCATTGCTATCAAAGTCCGTCGCATAAATTCGACAACGGTCAATCAACCCTTCTTCAGTCAAAACGATCGCCATGGAGTATGCCTCTTCACCAGTTGCGCATCCTGCCAACCATACCTTGAGGTACGCATAGGAACGTAACCAAGGCACAACCTTATTCCTGAAAACCGCGTAAAACATGGGATCACGGAACAACTCTGTTACGTTGACCGAAAAACGAGCAAGAAAAGAACGAAAAAGGTTCGCGTCATCAAGCAACCGCGCCAACATGCTTGCACCAGAGTTGAAATCGGTTTCGGAGAGGAAAAACCGCAATCGGCGACGCACATGAGCCCGGCTATATTCTCGCAAATCATACTCGTAAACACGAGCAATTGCAGCAAGTGCACCGTCGAGTTCCTCATCGGACAAACCAATATCAACCTCATTCTTCTCCATGTTCACACGTGTGCTCCTTTACTTGGCAGAAATCCAGACACGCATGAGACTGAGTAATTTTTCGCTCTCAATTGGTTTCGATAAGTAGTCGCTTGCACCGACCTCAAGACATTTCGCTTTATCATCTTTCATGGCTTTCGCCGTGAGCGCAATAATCGGTACGCTTTTGTATGCCTCCTGTTTCCGAATAGCCTCAATGGTCTCATATCCATCCATCTCCGGCATCATGATATCCATGAGTATAATGTCAACATCAGAGGTCTCATGAAGTCGATTTATCGCTTCGTGACCATTTGATGCGTTGACCACCCGCATACCGCGACTTTCAAGGATTTGAGTCAAAGCAAAAATATTCCGCACGTCATCATCGACAATGAGTACTGTATGCCCGTTCAGGGACGAAAAACCTCCAACTCCATTATTATCGTCGCGCGAAACCTCAACATCTAAGCACGTGATTTCATTTTCGGTTTTCTCAACTTTAGAAAGGAACAACGCCATCTCCTGTAACAACCGTTCAGATGATTGTTCACTGGAAACAATTATGCTTTTGCAATATGGAGACATCGCTTCGGCCATACGTGGATCAATACCGCTTTCTGCAAAGGCAATAATCGGAATTCCCCCCGCTTCATCAATATCATGGAGCTGGCGCAATCCATCAAAGGTTTCTTGTTCAGACGTACCAAAAACAACGAGCACAAAATCACATGATCGTTCTTTGAGACGAGCAATGCCAGCTTCTATTGAGGACAACGTTTCTACATTGAATCCTTTCTCTTCCAAAAAAGTCCCCACAGCTCCCGGAGCAATAGAGTCGATTTCCAGGATAACAACATCGGAAATCGAAGACGGCTTATCCAAAGCCATTTCGCCAACAACTTCATCGAGTCGATTGATGTCCACAGGCTTTGATAAATAGCCAGAGGCTCCACGACCAAGCGATGCAACGATATCTTCTCGTCCAGATATGACATGAACTGGAATAGATGCGGTCACGGGATCGGCTTTGAGTTGTTCGAGAACGGCCCACCCATCCATGTCCGGCAGACTCAAATCGAGAACAATACCATGGGGGAGAAGTGTACGCGCCTGCTCCAATCCAGACTTTCCATGCGGAACCACAACAGCTTTCAAACCTTGATCTTTGATGAAGCGACTGACCAAGCTGGAAAACGCGATATCATCTTCAATAACAAGGACGGTTTTGGCACCATTGTCTTCATTGGGGGCTTCATCCCCAGCCTCTGAAGACGATTCAACCGTACGCGGCATACGCAACGGAAGATACAATGTAAAAACACTCCCTTCTCCTGCCTTGCTTTCGACTGTAATGGAGCCGTGCAAGAGTCTGGCTAACTCCATGGATATGGATAATCCAAGTCCCGTGCCTCCGTATTTGCGACTGATTGCACCATCGGCCTGAGTAAAGGCCTGAAAAATTTGATCGTACTTCTCGTCGGGAATACCGATTCCTGTATCGCGTACCGAAAATGCAAGCACTGACTCGTGATGCCCTCCGGGTATGTCACATTCGTCTGGATTAACCGGGCGTATGAGGAGTTCTACATGCCCGTGTTCCGTAAACTTTATGGCATTGGACAACAGATTACTCAAAATTTGCCGTAATCTCTGCTCATCCGTGTATATGGTTTCGGGCGTATCTGGAGCGACTTCCACTCTTAGGCCAAGGCGTTTGCTTTCGGCGTGCTGTTCAAATACGGACTTCATTGTTTCCGCGACAAAAGCAACAGACACTTCTTCATATTGCGCTTCCATATGTCCGGCTTCAATTTTGGATAGATCGAGAATGTCACTAATCAGTGTCAATAAATCCGTTCCGGAATCATGTATGGTTCGCGTGAACTCCAACTGTTGTTCATTGAGATTTCCATCCATATTCTCTGTCAACAACTGGGATAAAATGAGGATACTATTGAGTGGAGTTCTCAATTCATGCGACATATTCGCCAAAAATTCGGATTTATATCGACTGGCCTGCTCGACCTCAGCCTTCACCTGAAGTACTTCAGCATTGGTTTTGCGCAAGTCGTCCCGTTGTTTTTCCATGGCTTCGGCACGTTCTTCCAACTCTTCATTGACCGCACGAAGCTCTTCTCGTTGCTCTTCCAGTGTACGTTGCGTATGGCGTAACGCTTCGGCCTGTTCCACAAGCTCTTCGTTTGTCGCCCGTAATTCTTCTCGTTGTTCTTGCAATTGAATCGCCGACTGTTGCGCTTCCACCAAGAGCGTTTCTACGCGAAAACGAGAAGACAATTCGGCCAATACCGGCCCCAAGCTCCCAACCGCCACTTCTATAAAATCACGCTCGTGTGGCTCAAAGGGCGACAAGGAACCCAAAAGCATAACGGCGACAACGCGATCTTCTTTCAGAAGTGGCACAACAATAACTGCATTGACGTGTCGTTCATCAATACCGGTATGAAAAACTGGCGCGTGTTCAAGAAGTGGGCCCTGAAAAACAATCGTCTCTTTCTCAAGGGCGCATTGCCCAACGAGTCCTTCACCAAGAGCTATTTCATTAAAATTGCCTTTTCGGTCCGAAAACGCATGACTGACCGTCAAACGTAGATTTTCGTTATTTCGTTCAAAATAGGCGCCGAGAACTGCTGGTGTACGCTTGATCAGAAGTTCCAAAACATAGCGCACGGTCTCTTCTTTAGCCTGGACAAGACGCAACACAGCATCAAGTTCGTTTTGTCCATCCTTAATCCACATGGAAATCCGAAGTTTGTCGGCCATGGCATTAAGCGCCTGACCAAGAATTGCAAACTCGTCTTTATTCCCCTTTGCCACATCCAGGCGACTCGTCAAGCGCCCATCGGCAATATCATTGGCAAAAGCAACATAGGCAAAGATAGGACGTACAATGCGAGGAAACAAGACAAACAAAGCAACAAGACCAATCACAAATGAAAATGTCCCCACGACCAGAAGTATAGCAAGTGTCCTTGTATTTTGTGCCTGCAATACAGGACCAAGATAATCTTGTTCTTTTTTCATTTCTTTAGCAATTGAATCAAAATGGCTTGTTACTTCTGTCTCGAGACGCGTCATTTTGTCAAAAACAAGTGAATCACGTTGCAATATATCATCAGAAATTGATCGAAATGCGTCGGAGTAGTTATCAACCATCGTCATTGCTGAGCGCTGTAGAATCAACACTTTCCGGCTATTATCAATTTGTTCAAGTGCATGAAGATGCGTCTTTAATTGATTAATAAAATCTCTACATTGCGCAGCTTTGCTTCGTGACGGTGATCGCATGAATTCAACTACGCATAAACGACTTTTCATTAACGAAGTAAATGACTGCTCAATTCTCCATGAAACTTGATCCTGTGCAGCAGAATCTTCGAGAAATTCTTCAAACATCGTCTCAAGAAGCGAACCTTGGTGATGCAATACATTGTCGAATTGCTCTGTTACAATGCCATCAAGTCGGACAACGCGTTCAAACGTCATATTAAATTCTGAAAGAGCTGCATATCCTTTCTCTATCTCTTCCAAACGAGACTTGTCTTCAAAATGCTCTCTCGTATATGAAATATCTTCGTTGACCCGCTTCCAGAGCGTTGAGTACAGTTCAACATCTTTTTTCCCTCTATCTGCAAGGTACGCATTTGCATAAGAGCGTAAGCGGAGAATATCTGAGCGCACGGTCGATGATGCATTTGCATCCAGTGCCCATTGCCTGTATTGTTCGAATCCCTGAGAAGATGCACTCAGCGCAATGAAAGAAAGGACGAACATAATAGCCAACAAAACAAGGAGAAGCCCAAAAATAAAAGATAATTTCATTCGAATACCAAGAGAGGACAACATATTGACTCCCTGCTATTGTTTGGGACAAAATCATTCTTCACTTTGAAGTCGATTTTTATTTTCTTGTTCGCTCTTTACGTTTATATGAAAAAAGAAATGGTTTCTATCAAGAAATAGCAAAATTGTATAACACATCAAAAAACAAAGGAGCCTGCATGCGTATACGCACCGTTGCTTGCTTTGCGTTGTGCCTGACTACTATGCTGGTCGGCTGTCAGACTTCATCCCGTAAAGCCAACGAAATTGCTGACCAACAAATGGTACAACGAGTTTCGTACTCGTCTACCCCTGGTCCGACAGTGGTCGTTATCCCCGGAGAAATCAAAAGTGCAAACGCAACGTATGCGCAAAAAATTTCATCAAACAATATTGCTGATTTTGCCGAAATCGAATTGGGGAGAGCGAACTTTAAAGTGCTCGACCGTGCCGACCTCGGAGCCATCCAGCAGGAATTCGCCACAGCCGCAACCATGGGAGATCCCAGGGCTCTTTCCAAACTCAAGCGAGGCAAGTTCAAAACAACAAATGAAATTATCCGATTCGACATTCTCAAAGCTGAACCTGTCGCCAACGTCAAAACCGAATTCGATGGAACGTGGCTCGGCATTGGAACCGGCGCTCTGGTTGGTGGTCTGACGGGCAGTGTCGCGGCAGGAATCGGCTCCGGTGCCGTTGTCGGATCAGCCCAAGCCCATGACGAAACAGGAATTTGGATCGTGGGATTGCGGTATAAAGTTATCGACGCCAACACCGGTGAGCAGGTCGCTTCAGACTACTTTGAAGACAAAATGGAAATCAACTCTTCCGGTGGTGGATTTCTTGGCGTTTCGCAATCCGAAAGTTCCGGAACCAGCCTTGATTCAATGACCCAGCGGCTTATTCAACGTGCAGTACAAGACCTCGACAAACGTTTGAAACCAGCTTTCCCCAACTAACATCAATTGACGCCAACCATTTCAAGAGGAGGAGCTGATTCCCGTTCAGGCATTCAAAGCAACCAAGTCTCTCCAAGAGAGGGTTGCAACCTGAGTGCCTCAGTGGAACCAGCATCCTCCCTTATGAAAGGCCCCATAGGTTTCCCACGTCATATTCCCTTTTTCAATTTCTCTCTTTCCCAGGTTCTGCACCTTCTTGAGATCGCGCCCAAAGTCGATACGCTTGTTGTCGCATCCACTTGATCCACCCTCCAGCAAATGCCTCCAAGGCCTGGCATTCACTGGCGCTGATATCTCTCCCCCGATCAAGTCCAACATCCTTTCGTTCGTGGGAAAGCGGCGTTGTAACAACAAGCACGAGTCGACGATCCGGCGCAAGAGGCAGATACGCTCCAACGCCCCCAACGAGTACGCTCTCACGCACAGCATAAAAAACAGTCCAACGCGGTTCCGGAGTATCTTCCGAGACGAAAGCCCAAAGAACTCGAGTCAATTCTGGTGTTACAAAGACGACATCGAACCGATCTTCCCATGGATCATTTGGCTCTCGTGCCTCTGTATACCGCCAAAATCCAGAGGGAACCGGAAAATTCTCCGAACCGAACTCGGCAAGAGGGTTTTGCTGCCAGACGACTGCCAACACCGTATCATGCGGCCCGCCATATACATGCGACGACATGACCCCCAACCCATTGGCAATATCCGGCTCTGTATCGAGTTCGTTAAAGCCCGGCGGGATATCAAGCCGGGGAAATAACGGAACTCTTGACGCACGGTCGCCAGGCTTCGTCCGGTCAGAACCCGACAATGGAGTCTCCTCAACTGTCCAGCCCTTGGCACTCATGCATTCCATCAAGGCCGCATCTTCTACGCGAACAATGGGACGACGACCAAACTGAGAAGCATCCAAGCCAGCTGTTTCCGCGACATGTCGACAGTCGGCCAGAGCAGTATCCAAACCGGCTCGACTTCCGTCAAAACGAACAAATTGCGGAGGATGCGATGCACATGCTGTAAGGCCAAGCAGAAGAGCGCTAAGCCAACGTCTCCAGTACATCCCCCTCTCCCGTGCTGCATGATATTGACGCTTCATCATGATTCCATCACAATGAATAGGAAAGACTTTATCAAGAACACACTTCATCGAAAAGACGATGCCTCACAACATTTTCACCCCATCTCCTCCTGTTTCCTCCGTCTGGAAAACGCGTATTAGGCATTTGGCACGCCATATTTTTCAATCACGTTGCCACAGTTGTGGCATCCCCATGGAACACGATGCTACGCACATTCCTTTCTCTTCAAAACTCCAGTTGTGCCCAGCCTGCCACAAACGCCTTGCTCCTCGTCGAAATGGATTTTGCCCAATTTGTGGCCACATGGAGCCGGACGAAATACCCTCACCTGCCACCTTTTGTACCGCCTGCCGGGAACACCGTCCCGCCTGCGCCAACGTGGTGTTTTATGGGTGTTACGAGGATTTGATGCGAGATCATATTCTTCGTTTCAAATTTGCAGGCGATTTCGCTTCCGGACGGCTCTTGGCACACTGCATGATAAACGCTTGGCTAACCCGTAAACTGCCCGAAAAACCGAACGTACTGGTTCCGATTCCGCTCCATCCAACCCGATTACGACAACGCGGCTTCAACCAAAGCTTGGAACTTTGCCGCCACCTGCGCTCAGCACTTCAACTGCCTATCAGCTCATCCGCTATTCGTCGTATCCGTCAAACCACACCACAATCGCAACTCTCCGCATCGCAACGCCATACAAATCTTATCAATGCCTTTCAAACAAATCCCAATCGTGTTGTTCGGAAAATCGTTTTACTCATCGACGACGTTGCAACAACCAACTCGACCTTGGAGGAAGCAGCTCAAGCTCTTCTCCGCGCTGGTGCGACTCGGGTTTTGGCGTTAGTTGCAGCCAAAGCACAATAGTAAAATGACTGGACTTTCCTTTTTGCAATGATTATGAAATTCAAAATCATGTTTTTCATACCAAAAAACGATAAAATCAAGCTCCCCTTTCTTTCCGCGTATCGCATTGCCTTCAAGCTACTGAAGACGTATGATTGGGAGCCCTCATGGAAGGAGTTGCCCCAATGGAATTGTTTCTTTCGTTTTTGAGTGCATCTTGGAGTATCCTTACGGAATCGGCCTTCTATATATTTTTGGGTTGTTTCGCCGCAGGGATGCTCAAAGCATTTTTACCACGTGATTTCGTGTCCTCGCACCTTGGAAAGCCCGGCCCGGCATCGGTAATCAAAGCAGCCATTCTTGGCGTGCCGTTACCGCTCTGAAGCTGTGGCGTTGTCCCGGCGGCTGCCGGGATTCGAGATCAAGGTGCCGGTAAAGGCGCCGTCGCGTCATTTCTCGTCGCCACACCGGAAACCGGTGTGGACTCGATCGCTGTGACCTATGCACTACTGGACCCGCTCATGACGATTCTCCGACCCATTACAGCGGTTATCACAGCCATTGTAGCCGGTCTGGGCGTCGAAGCATTGGATAAACACGCGACGAACACATCATCGCCCACACCAACACCTCCCCCTCTGGGAGGACTTCATGCCTCTCAGGATTTATTGAGTCCATTCGATCCATCGCAAGCAGCTCGCCTCGATGAACTCCCTCCTCCACCGACAAAACCGACAATTGTACAGCGCCTCCATACCGCAATGGACTATGGATTCGTTGAACTCCTCGGTGATATCGGTTCCTGGTTTCTCATTGGCGTCGCATTGGCCGGTGCGGTCTCGGCATTTATGCCTGACGACCTTATCGCATCGGTGCTCGGACGAGGCTTTATGCCCATGTTGGCGACTTTAGCATTGTCATTGCCGCTATACATCTGCGCAACGGCCTCGACACCGGTTGCTGCGGCACTGGCAGCTAAAGGTCTCACACCAGGAGCAGCGATGGTTTTCCTTGTGGCCGGACCGGCAACAAACATCGCGGCCCTGACTGTCACGGGGAAGCTGTTGGGGAAAAAGGCTTTGGCAGTATACCTTGCCGCCATTGTCATCTGTACGTTGCTCATGGGAAGCCTTGTCAATTTCATCTATGATCTTCTCGGCATCGACATCACCACCTGGCTTGCCGGAAACGAAGCTCACGGCCCGAGCCTCCTGGAGCATATCGCGGCCGTTGCACTTCTCGGATTGATCGCCTACGGTGGGTATCGCGAGCGCAGAAAAAAAGCTGCCTAGCCTCTTGACGGATTGCAATTTCATCATGTACAAGTCCTTTCCCCATTTTGCGGAGGTAATATACAAATGTACGCGATTATCGAAACGGGCGGAAAACAGTTTCGGGTTGAAGAAGGCCTGAAAATTGATGTGGAAAAGCTCGCTGCTGAGCCCGGCGGCGAAATCGTTCTGGATAAGGTCCTGTTCCTCGACAAAGACGGTGGCCCGCTGGTTGGCGAACCGTATCTCGAAGGCGCCAAGGTGACCTGTGAAGTTGTCGAGCACGGTCGTGGTAAGAAGATCATCGTCTTCCACAAACGCCGCCGTCAGGATTCCCATAAAAAGCAAGGCCATCGTCAGGATTACACCACGCTGCTGGTGAAATCCATCGAGGCCAACGCCTAAAGGAGATTCGTCATGGCTCATAAAAAAGCAGGCGGGAGTTCTCGCAACGGACGCGACAGCGCCGGACAACGGCGGGGAGTCAAACGCTTCGGCGGCCAGCAGGTTCTCGCTGGTAACATCCTCGTTCGTCAGCTCGGCACCAAATTTCATCCTGGTGAAAACGTCGGCATGGGTCGGGATTACACCCTGTTCGCTATGGCCGACGGTGTCGTTAAATTCGAAAAATATACCCGCAAGAAAAAAGTCAAGACGCGCATCAGCATCGTTCCGGCCAACGCCTAACGAGCATTCCGTCTGTTTCTTTTTTTTCTTCTTCGGGGAGAAGGTCTCTGAACCTTCTCCCCTTTTCCTGTTTCTTCAGAAAACTGGAAGAAAAGCGTAAAAAATGGGACAAGCGAATTCTGTCGTAGACATGCTTCGTCATTTCCCGTCTGGGGTATTGTATGGGAAACAGCCTCACTCCCCAGTTTGTCAGACTTCAGAAACGGCGATAGGCAAGCGATGAGGTTCGACGCGCGTGAACACCACGATATATGTTAGCTGCTGTTCAGTTAAAGCCGCGGTATCGTTGTTACATCTTCGGCTTCCACTGTGTCACCATGGCTTGCGCCTGTGCTATTTGTTCTGGAGTCATCTTCGATGTCACAAGCTTGAGAAACTTTATCGATTGTTCATCCCCTGAAGACGCCGCAAGATTTAAATATGCATGTGCCATGATATAGTTTTGCGTCACGCCATTTTGACCAAAAAAATAGGAACCTCCCAAAACATACTGGGCAGGAACATATCCAGCATTGGCTGACAACTGGAGAAAACGTAGGCCACTCTTTAAATCTTTAGCAACCCCCTCTCCATTGCAAAGCATTCTTCCTACAAAAAACTGCGTCATCGCATCGTCTTGAGCGGCTGCTTGCAAGGACCAATAGAATGCTTTTTCTAAATTTTTATGTACACCCAAGCCATCATGAAGCATCACTCCGACAAGAAGTTGGGCGTGTGCATCTCCTTGTTTGGCAACTTTTTGCCCCCAGAAGAAAGCCTTTTCATAATCCTGAACGACGCCGTCCCCCAAATAGTATTTTTCTGTGATTATCGATTGAGCCACTGCCTCTCCATTCTCCGCTCTCCCAAGCAAATCTTGAAATGCGGCATTTCCCTGATGAGATTCAAGAGGCTCCTTTTGCGTTTGGGTTTGATTCGTGGAGTTGCCAAGCCTTTGAGGAGTCTGCTTCTTCTCTTCTTTGTCCTCAATCTTGTATTTTGCCCTCATTGAATTGCGCAAGAAGGTAGCGTCAAAAGCCCGTGGCACTACGTTTTTGTCATTGAATGCAACGATCGTGAGGACAGCTTTAGGCTTGTCTATATTGTTCACAATCGTTGGCGTTGTATAGGTGTTCAGGCTGCCAGTCGTCTTTGCTGTGATCTTGTTGCTTGATGTAACACGAGCTGTTGTTGTCCCAGAATACGAGCCGTACGTCTGGCCAGGAACAACAATCGTGCTGTGTTTGGAATATGAGTTGTCTTCGTCGATGGCGAAATACTTAAACCCATGGTCCAAGCAAACCTCAGCGCAGCGCAATAAGGCATAGTCTTTTGCCCGTTCCCGTGATGTGAAACCATTTCCTTGAAATGTGACCTTAAAAACATTTGGAGCAAGAACAGTTTCATCAAACCCGCCAATAACAGACTCTTTCTGATATGGCGTTGCACATCCCCACAAGATAAAAATCACTGCCATAACCAAGAATATTCTTTTCATTTCCACACTCTCCATTACAAAATATTCTCATTACTATGCCACAGAAAGATGGATTAATCCATTTAAGTCAATCGTTTGCCATATCTCCCATTACGGAGCCGATAGAATCGGCACTCGCCTTGGCTCAAAAGAAATCACCGTTTCATGAACAAACATCATACTCAGTCTTCCAGCCCTGCTACTTGGAAAAACGCGTTCAGATGAATTCAAGTTTGGTTGCGGTCGAAGTATACAACCTCGCGCTCTCGTCGTACCTGCCAGATACGCCAAACGAAATTCCGGCTTAGCCTGATGGCGATTGATCCGTGCTGTCGGCGTCGAGCTCTAGAGATGTGCGCGGAAGAGACCATGCGATCAGGTTGCAAGCACTGACCTGCAGCCAAAGGTGCCGGTCTATCCACGCTAAGTCGTCCTGCTACTGTAGGCTGGAATGGACGCAGCAGACATTGAGTTCGTTAAATATCCAAAAATGATATAATTTATATTACCCACCGAAACTTTTCCCAAAAGAATACAGTACTTCAATGTATCTATGGGAAGCCTCCTCTGCGTCTGTGCAGCGTATCTCCTTTTCGATTTATTCCACACAGCAATGTAAAACATCTGGCGATGCGCTTCGCTTCTCCCAAGTATATATTTTTAAATAGCGTCACAAAAAAATACCACAAAGAGAAAGAGACAGGAGAAGAATGGATTTTATTACCTGAAGCACCCTTGCAACACAGGATCGGTGTCGATGAGGACACGTACTTCGGGTAGACAATCGCGCAAAGAAAGAACCGTAAAGAAATCCTCTTTCATGCTTGGCGCGAGACGAACGGCCTCAAGCCATTCTTCTCGCGAAAAGGGGTCAGCTCGGATTGCATCCCAAAAGCCGGTTTCTTTGAAAAGATGATCTACCGTGTACGGGTCCTGTCCTTGAAGCCGATTCATAAGATAGGTTGCTACACCCACCTGCAAACCATGAAGACGCGGCCGAGCCGACATAGAGTCAAGGGCATGGGAAATCAGGTGTTCGCTCCCACTCGCCGGTCGTGATGAGCCGCAGATTTCCATAGCTATACCATTCAGCATCAGCGCCGTACCCAGCAGGCTCATTCCCTGGGCATTGAATTGGGGGCGGGCGAGAAACTGCAGAACCGTTGCATCGGATAAAAGAGCCGACAGATCGTTGACGTGTTCACCGGTATTGTGGAAGGCGAGTTTCCAGTCGTATACGGCTGACAATTTCGAGACAAGATCTCCCACCCCAGACAGCCAGAGAATACGCGGCGCTGCAAGGCAAATGTCGATATCAATCACCACTCCACACGGTAGAGTTGAGCGAAGAGAGCGTCGTTTTCCTTGAATCGTCAGACTCGACTGTGGACTACAAAAGCCGTCATTCGATAGGGATGTGGGGACGGCGATGTACGGAAGTTGGGCCAAAAACGCCATGTATTTAGCCATATCCAATGCTTTGCCTCCACCAAGCCCGACAATAGCATCAAGCTTCTTGGGGAGTTGCGCAAATCCGGTGACCGCTTCCTCAAATGCATTCTCAGTGATGTCATTCCAAGAGACGATGTCAATATGTTCCTGATCCAGACCTGATTGTGCAGTCTTCACAATGGATTCCGGGAGTCCCTGGCTTGCGAGTACCAGCACGTGATGGTGACCACCGCGGTGTAAATAGATTCCCAGGCGAGCAAGTGCTCCGGCTTTGATGCGAACCAACCCCGGTACGGAAATATACGTTGCGTCGTTCATGGATATTCTCCTTCTGTGAGTATGCCTTCGGCAACATCGCTCCACACTGTAAAAGGACGGTACGATTCCCCTTGTTTTTCCAGGGCCTCAACAAGCGCATTTCGCGCAAACCGCATTGATTCCGGCACCTCCAATGCTGCTGGCAAATCAGGGTATCCGTCTCCGGCAAACGCCACAGTCGCCCCTTGCTCACGATAGAAGCGAACGAGAGCAGCCTTATCCACGCCAGTTTCAGCACACGTAAAGGGAGAGTCTGGAGGCATTCTCATACGTAACGACCCATTGGACGGATCATACACGCCGGGATTTGAGTAGACTTTCAATGTAACTCCAATCATTTTCAGAATACGCCGAATATACCAATCGCATCCAGCCGATGCGACGACGACCTCCCAGCCCGCCCGATGAAGCCGTTGCAACGCGTCAGCCAAGCCAGGATCGGGTTGCATATCACGCGCTAAGGCTTCAAGTTCTTCTTCTGAAGTTCGAATACGGCCAAAAATACGCTGGAGTGCCGTAAAATGAGTTATTTTTCCAGCCCGATAGTCTTCCCACGGGGTCAGTGCATCTGCTGGCAATACCCGTTCGGCAACGAGAAGATAAAACTCATTGGCGGTCATGGTACCATCGAAATCGCTAACCAAAACATTTTGTGACATATAACCCCCTCATTCCCTTCTCCACAAATCATTCGCTGTGATTTTCCGCCATGCAATGCAAGAAAAGAATATGGCGGCTCGATTGGTTCCGCTGGATATGATAAATAGAAATGGCCGGTCAGCCGTAAACTGCAGTAAATCGACATCTCATGGCTCGCTTATGCCAAATCTAACATATATCGTCCAGACGCAATTCTCTCTTCTACTCGAGAAATACTTCTCGGACTTGACCTGTCTATATCTTCACAGTGCATCATTATCCAACCAGGTCGTAGCCCACCTTCCTCAACAGGTTTGATGAGGTGGAATTCTTGAAACGTCGAAGCGGTGAACGCCAACAGGCGTTCTGCTCATTACAGCCACAAGATGAACCAGAACACTCTCTCCAAGGAGCAAACGATGAAAAGGCAGACACAGCGTATCACCAAAGTTTACACTGACAACATGACACTCCCGTTTTCAGCCGAGTCAATTTTTTCTTTATTCGTCCGTCTCATGGGTTGAAACCCTACTATTTCTATTGGTTATCGGCCATGTTGCAATTGCTGTCTCTCAAGGAACTTTTCCGGTCATAGCGGCAAAACAGAAAGAGCTCTTTCAATTGAGCTATCTTCAGGTCGGCCTCATAATGGCGGCCTTCATTATTACTTCTTTCGTCATTCAACCGGCTTTCGGGCATATAGCCGATCGATTTCGAATCCTGGAACGGCTAGGGACTGTAGACCAAAGCCTTAGACATACCCCCACTCTTGGCAACGATGCGCATGATTTTCCCGCCGCAAAAGCCAAGAAGCAATCTTGATGTTGAAGATGGAAACAGACAATCGCTCGTTGTCAGGCGTAGTGACACCACGCCATTCTTTTGAGCTGGTGTTAAACCCACGTTATCTTTCTCACATCCTCGGTTCCACTGCCTCACCATGGTTTGGGCCTGAGCTATTTGCTCAGGAGTTATCTTCAATCTAACGAGCTTGAGAAACCTTATCGATTGTCCCCCCTGAAGAAGTCACAAGATTTAAATATACGCACTCCATGACCGGGGCTTAGGCCACACGTATTTTACCCATCAAATTTCCTAGTGAATACGGCATGATTTCATAATCTCAATCTACAAATACATATAATAATCATGAATTTTAAATATATAAGCTACCATTTGACATCACATAATAATAAAACTACAAATAAGGACAGCTACAGAAACAAACATATTATAAATACAAAAAATCAGTAAATTAAATTAAAAATTTGCAATAATAGCTAAGGAAGCACTGATACAAGTTTAATTAAAAAATTAACGTATCTTATACTTCACTTAACAAGCAAAACGAACGAGGTCGCCACGCTAACGCCAGACAGACGATACGATATCCATGACCAAGTTTGGGAGAAACTCGACCCCATTCGCCAGGGAAAAATGGGCATGAGGTAGCATAGCAGAAGACAATCGGCAATTTATCAATGCTGTATCTGGGGTCATCCGCACTGGAGTTCCTTCGCGAGATATTCCACCGGATTTGAGTGACCTATGTTTGATGCAAACCACTGAAGGGTTCATCCGCATGCAGCAGGAACCAAAGAAATAACCAAGACATAAAACGCACGAAGGGGGCAACACAAAATTACATTTGGACTTGGACGCGAACGGTATGCCGGTCCGGGCTATTACTGCACCAGTAGATTGTAAAAAAGCAATCGCGCTGACTGTTGGCCTCAGCACACAATCTCATGTGCCTGACCGAGCATATGATACTGACGCTATTATTGAATAGTTCCAAAAACAGGGAACGGAACGAGGTATTCCCTCAAAGAAAAGCAGAAAAGGATCTCGAAAATGTGCCAAAGATTTATATAAATCCAGGCACATGGTGAAACAGGCATTTCTCCATCTCAAACGTTAGCGGTGTATAGCAACCCGATATACCAAGAATACAGCGTCACCTCTTGCAGTAATTTACATCCTGCGTATTGGCTTTTTGGTTAAAACCTCATCGCGACATCATCTAGCTATTGAAGAAAATACAGAAATAATTCGTCGTTATCATATCTGTATTGACTTTCAGCATTCGCGCCTTGCTACAGACACAAGCATGGCCGTGTGTACGAAAAAGTTTATATTCACAGCCTTAAATACCATATTCACCAACCTAACAGAGGATGAATTGATGATTATGGAACAGCGTACACGACTCGACGCTGGGTTGTAGAAAAGAAAATTTGCTTGGTTAAAGGGATTTGAGGATGTGCGCCCCAGGGATTGCAGTCGGTAGAGCAAGACCTCTGAACTTATAAAATTGGCATGCGTAATTATCATTATTTCCAGAGAAACCAAAAAGCAACTTACGTGCTGAACCAGCTCTAAAACGGAGGAAACAATGAAAGACAAAGCATTTCACGAATATTTCAACATCGACAAAATTAGGGATCTTGCAAAACACAACCAAATCGCAACATACGAAAATCGACCTGAAGATTTAAAATTCCACCAAGTTTCTATAGAGCTAGAAAGGAAATGTAACCTTGCCTGCCAAGGGTGCTTTGCACACATGGACAGAGATAATACGTACCAAAAACTTGATTTTGACGAGATTATTCAAACGATTGATTTCGCTAAAAACAGGGGGGCAACTCTACTCGTTCTTGCTGGTGCAGGAGAGCCTACTCTCGACAACAATTTCAAAGAAATTGTCCAATATACATACAATAAATCAATGTCGACTATTCTGTTCACCAACGGAACGACATTAGACGAAAGTCTTGCACATTTTATTTTTGACCATGATGTAAGTGTCGTCGTTAAAAAATACGCTGTTGACGACAAAAAGCATGACTTTCTTATTGGAAAAGAAGGCCTAAGTATTAAGATGCAACAAGGATTTGACACATTACTCAATGTAAAACAAGAAAGAAAACAGATTGGAGAAAAAGTTTCAGGTGTAGCAATCGATTGTTACATATCAAAAAACAACATAGACGATGTAAAAGAAGTTCTAAGATTTTCAAGAATTAACAAAGTAGACCCTCATATTGATGCATTTATAACATCAAATAACGACGACTTATCATCATTATCTCTAAATCAGAATGAGCTGAATGACCTACTTGAAGAACTCAAAGAAATCGACTCTTTGGAATATGGTATAGATACGACATTGCATCCTGGATCAAGAGTATACGGAGTGCATCCGTGTATGAAGAACAAAGTCAACTTTTCAGTCCTCACCAATGGCGATGTCCGTGATTGCGTATGTGGCGACCATTTACTCGGGAATATACGAGAGAATAGCCTCGATGAAATATTCAACACAGTAAACGCTGAACTCCACAACACGACATGTTGTTGTTCACTAAATTACCAGCCCAATATATAGAGTTATGCTCCAAAGTGATGTTTGAAGAGCGGACGAACCCTGTCGGGGGAGAATCCGCTATGAAAACCGACAAACAGGAAGTACGCCTCCCATGAACCAAGGTAATATTCTGAAACTTGAGTGTCTCCCTCACCACCCGACAAGTCTGACAAATAATCATGGAGTACTTGAGAAAGAAGTTCTAACTCATACAGGTGGGGAGGGGGACAATGAGAATATCGAAAGGAAACGTCTCTCATGTCGCCAAAGCCACTGAAATCGACATGTCGGCTCGTGAAACAGACTTGCGAAAAACGCGAATTGAGGAATTGGCACATTGAGCTACAAGTACGTTAATTACACGCTCTGTGAATATTATGTTGGCAGTAGATCGTTTTTAGGGAATGGCAGCACTTATCGAGTGGTGCCAGGAGGGCGGTTGAGGATATCGCATTCGTTTAAATGACAACAACATTCTTCACTATGAAGGCGGCCTGATCACGACGGAAGCAGCGCGAGATGGAAGAACAAACCTTCAGAATGCACGCTTCAACGAAAAAAATAATGTCACAACACATATTGGTATTTTGCACGAAGAAGGACACAAAGATCTATTGAGCGTCTCACTTTAGCCATGATATCCGGGTTCCACTGGGCGGTTTCAGCAAGTATACAATCTTCTGCTGCGCTTCGCATTCCCCCAAACGAAACCCGAAGTTTGATGTCTCGTTTCAAGTACGGATTATTTTTCCTTCTCAATGCTACCTTACCCTTTAATTCGATTCTTTTCTTATGGGCATATTTTGAATTTGGTGGATGATGAACTTCATGTCTTTGATCCATTGACTCCACAGAACCCTCAGATACTTTTCAAGATTTGTTATGAATAAAACACTACTATTTCTATTGTTTATCGGGCATGTTGCAATTGATGTCTCTCAAGGAGCTTTTCCGGTCATAGCGGCAAAACAGAAAGAGCTCTTTCAATTGAGCTATTTTCAGGTTGGCCTCATGATGACGGCTCTCAATATCACCTCTTCTGTCATTCAACCGGCTTTCGGGCATATAGCCGATCGATTTCGAACGCAGTGGTTCATTCCCGGAGGAATCTTATGGACAATGGTGGCCATGGGACTCCTTGGATGGGCTCCGAATTATATTTCGGCAATACTCTTGGTTGGATTCGCAGGACTCGGGTCTGCCGCGTTTCACCCCACCGCCATGATGGCTGCATTTCTGGCAAGTGGCGCAAAACGAGGATTCGGAGCTGCCCTGTTTTCCACAGCAGGCAGCCTGGGATACGCGTTAGGCCCCATGCTGGGGAGCTTTCTCGTCCTGGGGTTCGGGCTCCATGCCACATCAGGCCTTATCCCGATTGGTGTTGTGCTGTTTATCGCCCTGGTCTTTTACCAGTATCATGCTGCACGAAACGATCGGCCGAAAAAGAGTCATCCATCTCATACCCCACAGCAATCAACAGCAGCTATTCCGTGGTTCTCGGTCAGTTGCGTATGTTGTATCGTGATATTACGATCATGGGTCTATGTGAGCGTCATTACCTACTTACCCCTCCTGCTCCAAACACAAAATATTCAACTCGAAATCGGAAGTATTATATTAACGATATTTCTAACCAGCGGCGTCGTCGCCAGCCTCTATGGCGGATACCTCTCTGATAGAATAGGACGTCCGAAAGTCATCATCTGTTCTTTGCTTCTCTTTACAGTCTTTTCATCCCTGATGCTGATGTCTAAGGGGCCATGGCTTTGGATTTTAGCCGGTGCATCTGGAGGTGCTCTTTTTGCATCTTTATCCGTTACCATTGTCCTAACCCAAGAATTGCTCCCCAATAACCTTGGACTGGCGTCCGGCCTGGTTCTGGGATTGAGCTTCGGAATTGGCGCATCAGGAACGGCCATTACCGGATTTCTTGCCGATCATTTCGGATTGTCCACCACGTTCTGGATACTCGCGTTTGCACCAATCCTTGCCGCAGGCCTAGTGGCCTTCGTCAAAGTACCAGCAAAGCACCGCGCAAAATAGAACAGAATTTTATTTTTACTCCTTATGTACTGTCATCAAATTACTTAAAACGATGACAAATAATTTCTACGATCATGAGAATAATTTCCCCATTAATTTGAATCACACCTGTACAAACAATATTCACCATGATACTTACAATAAAGCTAAATTTTAAAATAAATTATCAAATTACAACGTTGGAAAGCAATGAACACGGCAGAAAACTTTCTCAATCTTGATCGTATTTATATACCACTTTCCAGGCATGCATACTTTAATACAAACAGCCCTGACGACGTCAATGCTGCTCTCTATAATAATTTTCACAATGGGCATATTGATGTTTTCAACAAGAATAAGTTCAAAATGGTTTATAATTTCATAAATATTGGAAACATATCGCTTAATGCTGCCGCATCATCATCTGGATTTCATATCCATGCCGATAGCGATATAAACAGTTTTGTTCTGATCATTGTATCACATGGAGAACTGCAAGTACGAGCAAAAAACACATCGTTATATAGTGTCCCCAACGAGCGAGCCTGTCTCCTCGACTTCGAACAGCCTTGCGTTATTGCAGTCAATACTTTTTACAACAATATGACCGTGCGCTTTAACCGCCTCGCCACCGAACATATGCTGGAAAAACTCACCGGCAAGCCATTGCGCACACGACTCCGTTTCACCAATCAAATTGATTTGTCACAACCCGGCCCCAAACGGCTTTTAACTCTCATCAACCAGATAACAACGTTCTTTGAGCAAGATGAAGAACTCATCCAGGAGCATTTGCTCGTTGCTCAATACGAACAGCTCCTTTTCACCGCCTTCTTGACCTGCCTGGAACATAATGCACACAGTTCTCTCTACGCGGCGCAGCCATCAGCCCCACCCAAAGTGGTCGGTCTGGTCGAAAACTTCATTGAAGCCAACGCCGACAAACCGCTCAATCTTGGCGACCTGGCCGACCTCACAGGAATGAGTGCCCGTTCTATCCAGTTAGCTTTCAAAAAGCATCGTGGCTACTCTCCCTCACAATTTCTCCGACAATGTCGCTTGACTCGGGCTCGGGATATGTTGCGCAACGCCACACCAGGTACAACGGTACTCTCCGTGTCCCTCGCCTGCGGCTTCGGCTCACAAAGTTTTTTTTGTCGCCTTTACCGAGAACGTTTTGGAGAAAAACCATCTGAAACCGCCGCCAAATCCTAACTCCCTCAACGAATTTTTCCCATCTCATCCCCCTCGAATGAGCACCGTTTCGTTTTCCTATCAAGTTTTGCGCTATCGCGTCAGACAGTAACGCCCTGAGCTGCTATGTACAGCAAATGGCAAGATCCGTTCGTCGACGTAGCATCACGAAAATGGTTCCTTGCCAGGTACTATTTTGGAGCAAGCCATGCACTACAAGACCATATCTATTGTCTGTGTTGTTCTCATATGTATTTTGATCAACCCAGTTTTTTCTCTGGCGCAAACGCCTGACTCGGAGACACAAGATACATTCCACTGGTCCGTGGTCCCGTATGCGTGGCTGACCGGCTTAAACGGAACTATTGGGGCACGAGGCTACAATACCTCCATCTCTGCTCCTTTTGTCGATCTCGCCAATTACTTGAAATTTGGTGCCATGATACATCTCGAAGGCAACTATGCGGACCGCATAGGGGTGTTTACCGACTTCAATTACTCCCTCCTCGGTGACGAAGCATCAGGCAAACGCATCTCGCTGGACGGTAAAACAAGTCTCCTTCTCACCGATATTGCTGCCTTTTACAGGCTCGGGTCGTTTCCTTTGAGCCAAGCGAACAAGGCTTCCGTATCCTTCGATGTACTTGCCGGGGTGCGTATTTGGAGCCTGTCCCTCCTCCTCGACGGAGATCGGGCCAGAGGCGGACGTGATATTTTCGAAAATCGTAGCTGGGTCGATCCTCTCATCGGGGCCAGAGCCGAATTTCACTTCGCGAAGGATTGGCTCCTGAACATGCGTGGTGGAGTGGGCGGGTTCTCCATCAGTTCAGCACTCACCTGGGATGCCATGGCCACCATTGGCTACACCTTTTGGGAACACGGCACATTGCTCCTCGGCTACCGAGCCGTCGGAGTCAACCATACCGAAGGGAGTGGACAAAGCGCTTTCACGTTCGATGTCACTTTAAGCGGTCCGATACTGGGGTTGGCTTTCACATTCTAACCACTGAATTGTTCACCGCGATTCGCATCGAACGAGCGGTTCGCACCATTTGGAGTCGTCTTGAGCACGAAACCCTCATGACTCCATGGACAATACAGACCAATCAGTAATTCCCAAATACTTTTGAGGGGGGCCGTCCTTAGAATCAGTGACTTCATAGGACATTCCTCCCGATCGGAGACCCAATATGAAGAATTGCTTGCTGTTCCTCTGTATGCTGACTCTCTCGCTGCTTGTTGTCGGGCGGAGTTCTGTTACCCTCGCCGCAGAACCCTTCGAAAAACCATCGGCTCCTCCCGCGGCATCGATCCTGCCACAACAGATGTTGTCTGGCCCGGACTTCACCGTGGAACCGTCCGTGTCTACCGATGGCTACTTGTACATTTACACCCTCCATACGCGATTTGGCGATTTGCGTGTGGCATCCACAGCATTACTCGCTAAACGCATCGCTGAAACTGCTGCCCTTGCTAAAATGGAGCAGGTGAATGCTCTTGCGGAATTTGGAGGTGGCATTGTCGATAAGGGTAAATCCACCCTGCAAGGCGCGGCAAACCTCATCACAAACCCTGTGGGGACGATAACCGGTGCGGTCACGGGAGTCGGCCAAATGTTCGCAAACCTCAGCCAAGACATCGCCTCCGGCAATATCGGCCATGGTGACGGTGCGGCAAAGATCCTCGGCGTCTCCACCTTGGAACGGCAATACGCTGCCCAATTCGGTGTCGATCCGTATACGACCAACCCACTGGTGAAAAAACGCTTACAGGCGTTGGCCTCAGCCGGTGCGGCCGGCAACATCACGGCCTCGGCGTTGACCTCGCTTATTCCAGGCGGAGCCGGCATCACTGTATCCGCCGTCGGGGCTTCGGCCACGCTCAACAATGTGGACCTCACCGCATCCCCCGAGGTCCTCGCCCGACATAACCTCACCACACTGGCGGAAATGGGTGTACCTTCGGAAACATCCGCTTTTTTTGTGGGTGACCAGACCTTCACTCCCACCCAACAATGTCACATCGTCAGCTCGCTCGCTTCCATGCCCTCAGTAGGGAAAAAGACGGAGCTGATAAAATTCCTGGCCGATACAAATGATCCGGATGTTGCCCGTTTCCGTGAGCGCATGACCGCCATGTATGCTGGCTACAATGCCAATGTGGCACCGATCAAAGAATTCATCTCCATCGGCCGACACATCGCCGCTTTGAATGCATCCGGCAGGCTGATTCTGGTTTTTCCGTCGGACTGCTTCTTCTGGACCGAGACCAATGCAGTTATCGCCCGAGCGTTTCGCGACTTCGCTCGCGACGTTCCGGCAACCGGTATTGAAATATGGGTCGGCGGCAAGACCAGTCATCGTTTTGCTCAAGAAATACGCGCCATGGGCTGGGAGCTTCACGACCAGAGTGCACGCCGTTTGCTCGGCGAGCCGTATTAGCGCCGCGTCATACACACCAAATCGAGGAGGCAGTAATGAAACGCTTTTTCATCATGATTGTGGCGGCCTTTAGCTTAGCCGCCCTTGGGGTCTCCCCTGTGAGAGCCCAGAAGAGTGAACATCCGGGCTCGCCGAACGCCACCATCTCCATACAAGGCGAAGAGCTCCCAGCCCCACCCCAGAAATTCGGCGGCGTTATCAAAGATACCGCACCGCAATCCAAGCCCTACTGGCCGGCACGCATCGTGCCACCCAAGGGAGCGCCCAACGTCCTGCTGATTATGACTGACGACTCTGGTTACGGCGTGCCAAGTACTTTTGGCGGTGTCATTCCAACTCCTGCTTTGGATCGTATCGCCCAAAACGGACTACGCTACACCAACTTCAACTCAACCGCCTTATGCTCACCCACTCGAGCCGCGCTTATCACCGGGCGCAATCATCACTCCGTCGGCTTCGGCGTCATTGCCGAACAGGCCACCGGCTATCCTGGCTATGATAGTTTCATCACGAAAGATAACGCCACCATCGGCCGGATTTTAAAAGACCACGGCTACCGTACGTCCTGGTTCGGCAAAGACCACAACACCCCGGCTTTCCAGGCCAGCCAAAACGGTCCTTTCGACCAGTGGCCCATCGGCATGGGATTTGAGTACTTCTATGGATTCGTCGGCGGCGACGCCAACCAATGGGAACCCAATCTCTTTCGCAATACCACGCAGATATACCCATTCGAGGGCAAAGAGGGCTGGAACCTGACCACAGCTATGGCCGAGGACGCCATAGACTATATAAACCGCATCAACGCTCTTGATCCGGAGCAGCCCTTCTTTGTCTACTATGTTCCCGGTGGGACTCATGCACCGCACCATCCAACCCCGGAATGGATCGAAAAAATCAGTAAGATGCACCTGTTCGACAAGGGCTGGAACACATTACGCAAACAAATTTTTGAAAATCAGAAAAAACTCGGCGTCATTCCGGCCGACGCCAAGCTCACACCGTGGCCCGATGACTTGCTCAAGAAGTGGGATACGCTCACCGACGATGAAAAGAAGATGTTCATCCGTCAGGCTGATGTTTTCGCCGCGTATGTAGCCTACACCGACCACGAAATCGGTCGGGTCATTCAAGCAGTGGAGGACCTGGGCAAACTCGACAATACGCTCATCATTTATATCAATGGTGACAACGGAACGAGTTCAGAAGGTACGCTCGTCGGAACTCCCAACGAAGTGGCCATGTTCAATGGCGTGACCGTACCCGTTGAGGATCAACTCAAGCTATTTTACGATGCTTGGGGCTCGGAAGAAACCTATCCCCACATGGCTGTCCCCTGGGCGTGGGCTTTCGACACGCCATTCCCTTGGACCAAGCAGATTGCCTCGCACATCGGCGGCGTGCGTCAAGGCATGACTATTTCCTGGCCCAAAACCATCAAGGATAAGGGTGGTATCCGTAACCAATTTCACCACGTCATCGACATCGTGCCCACAATTCTCGAAGCGACAGGCATCGAGAGTCCCCAAACCGTGGACGGCATCCCGCAAAGTCCCATTGAAGGCGTGAGCATGACCTATACCTTCGATGCCAAGAACGCCAACGCTCCTTCGGCGCACAAGACCCAATATTTCGAGATGTTCGGCGATCGGGCTATCTATCATGACGGATGGTTGGCCAGCACCAAGGTCATGCGGCCGCCATGGGATATCGCCGCTCCGGCAAAAGATCCCATGAGCTTCCCTTGGGAACTCTACGACCTCTCGAAAGACTGGACCCAATTCAAGGACGTGGCCGCGGAACATCCGGAAAAAGTCAAGCAGATGCAGGCGCTCTTCATGGAGGAAGCCCACAAGTATCAGGTTCTTCCCCTCGACACGTCGATTACACCCCGTCTCATCGCACCACGTCCAAGCCTGACCGCTGGTCGTAATGTCTTCACCTGGACCCGGCCGCTTACCGGAACGCCAAACGGTGATGCTCCATCATTGTTAAACGCCTCCTACACCTTCAAAGCTGAAGTCGAAATTCCCAACGACGGCGGCGAAGGTATGCTTATCACTCAAGGAGGTCGTTTCGGCGGCTACGGCTTCTATGTGCTCAAAGGGAAGCCCGTGTTTCTGTGGAACCTCGTCGACCTCAAACGCGTGCGTTGGGAAGGGCCGCAGCTTGCCCCCGGTAAGCACGTGCTGGAATTCGATTTCAAATACGATGGAATGGGCGCAGGAACGTTGGCCTTCAACAACTTCTCAGGCGTTGGCCGTGGAGGTACGGGCGTTCTCAAGGTCGATGGGAAGGCTGTGGATACGCAAACGATGGAACACTCTCTGCCATTTATCCTGCAATGGGATGAATCGCTCGATATTGGTTCGGATACACTGACCGGCGTCAATGACGCAGATTATCAGGGACTGTTTCCCTTTACCGGAAAGATTGAAAAAATCACGCTCAGTATCGACCGTCCCAAACTCTCCCCTGAAGAGGAGAAAAAATTGGCGAACGCTCAGCATGCGAAAAGCAGCAGTGATTAAGGACAAAATGCCGAGGGGGAGCCGCTTCCCCCTCGGCCCTCTTTTCAACACATCTCCATGAAAATACGTTGTTCACCTCTTCCTGGAAGGAACCTTAGCTTCTCCTGATTCGATGAATGGGCCACGTTGCTCGCAGAAGACGAGGATACTGTTTCAATGACCAACACCATAAAGCTGCAAATACTTCTGGTTTGCCTTGCAACGTTCGTTTCCCTCGGGACAGGACGTCCATCTCTGGCTGAACCGACTCTTCAGTCCTCTCATCGTCTTGGATACACGAGTTCTGCGGGCTGCCGTCGTTGTCATGAAAAATTCTATCAACTGTGGTCCACGTCTTTTCATGGACAGTCCATGCAGCCGTACAATGACACCCTCGGTGCATCGGTCCTCACTCCACAATCGGAAGCAATCCGTATCCGCGATGCAGCCTATCGAATGCACATCGGAAACGGAGAAGGATTTTTAGAAGAGATCACCGAAGGCACAACCACAACCTACCGCATATCGCAGGTTATCGGCGGAAAAAACGTTTTTTACTTCTTGACGCCCCTGGAAGGGGGACGCTTGCAAACCATGCCCCTTGCTTATGATGTCCGTAAAAAGGAATGGTTCGATATGGCGGGGAGTTCCGTACGCCATTTTATGGGGAGCGAAAGTCAGCCCATCAACTGGAAAGAGTGGCCATACACCTTCAACACGGGATGCTACGGATGCCATGTCAGCCAGCTCTCTACCAACTACAACCCCGAAACCGGAACCTATAGTACCACGTGGACCGAACCCGGTATCAACTGCGAAACCTGCCATGGTCCGGGGGAAGAGCATGTAAAGATCTGCGATGCCGCTCCCAAGGATCAGCCGCCGAAAGATATGAAGCTCATCCGTGGCGGACGTTCTTTCACTCATGCCCAACAAAACGACACCTGTGCCGTGTGTCACGCGAAAACCGTCCCTCTGACGACCTCGTTTACACCCGGAGACCGTTATTTCGATCACTATGACCTCATCGGTTATGAAAGCTCGGACTTCTATCCTGACGGCCGTGATCTCGGAGAAAACTACACACTCACCTCTTGGTCGCGGAGTCCCTGCGTGTTATCCGGTCAGCTCGACTGCATGCATTGCCACACCTCCAGTGGCCGCTACCGATTTGCTGATCCGGCCAAGGCGAACGCAGCCTGCAGTCCCTGCCATGCCGAGCGGGTAGCCGATGCGTCTAGCCATACCCATCACCCTGAGGGGAGCCCTGGGAATCGCTGTATTTCCTGCCATATGCCGATGACCGATTTTGCTCGCATGCGGCGTAGCGACCATTCCATGTTGCCACCGACCCCAGTCACAACAATAGCCTTCGGTTCACCAAACGCGTGCAACATCTGCCACACGGACAAGACCGCGGCCTGGGCAGACAAACAGGTACGTCAGTGGCACAGTAACGGTTACCAAGCTCCGGTTCTCAAACAAGCGCAATGGGTAGATGCCGCAAGGCGTAATGATTGGAGCGACCTTCCAGCCATGCTAACGAGTCTGGAAGACAGTAGAGCGGATGACATATATACCGCTTCGATGATTCGACTTTTGCGGAACTGTCCTGATTCGAGCAAATGGGAATCCATTCTCGTAGCGGCCCAATCTCCTTCGCCGCTGGTGCGGGCGGCAACGGCGGAAGCCCTGTCGGACCTGCCGTCAAAAGAAGCCTTCGCGGTGCTTATTTCGCTCGTAGAAGACGATTACCGTCTTGTTCGGATACAGGCGGCGTCCTCTCTCTCTGGTATCCCTCGTCAAGTTATCGACACGCAACACCTTGCGGCACTGGACCGAGCAACGAAGGAATACGTGGGCTTCCTCAAGACACGACCCGATTTATGGACGTCACAGTACAATTTGGGCAATTATGCTCTCGGACAGGGCGATTCCGAAAAGGCCATTGCCTGTTTTGAAAAGGCACGGCAACTCGACCCGGCCGCAGTGCCTCCATTGGTCAACCTAGCTATTGCCGCAAGTCAAAAAGGAGATACCAGCACGGCCGAAACTGCTCTTCGAGACGCACTCCGCTTGGCACCAGATGATGCCTTGGCACATTTCAACCTGGCTCTGCTTCTGGCGGAACAAAGTGACGCGTCAAATTCGGAAAAACATTTGCGTGCCGCACTGAAAACGGATCCGACCATGGCCGAGGCGAACTACAACCTCGCTATCTTAACTTCCCGGCACAATCTTCAAGAAGCTCTTATCTTGAGTGCCAAGGCGTTGGAATTGAGACCGGGAGACCCTCGTTACGCCTCCCTTCACGCTCATTTTTTATATCAAGCGCAAAATGCCACACAGGAGAAGAAACAAACTCCGTAAGGAGATTCTAATTCTTAGCTCTTTAGGGAAGGGCGGGACATAGTGAGAAAAAGAGGGAGCAGACATCTTTTTAATGCTCAAAAACAGCGCCCGACCGTTGCCGGCCGGGCGCTGTGTCATAATGCAGAATTCGCAGGCTTTAGCGGGGTGAACTCCAACCTTTGTAATCTTTGATGTTATCGCGCGTCACGAGGGTGGAAGGCATAAGGATCATGTCGCTTTCCAGCTTTTTGCCTTCAAGCAATTCCACACCGACATCAACACCCTTCTGGGCCATCGACCAAGGATCCTGGCTGGCCGAAGCGACGATCAGCGTGTTGCCCTTCAGGGCAGCTTCGATGTCAGGAGCGCCGTCAACCGAGGTGATGATCATTTCGTCACGCTTGAGCTGTTTGCATGCTAAGTCAGCACCGATAGCCTGCGGGTCGTTGATGGCGAACACGGCATCGATTTTGGGGAAACGGGTCAAATGGCCCTGCATGACATTGAGTCCGCCATCACGGGAACCCTTGGCGTCCTGGTCGTCAGACAGAATCTTGATGTCGGGGTACTTGGACAGGACATTTTTGCATCCGTCAACACGGTCGGTTACAGCAGAGACTTGAGGACCGTTCTGGATAATGACCTCGCCCTTTTCACCGATCTTATCGATGATATACTGGCAGGCAATTTCACCGGCTTGTACGTTGTTCGTCTGAACAGTGGCATCGGCACCCTTTGCTTTCACGTCGACAGCGATAACGGGAATACCCTCTTTCTGGGCACGTTTAATTGCCGGCTCAATCGCATTGGGATCAACGGCGTTGATCAGAATCATATCCACGCCAGCGGCAATGAAGTTATCAATCTGCGTGAACTGCTTGTTGAGATCGTAATCAGCCGAGAGCGCAATGACTTCAACATCGGGATTATACTCTTTGGCTTTGGCTGTGGCGCCTTTTACCATGGTAACAAAGAACGGATTTCCCAACGATCCCAGAGTGATACCCATTTTTTTGAAATCACGGGCATACGCGGTGCTCAAGGTCAGCAACGAAATGAGGCAGGCCAAAACGAGCTTTTTCATGACAGTTCCTTTGGTTTGAAAGTGAACCCACTCCGACGTTGCCACACAAAAACAACGCCGTTTGCACAACACACAACCATCGATTTATGTCCGGGCCGAACCCTGTAACCGATACCGGTCCAAGGCGACCGCACCAATAATGACCATCCCTTTGATGATGAACTGCCAGACGTCAGAAACACCAACAAGGATGAGTCCATTCGACAAGACGGCAATAATCAACGCCCCGATAAGCGTCCCCCAGATAGAGCCGATCCCACCGACAAAACTCGTCCCACCGAGGATAACAGCCGCGATGGCGTCGAGTTCGTAGGCCATACCGAGCTGCAAACCATTCGCGGCATACAGGCGAGCTGCCGACATGACTCCGCCGAGACCGGCCATAAGCCCTGAAAAGCTGTAAACGAACAAAAGAACGAACCAGACTTTAATCCCAGACAACCGGGCCGCATCCGGATTGCCGCCGACCGCATAGATGTGAACACCCAAAACGGTTCGTCGCAGGATAAACCATGAGAGGAGGATGACGGCAAACGCGATGATGACAAGCCACGGCACTCCAAAAAGTGACTCGTTACCAATAAACGCAAAGGGCATATTCGGATTGAAAACCGTGGTATCATTGCCCAGAAGTCGAGCGACCCCACGTACGCCGGTCAATCCGCCCAAGGTGACGATAAACGGAGGGAGACGTAACCACGCGATGAGCGATCCGTTGAACAAACCGAAAAGCAGTCCCATCCCGAGGCCGGCAGCAATGCCGAGCATGCCATAATCCGGAATGAGTGACCCCATAACGGCCACCATGGCCGAAGCGGCCAATACCGAGCCCACAGACAGGTCAATACCTCCGGTAAGAATGACAAATGTCATCCCAGCCGCCAGGACAGTGTTGATGGATGCCTGTTGCAAAACAATGGACAGGTTCTGTAGGGAAAGAAAGCGACCGGTCAGGAATTGGAATCCAATGCACAGTAGAATGAGCACGGGAAGCATGCCCATGGTTCGAATCAATTCTTGAATGATACGTTTTCTATCTGCCACGCTGCTATGCGGGGCAGAAGGGACGTGTCCGGCCTTTCCCGTAACATCGGGTGTCGCAGTCATTGCATGACCTCCTCGTGCGCTGTGGCGTCGGGTGCATGCACGACGGATGCTCCCGTGGCCAATTCCATGATCGATTCCTGAGTAACGGGGATGTTTGTCTGACCTCCAACCTCGCCGGCGATAACGCCGTCACGCATAACGATCACCCGGTCGGCCATCCCTACGACTTCGGGTAATTCACTCGAAATGACGATGACACCGATGCCATCTTGCGCAAGTTCGTCGATGATACGATAGATTTCAGACTTGGCGCCGATATCGACTCCACGCGTTGGTTCATCAAGGAGCAATACACGTGGTTCGGTTTCTAGCAGTCGCGAGAGCAACACTTTTTGCTGATTTCCACCAGACAATGAGCCTACCGTGACGGCAGGGCTCGCCACGCGAATAGATAACGCGTCGATTGCTGCGTCCGAACGGGTTTTCGCCCTCGTCCGATCAAGAATTCCCAGTGCGTTGGAATCGTTGTCCACAACAATGAGATTGACGTTTTCATGAACGCTCATATCGAGAAAAAGGCCTTGAGCCTTGCGATCTTCAGTCAGATAGACAATACCGGCGTCAATAGCGTCTTTCGGTGTCTTGATCTGAAGTTCCTGCCCTTCAAGTCGAACGATGCCGCCGGTTCGTTCATCAGCTCCAAATATGAGGCGAGCCAGCTCGGTACGCCCCGAACCGACGAGTCCGGCAAGACAGAGAACTTCTCCTTTGTGCAGAACGAAGTTGCATTCGTGAACTCGCCTGTCGTCTCGCACACCCTGTACCTCGAACAACACATCGCCTCGGCTTCCATGGGCATCGTGGTCTTTTTGATAAAACCCGGTCAGGTCGCGCCCAACCATCATTTTGACCAATCGCTCAGACGACAATTCACTGCGTGTCAGACTGCCCACATAACTTCCATCACGAATCACGGAAACACGGTCGGCCAGTTCGTAGACCTCGGACATACGATGAGAAATGTAGATAATGGCTAAGCCTTGCTCACGGAGGGCGTTGACGAGTGCAAAAAGACTTTCGGTTTCCCGAGCTGACAACGCTGTTGTCGGTTCATCCATAACGAGAATACGAGCATTAGCATGAATGGCGCGGGCAATTTCAACAAGCTGCTGTTCGGCAATCGACAACTCGTTCACCGGAGTATGCGGAAAAAAGGTTGCCCCAAGCCGCTTCAAGACTTCGGCACATCCTCTTTCCATGGCGGAACGATCGACAAAAAAGGATTTCTTGATTTCGCGCCCCATATAAATATTTTCAGAAACAGTCAGATTGGGCGACAGCGACAACTCTTGATAGATAACCGCCACCCCCAACTTTTTGGCAACAAGTGGGCCACTGATGACAACAGGCTGCCCGTCAACCCGGATTTCCCCGCCCGGATCGGCTTGATAGGCCCCGGACAAAATTTTCATAAGCGTGGATTTTCCGGCGCCATTTTCTCCCATAAGAGCATGGATTTCTCCGGCGCGGATCTCAAGCGAGACATCGGAGAGCGCACGGACACCGGGAAAGGTTTTGGAGATGCCGTGCATTGTCAAAATGACGGGGTTTTCCTTCGCCTGACTCATGGCCGACCTCCTTCCCATTCCTTTTGAGTGCTCAGAATGGGCGCCTGTGGGGTGAACGTATAAAAGATAGGAAGACTTGCCGCTCCCACGGCTGCGGCGCTGCATCCCATAGTTCCGACGACGATATCGGGAGCAGTCCGTGACTCGGGCGCATTGGCCGCGAGTGAATCGGTCAATCCCGTTTGCAGCAAAGCAATAAAGTCACCTCCTAAATCCGAATCGAGAACCACAGTCGGAACATCAAGCAAAGCGCGCCCCGACCAGGCAACCGGTGTTAACGCTCGAACACAATCGTCCAACCACTCCGTAAACGCTGTTGTTCTCTCTGCGACGGCCTGCTCAATATCTGCCCTGCCATGAACGGGAGTATCACAATAGCGCAAGTGGCGAATCAACGTATTGACCGATGCGCGATCAAGGAGGATGTCCCAATCCTGACGAGGACGAGGCGCAGACGGCAAACGACTTGGAGGCACGGGCATCAAACCGACATCGGCGGCATTTCCTGTTGTACCGCGGATACAATCGCCGCGCTGTACAACGCCGCCCCCCACAGCCGGCCCAAGATAGATATAAAGAAAATCATCCATTTGCCGCCCCACTCCATAGAGTAATTCTGCAATGCATGCGGCGGTCCCGTCATTTTCCAAAAACACGGGAAAATCGACAGCAGCTTCGAGCATTTGCCCGAAATGTACGCCCGTCCATTCCTGAAAGACCTGCTCGGGAAGATCGAGCTCGCGCAACCAACAATCGAGATTGAATGGCATAGCCAACCCGATACCGGATAAACGCTGCCGACGTCGGGGTCCAAGAATCCCGAGCATCTGATCGATATCATTTTGCACGAGCGTCAAGGCAAGTTCGGGACTGGGAAGGAGCGTTTCACGAAACACACGATGATGCACCTTTCCGTCAAAATCGATAAGAGCGGTTTCTATACAGGTCCGATCAAGACGTACTCCAATCCCATAAACCCCTCTGGCATTGAGTTGCAGCATCGTGGCCGGCTGGCCCCGTTGTCCCTGACGTTTTCCTGCGTGATGGATGAGATTTTGGTCTTGCAAAGACGCGACAATGCCGCCAACAGCCGCACTGGTGAGACCGGCAAAGCGCGCCAAATCGGCTTTGGACGCCTCGCCCATACGTCGAAGAGCTCGCAAGACAAGGCGCTCATTGAATCGACGCAATTGCGTGGCATTTTTCCCGCGGCCATCTGTACAGACAGAATCCATCACTCCCCCGATTCGTGAATCAATCTTTGACCGACAATTCTTTTTTCATTCCAAATGGATACAAAAAATCCATACTAATCCACTCATATACATGGAATTTTTATTTGATAAATTGATTTGAATTAATTATATTCATGACAACTCGGTGTCAAGCGGTTTCCAAAAAATCAACGCTTCACCCACGCACCCCCAGCGCAGGAGAAACAGCATGAAAAAACGTCTGATCCGCAAACTCGATCGTATTAAAGACGGAAAGTATTCACCGAAAGATTTCATCATCGCCGATGCCAAAGATGGAGACATGGCCATGGGTGCCGCAGCCCCTGGTCCAGATTGCAAACGTCCCGGTCAGTTTTTGACCAAAGCGGCCTACCTGGATAAAATGCGCGCTATTGTTGCGTCCGGGCTTGTCGACATTATGCTGATGTCAGCCTCATCGGCCGAAGTGTTGATGAAAGACGATGTCCTCGAAAAGAGCGATGTCACCCCGGCCGTACGCTTCAACGATACGACGGACATATGGTTTGCTCGTGGAAATCGATATTGTGACAAGCCGTCACGTCCCTTTTCCGGATTGAATTTGGAGGCCTGTCCAAAAGGTGTGAAACTCGGGCTCTACTCCATCACCTACTCCAATGACCTCGATGCCGATTACGCGAGTTTGGAAGCCTACAAAGCATTTCGGCACCACGCCACCAAACGTGATGTCTGCCACTTCCTCGAAGTGTTTAATCCCAATCCGGCACTTGATGTCGGCCTGAGTGCCGAAGAATTGCCAGCGTTTATCAATGATTCCATTTTGCGCACGCTGGCTCCGGTCACGTCCAAAGAAGCCCCGCTTTTTCTCAAAATAGCTTACAATGGACCGGCGGCCATGGAAGAACTCGCCTCCTACGATCCGAACAATATCGTTGTCGGTATTCTTGGAGGTTCCAAAGGCACTACGCGCGACACGTTCGAATTGCTGTTCAAAGCAGAGAAGTATGGCGCGCGCGTTGCATTGTTCGGCCGTAAAATAAACTTGTCTGAACACCCGATTGCGCTGGTCCAACTCATGCGTGCTGTTGTCGAGAAATCCGTAACTCCCGAAGAGGCGGTTCGCGCCTACCACGGAGAGCTTGAAAAATCAGGATACACCCCGGCATTGCCGCTGGATCAGGATATCATCATTTCCGACCCCATCTTGCAGAAGGATTAATGCCATGAAGACCACGGGTGTCATTTGCGGCGGCTCCTGGCTCGTCGATAAGACCAAGATCATCGACCGGTGGCCGGTCGAAGAAACCGTGGCCGTCATCGAACAGGCCACCATGCAAGCTGGTGGGCCCGGCATGAACCTCGGAATCAACCTGAAACGGCTCGGGGCAGCGTTTCCAGTCTATGGAGTCGGTGTTCTCGGCGATGATGTGGAAGGCAAATTTCTTCGCGCCGTCTGCCGTCGCAACAGTGTTGACAACAAAGGATTACGCGTTGTTCCTTCAGGCCAGACGTCGTACACCGACGTTTTCACGAGCGCACAGACCGGCAAGCGAACGTTCTTCCATTTTGAAGGCGTGAATGCCCAACTCAGTCCGGATGACTTCGACTTCACCACGATGATGGCCAGTCATCTCCATATCGGAGCACCCGGTATCCATGCTACGATGGACGGACCGTCCAATGACGATGAAAACGGTTGGGTCACGGTGCTTAAAAAAGCCCGACAAGCCGGCTTGGCCACCAATATGGAATTCATCTCATTGCAACCGGAACGATTGGCGAAGCTGGCCAGACCATGTCTACCACTGCTGGATACGCTTATCGTCAACGATGTGGAAATTGGGGCCATTACCGGCATTCACACGGTGACCGATGGTGCAACCGATGTTGCCGCCGTCATCAAAGCTGCAACGACCGCACAGGAATTGGGTGTTCGGCAATTCGTCGTTGTTCACTTTCCTCTCGGAAGCGTTGTCGTCGGTCCGGGAAGAGCGCCCCATATCGCAGGTTCTGTCCATCTGCCGGAAAAATATGTGGTCTCCAGCGTGGGAGCCGGGGACGCGTTTGCTTCCGGGCTTCTCTTTGGCCTGCTTCATGATGAGTCTCTCGATGCATGTGTGGCCCTGGCACATGCTGCGGCAACCGTTTGCTTAGGTTCAGTCTCGACAAACGAAGCACTTATCCCAGCAAAAGACTGTCTCGAACACGCTCGAGAACTGGGATACAGACAACCACCAGCATAAAGAACGAGAGGGTGGAAGGCTTCCTCCCTCTCTCTTCTTCCGGTCTCCATACCGTGAACCGTTGACCACAGGCTTTTCAGGAGATTCGAGGAGGGCATTCCATGGCGTATTATCTCGGGATTGATATCGGCACTTCAGCCGTCAAAACCATTCTTGTCGATGCGAACGAAAACATCGTTGCGCGCGCCGAAACTGCCTACGGTATTGAGCGACCTCATCCTCTTTGGGCAGAGCAAGATGCACGAATATGGAGCCATGCTGTACGCCATACCGTACACATGATTCGGGACGCAGCTCCCCATGCACTGTCTGCAACGCAAGGCATCGGTTTGTCCGGCCAAATGCACGCCGCTGTTGTCCTTGATCGGGATGACCAACCACTTCGTCCGGCAATGCTCTGGAACGATGGACGCAGTAAGGACGAAGCCTGCTGGCTTCACGCACACCATCCTGGCCTGGCCGAAGAAACCGGGGTGTTGCCTATGCCCGGTTTTACGGCGTCCAAACTTGTGTGGCTCCAGCGTCATGAACCGGATATTTTTCGAAAAATACGATATGTCTTGCCAGCCAAGGATCTGGTTCGATTGGAATTGACCGGAGAGCGCTTGACCGACCCATGCGATGGTGCTGGCATGGGTATGCTGAATGAAGCCAAACGACAATGGTCGACAACGGTATTGGAGGCCATCGGCCTTGATGCATCGGTTCTGCCGGAATTGGTCGAGGGAACACAAGCCGCCGGACAAGTATCAAAACAGGCTGCCGCCGAATGGGGACTCCCCGAAGGCATTGTTGTCGCCGCAGGGGCCGGAGACTGTGCAGCCGGCGCCATCGGGGCGGGGATGACAGAGGAAGGAGCCGCGTTTGTATCATTGGGGACAGGCGTTCTCATGTTTTGCCCCACCTGCGACTATCGCCCACATATCGCCTCACTCATTCATGCCTTTTGCCACGCTGTCCCCGAACGCTGGTTCCAAATGGCAGCAATGCTCAATGGCGGGTCGGTGCTCGAATATATCACCACACTGACAGGAAGCAGTCCGGCGCAAGCTGCGGCAGCGCTGGAAACACACTATCGCGGTCCCGGCAATGTCACGATGTTGCCGTACCTCAACGGAGAACGCACCCCGCATAACAACCCTCTTGCGAAAGGTGTTTTGTTCGGCCTGACCCCGCAAACCAATGCACTCGATTTGGCACAGGCTGCCATGGAGGCCGTCGCCTACACCCTCGCTGACGGCTTGCGGTGCCTTGAAGAAGCCGGTACCGCCATACCCGGAGTTGCGCTGGTGGGAGGTGGAGCCAAAAGCCGTATATGGGCGCATATCATTGCTGCAGTGATGAAACGCCCCGTAACCCGATTCAGTGGCGGCGAAACAGGCCCAGCATTCGGCGCGGCGCGGCTGGCTCGCATGGCTCATACCGGAGAATCCGTACAAACGGTCTGCACAGCGCCCCCCGTGCTCGATATTGTAGAACCAAAGTTGGAGCATGCGGAAGCATACGAAGAGCGCCTTGCGCAATTTCGTCGCCTCTATAGTGCGCTTGCAGCAGAATTTTCATTATCCCCGGTGTCTTAGCCAACAGGCACCACAACCATTTTATAAATCTATCGTTTTTGCTGGAGGTTTCATGCCACCCACACCACATACCACTCCATGTCTGATCGGCCTGGGAGAAGTGCTTTGGGATGTTCTTGCCGATCATGAAGAAATTGGTGGAGCACCAATCAACTTCGCCTACCATGCCAACGCTCTCGGAGCCAAAGGTATCCCCGTCTCAACGATTGGAAACGATGCGCGCGGCCGGCGCGCACTCGATGAATTGCAGAAACGTCACCTCGCGACAGCAGCTATTGCCGTGGATCCGGATCACCCTACCGGCTATGTCCCTGCCACCGTGGATGAGCATGGCGTGGCAACATACGTCTTTCCCGACGATGTCGCTTGGGATCACCTCCGGTTGAACGATCAGGCACTGACGATTGCGGAACAGGCCGATGTCGTTTGTTTCGGGATTCTTGCGCAACGCTCGGCAGCGTCACGACAGGCCATTCACCAATTTCTCGATATCGCACACCATGCCACGGTGTTTTTTGATATCAATCTCAGACAGCACTTCTATACACAAGAACATATCGAAACGAGTCTGAAGCGGGCACATGTACTCAAGCTCAACGACGCCGAATTCCCGGTGCTTCGAGCTATGTTTGACCTTCCGGAAAACGAACACGAAGGCCTTACCAATCTGGTCAAGCGATTCGACCTCAAATTGGCCGCTCTCACACGAGGAGCCCACGGAAGTCTGCTCGTCGCTCCATCGGACAGCAATGAACATCCGGGTGTCGCAACCGACGTCGTGGACACCATTGGAGCGGGGGACAGCTTCACCGCGTCACTGGCCCTTGGCCTGCTTCTTGGTCACGACCTCGCAACAATCAACGACCACGCCAACAGATTAGCCGCATTCGTCTGTCGTTCCCACGGAGCCATGCCGACCGTACCCAGCTCATGGAAGCTGTTGTAAATACAGCCTGTTCGAGAAACCAAAGAGGAAGCCATGAAACGCAGTGAAATCAACCGTCGAATACAAGATGCCGAAGCATTTTTTGACAGCATGAATTTCAAACTCCCCCCATGGGCTCACTGGACAGCGGATCAATGGAAGGGGCTGGGTGATTCCGAAGTTGTTCACCATATGCTCGGCTGGGACCTTACCGATTACGGGAAAGGAGAATTCGACAAAACGGGTCTGATCCTATTTACGTTACGTAACGGCAAACTCGGTGATCCCAACGCCAAAACCTATGCAGAAAAGATTATGATCGTGGGTGAAAACCAGATCTGTCCAATGCATTTCCATTGGAACAAACGCGAAGATATCATCAATCGTGGGGGCGGCAATCTGGTCATTGAATTGTATAGCTCCACCCAAGACGAGGAGCTGTCGAATGAGCCAACAACAATTAACGTTGACGGCATCGTCCGAATCGTCGAGCCGGGCGGCACGATTGTCCTGACACCAGGAGAATCAGTCTGCCTGGAACCGGGGATGTATCACCGATTCTACGGCGAAACCGGTAAAGGCCGCGTCATGGTCGGCGAAGTCAGCTCGGTGAATGATGACAATACCGACAACCGCTTCCACGAATCCATGCCCCGCTTCCCTGCCATCGAAGAAGATGAGCCCGCCTATCGCCTGCTCGTGACGGATTATCCGAATTACGTCTAAATGCTTCGTCCCACGGTGTAGCGAATCGTATTGTACAGCAGCACTGTGGGACAATTTCTCTATGGAAATAGAGCATTAGTCTCAACGAAGAAAAAATCATTGCCCCGATATTGTCGCCATTGCCCATTATGCACCCGACACCAGCGGCGATGTCTATATTTCTGATACGAGTCTTTGCCGTATTCAAAAATTTACCGCAGAGGGACAATTCCTCACCAAGTGGGGAAGCCCCGGTATAGACGATGGTCAATTTCAATCTCCTGAAGGCCTCACGGTAGACAAAAGCGGTAAAGTCTATGTCGTCGACACATCAAATCAACGAACCCAAGTCTTCGCACCTCAGCAATCAAACGACTTGAACGCCCTGCTCCCTGTCCTTTTAATGCTTTTATAAACATATTGTCTGTTCTACTGTTTCATGCGCTTTTCAACAAAGGCGCATGAAACAGTATTATTCGTGTATAAAGGGGACAGGCGAAATATGTTTTTGGGTAGCTTCAGAAACAGCGGAGGTCAGGATTCCTGTAATAACTCCGCACTGACGTTGCCGCGACTCAAATAAAATCCACCGAAGACCAATCCGAGCACAAAACCTACAACGTGACCTGGCTTGGGATACCCACCATAAATCAAATCAAGCGCTAAACCGGACAGCAGCACAAGCGCGATCAAGGTCCATGCCAGCTTGCGCTTTAGGACACCGAAGAGCGCGAGCACTGTCGCGCACCCCGCAAACACGAAGGTTGCTTGTGAGGCTCCGGTTCCCACGTTCCATGGGGCCTCAACCCAGATCGGGCTGATGGCGGTAGCTACTCCGCCTGCAATCAGCCAGATCAGAAACGTCCGCAAACCGCCAAGTTTGCTTTCCACTAGACTGCCGAGAAGGAGCATGTAGAGTGCATTGAGCAGCATATGAGCCTGGTTTGCGTGGATGAGCTGGGCGGTAGCGAAACGCCAAATTTCCAAATTTTGTATGTCTTCAAATGTTATGCCGCCGTAGTTCCGAAGGACCGGCATCTTTACACTGCTGAAAAATTGATGATTGGCGGAATAAGACACAAAAAGCGATACGACTATCGTCAATGTCGTCAACGCCAGCGAGACGCGAAACCGCTTTGGCCGAAGGCTACTCATTGATGTTCCTTCTTAAAAGTGACTAACAAAACCGAGCCAATAATCTTAATGATTCTTAATTCTTTCAATGGGAGGTGATTATGAAGCCCGCTGAATTTGAACGCCTGTGGACGATAATTAAACCCATTCTTCCCCAAGAGCCCCCCAACCTAAAGGGGGGAGACATTGATGCAGTGACAAAGAAGCCCTTCGAGATATTTTGTTCATCCTGGAGACTGGCACTCCATGGGAAAAACTTCCTCGTGAAATGGGTTGTAGTTCAGGTATGACCTGCTGGCGTCGCTTGCGGCAGAGGCAAGCTGCCGGAGCCTGGGATAAACTCCACACAATTCTCCTCACAGAAGTCAACCGGGCTAACGCTTTCAAATGGGAGCGTTTCTCCATTGATGCCAGCTCAATTCCCTCCCCCGGGATGACCTCGGAAACGTCCGTACAACCTCCAAGCAGGCAAGGGGTACGACTTTTCTGCCTGTAGAGAATCTGACCGGAAGAAGGGAATCGTTCCACGGATTGCAAGACGAGGAATTGAATCCTCTGAACGCCTTGGTCGTCATCATTGGGTTGTGGAGCGAACATTGTCCTGGCTGAATCGCTTTCGAAAGCTACGCATTCGCTATGAAAGAAGTGCTGACGCCTATCTTGCACTGTGCTCCTTGGCTTGCTCTTTCATTACTTTGCGGTTTTGTTAGTCGCCCTTAATAAAGAAAAAAGAAAGGATGCCGCACCCTCCTCATGGTCATGACACCCTTCCTTCTTATTCTTCGTATTTTAATCGAGCAAAATACTGATTAACGAAGCCACGATACTGCCGGCATCTGGATTCAAGGGGGCGCCGGTGACGTATGTTTCCTTATACATCAAAACACCGTCTCCCGCGCCAACGCGGTTATCTGCCCCTGTCCAGGTGGCATTTTGTGTTGTTTTGCCATCAAAAGGATAATAGGCCAACAAGCCCGTCTCATTCCCCGTAAGATGTTGCAAACGCGTTGCCTCGATTTGCGATGCACTCCGCGCAGTATTCCAAAGTCGAAGTTCATCGACATCGTGTGTTCCATAGTACCCCGTGAAAAAGCAGCCATCTCCCTGTTCTACAGTTCCGCTCGCATGAGTCGATGCAAGAAGCTCCCCATTCAGATAGAGCATGAGGTTGTCACCCGAGGCAGCAGCGTCATATACGAGCGCTAAGTGACTCCATTGGCCTATCTTCACCACCCCAGCGTCCGACGAATCCGGTGTCAACACCCATTCCCCTTCATCCGTTTTCAGTCGAGCACCAAAAACGCGTCCAGCGTTCGTGTTGGTTGTCATCAACGCGTAGACCATGGCGTATGATGATGCGCGTTTGTACACGATAGGCCGTTCGGCACTTGTGCTCCCCGTTGTCCGTCCGCCATCATAGGGACGCACCCATGCTTCCAGCGTCAGGGCCGTGGTCACCGTATTGGACGCTCCTGCGGGAACATGCATGTTACCGAAATACTCGGTGTCGGTATCGTTCTCCATATGCAACGCAAAGTTCGCCGGTCCACTACCAGGAGAACTTGCCGGCTCGACACGACGGTAGATAATGTCGAAATCGCAGTAACCACCGCAGACCAGAGTCGAGTAGTAACGGGCTTCGACAACATAATGCAGTCGCCCTTGACTATCGAATGTAAAACGCGGGCGTCTCGCACCACTGGTCAAACTCCCACTGTACGAGAATCGAGGCGAGACAAGTGCAGGGTTCGTAAAGTTTTGTCCTCCGTCCACAGTTTGGACAATCTGAGGCCAATCACTGAGGACGGTCGCACTCGCGCCAGTCGTGTCCTCGGGATTTGTCTGAACTCCGGCCCACCATCCCTCATCACCATAATACGTTCCTGAGGTCACTGTGAGAATGGTATCGCCAGCAACAACCCCACTAGGAGAACCACGACGAAAATGAACAGCCCCATTCGTAGCCTGATAGATTATATAAAGGTGCTGTCCTGACAGAGCGAGTGTTTCCTGGCCTGCCTGTACTTCAACAGCCGTATCGCCTTCCTGGTTCAGGGGAATCGCTGAAGAAAAGGTATCGCCGTTATCTTGAGAAAGAATGGCGAAGATCGTCAAAACGTCAGTACTATCCAGCCCAGCCCAAACAACCGCTACATTATCAGCGTGAGCTGAGATTTTGGGAACATAATTCTCTTCCTGGAGCGAATACGTCTTATGCTTACCATTCAAAGATGGAACGGAAATCTGTTGGCTCGTGAAACTCCCCCCTCCATTATGGGAAGTCGCCAGATAGAGTACTCCTTCCTGAAGTCCATATGAATAGTATGTACCTCGATAGAGGACATGGACATCGTCACCGTACAACAACGCGTCTCCAATAGACCACCCGAGGGATGTATCCGAAAAGGAATATACCGAATGAGACTCCCAGGTGGCCCCGCCGTCATCTGTCATACGGACATAGCCTGTATTATTTTCATTCCAATTGACTTGCACACGATAGCAAACTCCTACTCTTCCTTGGTCCGAAATCGCGTGAAGATCGTAGACGTGATTGACATCACCTGCATTGTGCAAAACTTCCACGTCACCAAAGGTGGCGCCATTGTCCTGAGAGCGGCTTACCCCGAGTATCCCGTACCAGGTCGACCCTTGGCCATAATATGAATGGAAGATCAAGACATTGCCATTTGCCACCGCCATACGACGATAGGTGTTACTGGTCAGCAACCCCTGATCAGACGTGAAGGTAGCAACTCGCACCACTGCTCCGAAATCTTTACCGCCATTCAAGGAACGCCGGTAGTTCACAGCTTTGGAGCCGTCAGTCAGAGTCGTAATCCACATAACATGGACAGTATCTCCCTCGACGATGATTTCCTGGTCATAGTCTTCGTAGGTCTCGCTATCTTCCTCATCTTGGGAAAGATTCGTCTCCCAGGAGGATACAAGAGGATTTTTCGCTTGAGCAATACCAGGAAGACAATACGACAACATGAAAACAAGAAAACACGTCGTCAATTGTTGTGGCAAATTCACATACGATAGCATGGCAACCTCCGATAATCATGACGATTTAATAAGACTGCAAATTGCTATAAATGAGGCAGCATAACAAGTGAACATTCATTGAAAGGCATGAACAAATAGCACATAGCTCTATAATACTTATTTTCAGAAAATAATGTCCAGAGAAATAATCTGCGGCTAAAACAAACACAATACAATATATAAATTCATATATCAAATAAAAACATACGTAACAATAATAAACGAAAAAAACAATTGCATCTATCATTATGAATTAGTTTTAACAATTAGATATAAAAAAACATTATAACAGCAAATACATCTTATTGAAAAAAGTCTTTACACTTTATTCAAAACCAGAATCATTTTTATATTCAAAAGAAATCATTACATTCCATACTAAAACAGTAAAAAACAACTCCACTTTGATGCAAGCAGAACACACGTGCACATTGAAGTATATAATTATTATACACGTATCATCACTTTCTAGCATTGATCCGCTTTGACAATAAAATGTGGTAAAGTAAGGGGCAGAATAAGAAAAAACAAGCGAGATATGCTTGTAGCTTTTGATATGTTACATGATAAAAAATGATAAGGAAACAGAGGGAGGAGGGGACAGGCGAGATATGTCTGTAAACTGAAGCTGATGATACAGCAGTACTCTTCGTCGCTGATAATCAAAGCCATCAGAAGTCAGGACGGACTGTCAACGTAGAATTCATACTTCCGAAGGGAAGTCTCGACTTGCCGGCCGCTCATGCTGCCAAGTATTTCGACGGCGAAAAGCGTCTGATGAGATGGCAACTCTATAACAAGTTTTGGACTTGATCTTCGTGCTTGACGAAGGTTCTCGACAAGGAACGATCCTTAGCAAGATATTCATCACTTCTGATATGCTGCGAAACATGGGATTGGAAAAAAGCGGAACAGAGACGGAACTGTTTACAGCGATATATGCTAGCTACTCATTCATTAGAGCGGTGGCCGGATTAAGCCGAGAAGCCGAATAAGCAGGTATGCACCCCGCAAGAGTTCCAAGTGCCGTGGAACATACAAAGGCCATGATGATCCCATGATATGTGTATGATAGCGGGATATCTGGCATAGAACTCTCAAAGATAAATCGTGCCAGGTATGCAAGCCCACAACCGAGACATGCCCCTCCAGAGCACATGATTATCGATTCGAGAATAAGCTGTTGCAGTATATCACCCCGTCGAGCCCCGACAGCCATTCGTAATCCTATTTCCTGAACGCGCTCTGTAACCGAAACAAGCATGATGTTTGCGACACCGATGCCTCCAACAAGAAGCGATATGAACGCAATGCAGGTTGCGAAGAGTGTCAGAGTTTGCGTTGTCTGTTCAACAGCTTTTTGAAGTGTATTTGTATTAAAGGTGAAAAAGTCTTTTTTACCGTTATGCGCCCTTAACAGAAACGTATTTATTGCTGCTTCCGCAACCTGTGATTGATACTCTTTTTTGATGGCGATTGTTATGGACTCAATGCGAGGAGAGCCGACAATTCTGTATTGCATTGTGGAATAGGCAACAAATGCTTTCAAGTTGTTTTGCATTTCAGAATGTAATCTGTCGTCTCTAAGGATGCCGACAACGACAAGAGGGATTCCGTTAAAAAGAATCGTCTCACCGAGGACCTTTTTCGTATCTGAAAAGAAGACGTTTTTAACAGCTTGACTGATGACGACTGTTGAGGCTGCATTACGGCTGTCTTGCTCGGTAAGGAAGCGTCCTTCTTCCTTGGTGAGGTTTCTTATAGAAAAAAAACTCCTGTCTACACCGGTGAGCGTGATATCACGAGAAAGGCTTCCTTTTACGGCAAGACCGGCAAGAGCAGAAACAGGAGATACACCTTTGATGTAATCCAGGCTTTTCAGCTTATCGACATCGATTATCGTTAAACTGTTCAAACGCCACTCTTGTGTGTCTCCGAAGTCGTTCCCAGGATAGACTTCAATGGAATTCGCCCCCATTTGATTCATGTCGGCAATCACCTTTTCTTGAGCACCCTGCCCGAGAGCCATAACAAAAAGAACGGCCGCTATTCCGACAACTACACTGAGAATGGTCAAAGTTGTACGCAAGACTTTTGCTCTGACCGCTTGCAACGCCATCGAAACAATTTCTGTTACCATGTGGGAGGGGGAAGGTACGCGCCGATATGGCGGCAATTCCATGGAGAGAGACTGCGTGTGTTTCTGATATGCTTGCCTGGTATCGGATACAATCCTTCCATCACAAATCTCGAGCATTCTATCTGCACACGAGGCAATTTCTTTGTCATGCGTCACGAGGAGAAGCGTTTTCCCCTCTTCGTGCAGTCGCTTCAGAATACGCATCACCGTATCACTGCTTGCGGAGTCGAGCGCCCCCGTGGGTTCGTCGGCGAGCAGAATATCTCCCTCATTCATAAGAGCCCGAGCAATACTTACTCGTTGTTGCTCGCCGCCGGAAAGATTGGTGGGGATACTGTTCTGTTTGTCTTCGAGCCCGAGATGATCCAGCAAGACGAGAGCGCGATCAAGACGCATATCGCGTTCTCTTCCCGCGTAAATGGCTGGGAGCGCGACATTGGCAAGCGAATTGAGTGTGGGGAGAAGGTGATATCGTTGAAAGACAAAGCCAAAATGATTGCATCGCCTGTTGGCAAGTTCATCCGACGAAAGCGTGCTGACGTCCTCTCCATCCAGTACATATTGTCCGGAAAAGTCCGTATCCAGACAGCCAATGATATTCAATAACGTCGACTTCCCTGAGCCGGATCGTCCAACGATGGCTATGAACTCCCCTTTCTCAATATCCAGGCTGACATCAGAAAGAAGCGTTTGCTCTGTGTGACCACTCACGACGGTCTTGCAAATGTTTGACAGAGAGATCAAGGCCATAATCAATCACATCAACGCATGGATGCTATGCTGTTCATTATTTCTTGGTTGTCCATTTGCGACAACACTACGGTATCAGTAACGGTCAGTCCGGAGATCACCTCAACATTTATGTTGTCTTGTAATCCGGTAACAATTGGCGTCGTTGTAACGACTCCATTCTCTTTTTCCGTTAATACTGAGACGATGTTGCCCTGGGTATGAATGGCATCACGCGGAATGGTAACGACAGAATCAACAGACTCAACCGTAATGGAGCATTGTGCCGTCATCCCTATATGCAGTGTGTTGTCGGCATTATTGATCTTCACTCTGCCATAATAATACACAGGCTCTTTCTCCGACTTTTCATCGTCGTTACGGGCACTGCTCAAACGAATCGGTCCAGGATCTATAGAAGCAACATTTTCCACATATTCTTTTTCCGGCTCGGAAAGTATGGAGAACCGAACAGCCATTCCCGGATGTATTTTCGTGATATCGCCCTCGGATATAGACATTTTCAACTCAAGCTTATTGAGGTCAGCGAGTTGTACAATTGTCGGAGCTGTTTGGCTTGAATTGACTGTTTGGCCGGCTTTCACCGGAATCGAGACCACCGTCCCATCAATGGGTGCAACGATTCGTGTGTATGATAAATCCGTCTTGGTTTTATCGAGTTCTATCTGTGTTTTTTCTACCAGTGCCGCCAGCTCTTTCTCTTCAGCCTCGGCCAAATCCAGAGCATTCTGAGATTTATCGAGGTCGCTTTGTGCCAGTACACCTTTGCGCTTCAATTGCGATTGACGCCTCAAGTCTTGTTTCGCCTCACGAACATTGACTTGCTTTACGGCCAGTTGTGCCTGATGCATCTGGAGCGAGGCTTTTGTCATTTTCAATTCATTCAGTTGCGGAGCGGAATCAATCTCTGCGATAAGCTCACCCTTATGCACATACTGGCCAAGAACGACATGCATTTTTTTGATTTGTCCCGAAACCTGCGCCCCCACCAGAACAAGGTCTGCGGCAACAATCTCTCCCGTTGTGATGACGGATTGTTCAATTTGACCGAGTTTGGGATGTACCACCAAGTATTGGACGGCTCCTATTGACGCACTCTGTTTCCAATACGTCAAAGCAGCAAGAAGTATAATACATGTTACAGCAATAAACTTCGTGCGGCGTTTCATGATTCACTAACCCGCTGCATGGCAGACAGGTTTTCATATTGGTGCTGGTACATCGCTTCATACGAATCGTAGACGATAAGACTTCCGTCTCCTTTAAGATATAAAATTTTGTGTATATTGCGTAACAACTCGATTTTGTGCGTAATAAGAATGACCGTCTCGTCTTTGAGCGTCGTTTCCATCAATTTCATGATGGCGTTCTCCGAGTCCACATCAAGATTTGAGGTCGCCTCGTCCAGTAAGTACACCTTAGCTTTATTCAGCAGGAGCCTGGCTAATAATATTTTTTGCCTCTGGCCACTTGATAACTTTCCGCCGTTTTGTCCGGGTGTCGACGTCTCTTTGCCCTTGAAGAAATCCATCGCCCGACTTTGTGATAACGCCAGAAGGATCTGTTCTTCGCTCACATCTTTGTACAGGCGGATATTTTCCAACAGATCAATATCGAAAAGGTAGCTATCCTGGTTGATGCAGGACAAACTCTCCCGGTACGATTTTTTTTCGATTTCGACGAGGTCAACGCCATTAATATATATTGTACCAGAATCAGGCTCATAGAACTTCTGAATCAAACCCAAGAGGGTTGACTTGCCGGCTCCATTTTGACCGACAATGGCGACTTTCTCCCCTTTATGTATTGAAAAATTGATATTGCTCAATACAGGTGTGTCCGTATGGGAAAATGAAACATGAGAAAAAACAATCGTGTCGATAGAACTGATCGGGCTATCTCCTGACGTTTCCCTCTCTTTTGCGGCCATATCCATGAAACGATAATAGCGCAGGGCTGACGGGATAACACCAGAAAGGGAGTAATGAATATTAAGCAGCGAGGAGATAGGGTCCATTACATACATACTGTACGTAATAAGGGCAAACAGTGTCCCCATAGTCAATGAATCGTTCAATATGAGGTATGCACCAATCGCATACAACACACCGATGAGCACTTCGACCATGGCCCGCTCAATGCTTTCATTACTGCTATCGAGTATTGCCAGCTTTTTTTGACTTGCTGTCAGGGGCGTTATGGTCTCTTGCAAATGCTCTTCCCATGTATCAGAAAGCCCAAACAACCGTATATCTTTGATTCCCTGCACCGCATCGCCAAACCAATGGGCGAATCGAGTTTTTGCTTGAATAAGATCTGCAATCGAGGCTTTTCTCTTGCGGGCAAGAAAATTCACCAGGGCGTATTTTGCAGGAATGAACATGAGTACAATAACAGCAAGTCTGTGCTCAATAATAAATAGGCCGACAAGCCCTCCCAAAAACATGGCAAGCTGAGTAACCGCAAAGAATATGTGCTTCCCGAACAGTGACAAAATATTGGTGGTATCGACCTCCAAGTCATTAAAAATGTCGGTGCTGTTTTTTGTTTTAAAGAACTGGACCCGTATGTGAAGCAATGCCTGAAACACTTCAACAATCAACCGACGGTAGACATCTATATAAATCGATATCCGCAGTTGTTCCTGAACGATTCCTACCACGGCATGAAGGACGCCGAGAATAACGATGCCCAACGCGCAGTATAAGACATTGGCATAGTTCTTTTCAAGTATCCCTTGGTCGATAATCAGTTTATTCAGAATGGGAATGAGAAACGCAATCCCTACATAGGCACCAAGGCATATAATGATAATAATAATCTTCTTTTTGTAGTTAAAAAAAAGTCTGAGAGATCTTTTGAGAATTGCAAATTCTTCACTTTTACGAGACTTCTGCTGTTTCTTCATCGTATTGTATCGAGTCAAATATGATATTGAATAGTTTTTCAACAGACGATCCGTCATGAAACTTGACGTTTTTTTGCTTGTCAAAAGAAAGAATCCTCTCTGGAGTCACTTGAATCAATAGCTCTGCATAAGAAGTATCATCGGCTCCAACATTTCCAAAGACGATGAGGATGTCGATGGGAAGTTGCTTGAGATTGCAGAGCTGGTCGGAACCGACATCAAGCGGGGCATGCATTCCGTAAACGTGAGCATCCGCTTGATAGATATGCTCCATTTGAGAAAAATGTCGCGGAACATCCCCAACGTCTTCAATATAGAATCCATCCAGGAGGACAGCCATAGGCCGGTTCATAGAAAACGGCACATGGTATCCCTGGTGACTGAATTTTATCGAAAGAGAACGACACGTTTCCAGGAGGCGTGTTTCAGATCGATCAACGACCGCTATCATCGGAGAATTCAATGAACGTGCAATTCCATCTTGGTATACAGGGCGACACTGCGAGGCGGACCAAAGTTTTATATTGCGTTGTCCAAACAGGCTTGAGATAGAAAAATTATCAATAATAACAATATCTTTTTCCGCTCTAGCTGCACTTTTCAGAAGCACATTTTTCAATGATTGTTGCGAGTATGTCCTCCAGATGAAGATGACCGTATCCACACCGATATCAGTCATATGCTTTTCAAAAGCATGACGCATATGTTCGCTGAGCAGGAGCACATCGACGACTTCAAATGAAAATGTGGGATTGGAGAATGGAGTGTCGGAGACCAACAGCGCTCTTTGTACCCAGTCCGGCCTGATATGTAAGAAAGGCCCCTGCTGCGCTCCGGTATTTTCTTTAAGGCGCATGACAAAATCATTGCAGGAGATACTCTTTCCCTGCTGCATATCCTTGCAGGCCATCGCCGTAATATACGGGGCGGCACAACTGTTCGCCTGCGGAGTAACAAATAAATTTTCCCCTTTTGGGATCAAGGAATGACGTGCTGGAGCCGAGACGGTAGCACCATCCAAGCTTGCATCGAAAAACGCGGGTTGCTCCCCCATTTTTGTGGCTTTCACCCCAATGACATTGGCAAACGAAGCCGGATAAGTCGCGATGTTACGATTGGAAAGCGCAGCAATCACAAGTGACTTCTGCGAAAGCCTGTTCATGATGGGGAGCAGTTTTTCTCGATCTTGAAAGCTTGTGGTACCAAGACTAATATTAATAATATCGGCTTCTTGCTCCAAGCACCACAAAAGGCCCGTCACCAGGCGGTTGATGTCACATTTGCAGTTGGAATCATTCAGGACTTTCACGCTGCTACAAGCATAGTCCGGACAGTACTTTTTCACGATTCCAGCACAGGTCGTGCCGTGGCAAGGAGCGTTGCTTTCGCCCTCCACGCGCTGAGTGATATTCCCTTTAGAGTCGACTTCGACATCGTGCACCATGTCGATGTCGAAGTCGTCGCCTTTCACTCCACTATCGATAAATACAACATGGGGTCTGGGAAAATTCATGAAGTTTTGCTACATATGAGTTCGCTCAGCCCATTGAGTGTATAGAATTGATCACTCAGAACATCGCCTTCATTGAGTTTGACGCCAAAAAGCTGTTCGGTTTCAAACAATATGTAGACGAGATTTCGAGCGTATAAGTTCACGTCTCGACTGAAAAAATGTTTGTCAGCAAGTCCCTTTTCCAAAATATCAATATCGAACTTGTCGCAAATAACATCATTGATCTTCGCTGCAACATTTCTGGTATTCATGACTTCCCCTATAAAGCTTCGACGTCGCCGTAATATGCAAGCTTTTCAACAACAGCTTCAAAGAGCTGCTCTCGGGTTTGCTTGGTGTACACAATGTCTGCCAATTCTTTTGGAATGGCGTCGGCAACCATCTGGTGATCGACAACGGTAAATCTAGGATCGTCCAATGAATCTTCCCCGGAGAGGAAATCCAAAACCACATTGTGTGCTAAGTAGCCAACGATATCCATGGAAAATCGGTGAGTTAACAATGGAGTCAATCGATTAAAATATTCAGGCGTATAGTGGGCTGAGGCTAAACAGACAAGCGAAGCATCCGGTTGGGCTGCTCTCGTTATTTTGTAAGCAAGGGTTCCAAAGTTTTGGGTTTCCCGATTTGTGATCGGCAACAAGCCGCCTGGGACACCTACAATGAGGACATCAGGGTCTTCGGTCTTTTCGACGTTCTTCAAATAGTGATTGAAAAGAATAATCTTCTCCGAGCTTGTGAACTCATGACTCAACATAAATCCCGGCATGGAATGAACGCCGAAGAGTGAACCATCACTTCGCGAGGATATAAGCGATGATTTATAACCAATTGATTTTAAATAATTTACAAGAGCCAATTGCGTATCAAGGCTGCCGACTCGTTCTGTAAGACCAAAAACCATAATAACAGGAACCGTTATGGTTTTGAGAAGAAGTTTCTTCCCTTGCATTTCCTGTTTCATTGCGCTGTTTTGATATAAATTCGTGTTGAAATATGTAAAATTACATTTGTTTTGTAAACATCTCCTGTCTAAATCCTCATATTCCGATTGAGTCAGGTCGACAGTACAAACAATGTGCTTTTTCTCATCAATCGCTTGTTCAATCTTTTCTATGAGATCAGCATGTTGGAGAGCACTCTCTCGATCATGGTGAGCGAAGAGCACCGTATCGGCACGGCCAAGGGCCTGTTGAAAATCAGACGTAATTGGAAGCGTCAGTGTTTCCCCGTGGTCCAAGTGGCCGGCGTCAATGCCATCAAGCCCCCATCCGACTGGCGAAACGCATTGCGTTATATCTAATCCTTTTATGCTGCCTTTATTCCTTACAAGCGGTAAAGATTTCCAATCATAAGGATATATCATGGTCGCGTTGCTCATATGCGCTCCTGTCGAGTCAATATCGGCTCGTCATCTTCAAAACGGTATCCATACTCAATAAGTGTGACATAATCCTTCAACAAATTGTCGGCATTAATTTTCACATACTTACAATCTGATTTCTTCTTTTCTCTGGATAATCCCTGCTCCGTGTCCGCAGCGACGAGACACTGCGTACACATTCGAATTGCCCAGCACTTCTTACATTGATCCTCGGTTAACTTGCCGATGTTAATGAGTGCATCAACTTTATCAACATCAAAACCATCTGACAGATTACCGATACGACATGCTTCTGACTCTTCATTGACTCTTTCGCATGGAAATAAATCTCCATGTACATTAAGAAACAATTTGCGAGCCCCAGCAATACACGGCCCACTATGGTGCATTTCCTCATGAAGCCCAACACTTCTCTCTCTTAACGTGAACATACGTGACTTTATCGTTGAAAATTTTTGCTTTGCAATATGTGATATACTTTTTTCACTAATCAACCCAATCTGATACAAAAGTGATTTGAATGACTCAGTTTCATCATGAATAAGAAAGCTATCCGATGAGGAAATGACTCCTTTTCTGTATTCAGGATTAATGGGATTACTGAGCATCTGCGTTCCATCAAGCGCTTCATACTGAACGAAGAATTCATTTGAACAGGTTGCATCAAGACTTTGGTCAACAACGGCATTGACCATCATTCTTTTATAAAGTGAAGGATAATTCTCTTTCATATATGCAATGTTCGCCATGATGGTATCGAAGGTCCCTCCTCCTGTTGCTGCAAAAATCCTATTTTTATCATGAATTTCTTTTGGTCCATCAAGGCTCACAAGAAGAGTAAATTCATTTTCCTGTAAAAAATCAAAGATTTCATCATTAAAGAGCGTTGCATTTGTCGTCATATGGAAGTGAACATTTTTGCCTTCATTCTTCTTCTTTGCATAATTGACTACGGATTTTATGAGAGAAAACTCCAAGAGAGGTTCTCCTCCATAAAATCCAATTCCAACCATGTTCATTCCTGTAGAATGAGCATGCAAGAAATCAACACCGGCCAGAGCTGTTTCAAGTGACATACGTTTTGAAGAGTGCTCTCTTCCTTCATACGATCCTGAATAGACACAATAATGGCATCGTAAATTGCATTGTTGTGTAACCTGGAGAGTGATCCCTTGTATTTTCTCCTGAAGAAAGCGAGGCAAAATAGAGGATACGGGATGCCCCACACTTTTGATCGGGTTTCCAGATATATAGCCTAATTTTAATATTGTCTTAAATTTGCCAGTGTCTTCAGGGGATAATGGCGTGTCGTGTTTAAAATAGTCATAAATTCCAGGTGTTGTTTTTATAACGGAATTTGTTGTTGCATCGTAAAGATAATAGGAATTTGGCGTAGAAAAAGGATAGACATAACACTGAAGTTGAGAGTTCATGCAGAATCCTCCATGCAACAACGAATTAAGTAATGCATCTTGTTGCTCTTTAATATATAAATTAACTACAAATAATAAACTGAAATCATATACACAAAATACATATTGCATATATGAAGAGAGAAGACCAAGGTTCCCATTACATTCTTGGCGGATAGGGAACCTTGATCTTCATTCTGCTACACTTGAGGAAAACACAATTCAATTGGCGAACCTTTAGGACAATTCAAGTCAACTTAAAGTTTAGTACTTAACCCCTCTGTAGGTGCTGTATTGATTGGTGTAGCGGCTGTACAGGCCGCACCAGCAGTCGCAAACACAAGAAAAAGCTTTAACAGTTTCGTTTCCATTCTGAGGTTTCTTTCCAAGCTTTTTCACCTTGAAACTCCTTGTTGTTTAAAAATTAATGAAAGATGATGTTTTTTATTCATTCGCCCCTTTCATGTCAACACATATTAAATATTTTGATATGCAAACTTGAATTGTAACAACTATGTCACAAATATTCCATGTACAATTAAAAAAATCGAAGACATACTCTATTAAACCTATCTATTAATAACACAGAAACCTATTAAGAAAACCCAAACTCATGAGACATCATTCGCTGGCGACCAGAAAGAAAATGGGAATTGTACGAGAGGAAAAGAGGCTGTCGAAAGAAACCAGACTCCTGCTTGTGACGGTATTTTGGCACAAATGAAGTGCTGCGGATCATACCATGCGCCCAAAGAGACGCTCACGGTCAACGAATAGAATCTTTGCTTTTTTCACGTATGCGCACCGGGAGGACTGTACAGGCAGGTTTGGTCGACGCTTGCAAAAAGAGAAAAACTTAAAATTACGTTGTGAAGAAGGCACCGAAACACTCTGTGATCGCTTCAAAAAATACGCTCATTCAATGAAAAATCCCCCTGGTTGCGAACCTGTTGAGGCAACCAGGGGAGAAAGCATAGTGACTTTTTATACGAGACAACCTCTTGCCTTCGGTATTTATTTATTTTTTTTCGTGAGAAGATCTTGAATTTGTTGAGAAACTTCAGACACTTCAGTTTGAGCTTGAATGACTTCGAGCTGAGCAGCTTCAACTTGAGCTTGTGCCGCAAGCTGCTTCACCTCATCACCTTCCGAGCCACTCACCTTGCTCATCGCATTCTGCAGGTTTTCCTGTGCTTCTTGTAATCTTTGTTGTGCCTCTTCGAGTTGCTTGTACAGAGCTTCGAGGAGTTGCTGGTCGGCCCTCTTTTCTTTTTCCGTGCCTTCCGTGCCTCCAGCTTCTCCGATTGCTTCAGCTTCAGTCGCGCCTGAGGTCTCATCAGTGTCTTCGGAGGCTTCCTTTGTCGTATTCGTCGTATTTTTCGTTGTCGCTGTAGTTGCGGACTTGGTCGCTGTTTCTTCGGGGGATCCGGTGGCTTCATCCGAACCTTCCGTTCCGTTTCCTGCTACGTCTTGCCCGTCACTTTGGTCTGTTTGCTCCTCACTCTTTTCAGATTCGGCAAGTAAGTTCCGCGCTTCATCTGAAATGCTTACACTATCCTCACCATTCGTTGATGATTCGCTATTCGTATTCTGCCCCTGCTCATCAGTTTTCCCCTCGGCGTTGCTGACTTTTGTGGTTAACTCAGACTGATTATTTTGTTGAGCATAATACGCAAACGGCTGTATCATTCCGGTATCCATATAAGCTCCTGTGTATGAGTCGATTCAGAGATGGCTAGATGGCCAATGGCTATAATACATATCGTCCAGAGGCAAATAAAACTTTAGGCCATGCTATTTTTTAACAATAAACATATTTTACCCTAAAGAAGCATACAATAACCTATGATGATCACAGGAAGTTTGAACGTTGGACTGTCAAGACTCCTCGAAAATGACCCAATATTTAAAAAATCGAGGCACCTATTAGGGCGTGTTTCATCGTAAAATTATTCGCCCCCAGGGAACACGGAAGCGAGACAACCGCGAGAACAATCAGCCTTGATACTTGTTAAGTAAAAACTCTGCTCGACATATTATGCTCCCCCACAGCCAGATATATTTGGGAATGAGCTTCTTTCTACAAGTCGGATAGTTGAGTTGGCACTCTTTATTTACGTTACGCCGATATGGTTCTATACCCACATATATCTATTTTAAGCCACTCCAAATCAGCCCCACTTATAACCGTCTTCAACAAGGCCTCCCTAATTTTATTATCACAACAACAAAATATGATGCCTGTCCCCATTTTTGCCCCGTATAGCTGAGGCTACACACAAAAAAACCGCCGATGTCGGCGGTTCATGATTTTAAGAATCAGATGGTGGTGAGTCATCGACCTGTTGTCGCTGCACGAGTAAATGTTGCGCGTCTTTTTCTTGAAAATAGAGACGTAAACCCTCACCTGTTACACACACGACGGGCTTAAAATGTGAAAAGGCAAGCACCTGACCGGTTGCGACATTTGTGAGTTGCAGAGAAGAGCCCACATGGATTCCGAGCGAAGAGAGCGTATCCGCTCCCCGTTCTCCAGAGAGGATACGGGTAACGCGAAATTCTTCTCCGACTCCAGCTGAACACAATTGGGTAGGACCATGTGATGTTTCTCCCATCACTTTGGATGCCAATCCCTCGCTCAACTGCACAGTTTCTTTCTTTTCGACAATAACCTTGTACATCATCGGCGGAAGGCGACGTATACATGTGATACGATCATTCTCCCTCATCCCCAAATCGCTCAATGCCGACTCCACCCCGCGTTGTCCGGTAATACCTTCGATATGTCCGCTCTCGCCAGAAGAACACTCAAGCAAAGGAAGTCGACGATCATCGTCAAGATGGACAACGATTTTCGCGGCAATGCCTCCACTCAAGACGACATCTCCTTGCGGCCCTTTAACTTTGATCGGACCAACCACAACGGATTCATTCAGCCGCATCAGCGTCGCACCTTCATACAGACCCAAACGTGAAACACGACGCGCTAAATCAGGATGTGTTATCGCACACAAAATGAGGGGAACGCCGATGGAAGCACGATCCAAGGATATCAGCATAAACGCTCCTTACGTGGCAAAAGCCGGGATATAACCGAACGTTTTTCAGACGTATCGGGAAAAGGACGTGATGCCGCCATTGCTGCATATCCAAGAATTCCGATGGTGCTCGCATTATGCAACAAAGCCGATACAACAGGAGAGATCCCGCCAGTAGCCATCAGCATGATCATGGAATTCAATCCGATCGTTGCTCCAAATGTATTGCGAATAATGCGATTCGTTCGAGTCGCCGCTCGTCGTGCCGTGACGAGTGTCTGCAAATTATCTTGCAGAAGCAGAACTTGTGCCGCCTCGCGCGCTAAATCCGCACCATTTGGCATGCAAATGCCAATATGCGCGGTCACAAGTGCAGGGGCATCATTAACGCCATCACCAACAAATGCAGGAGTATGGCCAGCTCGTTTCAGGTCTTCAAGAATACCGGCCTTTTCTTCGGGCAACAGCTCATAGTGGATATCATCAATCTGCGGCAACATATCGGCCAACGCCAACGCCGTGTCTTTGTGATCGCCAGTCAGAACAACCACTTTGTTGATGCCCTCGTTTTTCAATTGATCGAGCACCGCGGCAGCTTCTGGACGTACAGCATCCCGCAAGCCAAGAATGCCTATAAGCTTTTGATCCTGCGCAACATACAGCAAAGCTTTTCCTTCACGCCGTAACGACAGCGCCAAGTCATCCACTTCAGCGCACGGCACGCCTTCGTCTTCGGCAATAAAATGATGGCTCCCGACCAAAACATTCACCCCGTCGATCATCGCCGACACACCATGCGCGACAATAAAATCCACTCTGCTAATCGGCGGCAAATCAAGCTTGCGCTGCTTCGCCTCGCGAACAACGGCACGAGCGACAGGATGATCGTAGTGCTCCTCGGCACCAGCAGCCAGACGCAGCAACTCCACTTCGTCCAAACCATTGCATGGAATCACATCCGTCACTTCAATCTGGCCGGTGGTGAGCGTTCCGGTCTTGTCGAATACGATGGTATCGACGTCCTGCAGGGCGTCCAAAGCGGCAGCACCTTTGAGCAAAACACCGGCGTGCCCGGCCGCATACATGCCTGAACGTACAGCGACAGGACTAGCCAGCTTGACGGCACATGAAAAATCGACCGTCAACACCGATGTCGCACGGTTCATATCGTGCGTTGCGAGCAGAATCAGCCCACTCAAACCCAATGTAATTGGTACGAGTTTGTCCGCGAGTTCCGAACTTTTCGATTGTGTTTTGGATTTCCCTCGAAGGGACTGATCGATGAACCGGTTGATTCTCGCCATGGACGTCTGCGATCCGACACGCTCAACGAGTATCGTAAGCCGCCCCTCTTCAATAATAGAACCGGAAATAACGGAATCTTCCGCTTTTTTATGCACCGGAACCGATTCACCGGAAATTGAACTTTGATTCACGGAGGCTTCGCCGTCGATAACAATTCCATCAATGGGGATACGCTCACCTGATCCGCACACGATGTGATCGCCAGCAACCACATCATTGACAGAAATCTCCAACTCGGTGCCATCACGGATCACCCAGACCGTATCCGTCGCAGGAACAAGCAAACTTTTCAACAATTGCGTAGATCGATATTCGCTTTGGCCTTCAAGATATTGGCCCAGAGAAAGCAAGGTGAGGATAGACCCGGCGGTAAAATACCGACCGCGCAACAATGCCAAAGTAATCGCAGCGGAATCAAGAACTTCCACTTTGAGCCCCTGACTGAATAATGTCTCAACGCCGCGGATAATGGTCCCGAGAGCCAACGTCCATCCAAGAATTGCTCTGGCAGGAAATGGTAAAATCTGCCCAGCGCACGTCAAGAACGCTTTCGCCGCTACATCGGTCACACGAACGGGAGAATCGGCAACACTGGCAGGAGCGTATGCTTCATCAGGGATCCCTTTAAGGTATACGGCAATAGTATGCCAGGTTTCCACTTGCCCATCATACACGATGACAAGTGAACTGCCCGGTATATTGATCCTGGTTGTATCGACGCCGGAAATGGCTTCAAGCAGAGCCTGAAAATACGAAGCATCAAATGCCGGGGCGCCAAGGAGAGGTGATCGAAGGCGAATTCGTCGGGAAATGGCATGGGCCACCCGAAAGTGGCCCACGCGCATCCCGGGCGCCAAAAACGCCGAGGAATTGGTCATGCAATACGTCCTTTGGAGTTCGCGTAAGGTTGATACAGACGCCAATGCCAATAGGAGAATCCCACCAATGCCACTCCGGCGCAAACATGCAGCGTGCGTACTCCGGACTGATTTGTTTGACGGGAGCGAGACAAGAAACCAGTCGCCACAAGCACACCGAGTGAAGCTGCCATACCGACTTTGGCTTGCTCCCGTTGGCGGACAAGCGTGTTATTTGGCATCGTCTTTCATGCTCATTTCAGCTTTGATGTCTTCAATTTGTTCTTTGACTTCTTCAACACCGCCCTGAATAGTCGTCCAGAGCGTCACCGCCCCTTTAACCAAAGAACGTTGGACCGTGGGATTCGTCACCAGATAGGCGACGCCCGCGCCTACGACTAAACCTTTGATGTACCCGGGATCGGTAAAGGCGAACCATCCCTGGGTCCAGGATCCCGAGTTCGGAACCATGGCCGTCCCCGGAGAAGCTCCCCATGCCGTCGCTTGTTGCTGGCCACTCGCATACGCCGATGGGATCTGCTGATAGTACGGATATTGCGGATATTGAGACATAGTATGCGCTCTCCTCAGGAGGAAGTTGTTGTGGATTTCCCGACGTTGACCAAGCCATCATAAAAATATTTCGTTCCAATCCCGACAGCGGTCATGGCGACGAGTGACAACGCACTATTGCGAGACACGACACCAGCAGCGGCGGTACCGGCGGCGGCAGCAAGCCCAGCTCCCACGGATTCTTTCAAAACATGACCAAGAATTTCGCCACGTGTTGTGGATTCTGTCTGTGAATCTCGAATTCCACGTGCAGCAGCGACCATCCCGCCCATCATGGCGCCGACAAGGCCCATCGTTGCGACAGCGCCAACCGGCAATCGAGTTTGTTGATATTGAGAGGGGACATAGGCCGGTGAGGTATACAAAGCCATACGAATTCCTTTTTGTTCGGATGTTCCACTTAGGAAGTGGCGTCTTTCTTTTCCCGCTTGAACAACGACGAAACGCTCTCGGAAACCGCTGACGTGACCGATGTCTGTTTCAGCACAACGGTCAACAACGCTCCGACAATGGCGCCTTTCCAAAAATGCGTGCCGCCCGAGGTCAAAAAGCTTGCAATGGTGGCCGGATCGGCTTTGCCCTGCATAAGGTCATTGCACATGCTGATCATCTGGCTGTACTGGTGGTGCCCTTGCGCCTCCATTCCCGGTGAACCCGCTCCCATGTACATGCTCGGACCTCCGTTACAATGATGGCCTTCTGGTTGCGGCTGCTGTCCCGGTCCGTGCGGCATCCCCTGAGGAAAACCGGGCATGCCGCCAAAACCGGAAGCAGGTTGGTGGCCTGCAAACGGAGGAGTACCCGCTTCCGGTCCCCATCCAGGAGCCATTCCAGGATGGGCGGCAAACGGCATGGCCATGGAGGGACCAAAGGTCATGCCGGGCTGGGGCTGGGCCTGGGGCTGGGGGCCATACCCCGTCTCTCCTTGCTGCGGACCAAAGGAAGGCTGAGGACCATAGCCCCCCTCTGGACCGGAGGGGAAAGCATACCCTGGAAACGGCTGTCCACCATGAGGCATCTGCGCCCCACTGGGGGAGCCCATTCCAGAAAAATTTCCAGCTGCAGATGAGGCTTCAGGATGCTGTCCACAACTGCACCCACCCGAGTCATGATTGGATTCTTGATTGGTGCCTGTCCCTTTATTCGGACCACCATATTCAAATTGTGGTCCAGCCTGAGACATCGTCATTCCGGGATATGGGCCACCGTACATGCCCATTGACGCATGCGGTGGAATCGTTTGCTGCGAGGTCGAACCAGCTTCATACCGCTGTTGTCCAACTTCACGAGCGTCATCGCCTTCCATTCCATGCTTTGTCTCAGGCGCCGATTTGCCAGAGGGATCATTCTGAGGTGGTGTTGTCGTGCACCCGTCGTGGTATGCCGCCTTTTCCATCGGTCTCTCCTTCATGTTCAATTGGTTACGCCGAATAATTTGGCAAAGGTTTTCAAAAGTTTGGTTGTTCGGTCCGGGTCCCTGGTCTCAAGAAACTCCTCGAACTCTCCCGCATGAATTTGCTTGGGGTCGTAATCGATGACCAAAGACCGGGCCATGGAGTTGAGCCGTGTTGCAAGTATGCCTGTACCGCTTGTGTTCCAGTGTTCGAATTCCTTTGCTGCCGGGTGGTTGCGAATTTTGGGATTCAGCCGCAGTCGGATACGCCCCGGGACATGGTGTGCGACCGAAAGCAAATCACGCAGTTCAAGAAGATCGTTTTTTTTCATACTTTTTCATGGGGAAGGGGTTGGGGTGAGACATCCAGAACGATGTTCTCACCATCATGAGACTCAGATAAACGGTCAGGCAAAGCGAGTCGTGACGAATTTGCCACCACGCCCAACGTATGGACGATATGCAACATGCCTGCGGCGACGGGTGAAAGGAACCCCAGCGCACCGGCTAGTGCACCGCCAATATTGGTGGATGTGGCAATCCAGAAGTTTTGTCGTGCAACTCGAAGCGTACGCTGACTCAGATCACGCACATAAAGAATATCGGCAAGATCATCACGCACCAAAGCAATGTCAGCCGCCTCAATGGCGACATCGGCACCGCCTGCACTCATGGCAATGCCGATATCAGCCTCGGCAAGAGCCAAAGCATCATTGATACCGTCCCCCACCATGATGACACGACGGCCCTCCTGACGAAGTTTCTCAACAATCTCGCCTTTTTCTTCAGGCAACACACTGTGGAAACATTCCGTAATCTCGAGTTCTCGACATAAATCACGAGCCGTATTTTCAGCATCACCGGTGACAAGCGCCACCTGCGAAATTCCAGATTCAAGAAGTGTTGCAACGGTATGTTTGGCATCGTGCCGGAGTGCATTAGCGAATGCCAAGATCGCCAACACCTCTTCATTCTTGGCGAGATAGATGACGGTCAGTCCACGTTTCATAAGCGGCTCAACCTCGGACTGCACATGCAGAGTGTTGATGCCAGCATCGTCAAAATAGGTGCGATTCCCCAAGCGAATGACATCGTTACCGATCACCGCCCGCACGCCTTTCCCTAAGGTGAAATCACAGACCACATGCGAAAAAGGATCAATTTCCCTGGACTGCGCTTCAGCCTTAATCGCCTGCGCCAACGGATGGTGATTGTGCATTTCTGCTGAATAGGCCCACTGCAGAAGCTCATCTTCCTCAAGGTTGGATAAATTCACGATGGCTTCGATGCGTGGTTGATTGGAGGTCAGAGTACCGGTCTTGTCGAAGCAAACAACGTCCGCCTTGCCGACATCTTCCAGATATCGCCCACCTTTTATGAGAATACCGCGCCTGGCTGCGGCCGACATCGCCGCGCTGATCGCTGTTTGTGCAGAAAGGACCGTAGCGCAAGGACATGCCATGACAAGCATGACGGTAAAGGCTCTCCACGGATTCATCGTCAACAGAAAAGTCGCGACAGTCCCCACTAGTCCCATTTTGACAAGAGAACGAGCAAGTACATCGCCTACTGACTCAATTGGTGCCTTGTTCTCCAACGAATCTTCCACTTGGCGCATAATGCGCGCCAAATAGGTGCTATCGCCTACACACTCGACGCGAACATGAATAATGCCGCTTTGCACGTACGCTCCAGCAAAAACAGTATCACCGGTTTTCACATGAGCAGGCTCGGCACGGCCGGTGATGGGAGAATCGTCAATGAGTGCTTCCCCAGAAATCACGACGCCATCGACTGATATTTTTTCACCGGTATGCAGCACGGCAATATCACGAGGTTTCACCGCACTGACCGGTACTTCCACTTCAACATCGCCGGCAATGATAAATGTATTTTTAGCCGTGATATCAAGAATATCAGCAATGGAACGGCGAGATCGCTCGGCGACCCACGCTTTTAAAGTTTCTGCACCACTATGCACCCAAAGAATCTCAAGTGCAGTCAACGCCTGTCCAGAGAGTGACGCGGCCGCACAACCTGCAGCAAGGAATCCTTCCAACGTAAAGCGCTTTTCTTTGGCGTGATGGATCGAATCTCGAAATAATGGCAGGGAAGCCGCAAGCGTAATAATCCCAAGAGGGGAAAACGCAGACTCAACAACAGCAGCCTTCACAACAACATTCCTGACGGCAACAAATACCAAGACACCAGACAATCCAAGGAATCGTAATAATTGCCTCCCGACACGCGACGACTCGCGACGAACAGGTCTGCACGAACAGGATGTTGTCGAAAGACTCCTGCAGGAATAATTCTTTACGGCTGTATCCATCATGGGAAATGACGAAAGGACACTCACCAACCTGGCGGAGTCGGTCTTCTTCTTGTCATAATGGAGAACAATCGCGCCGCAACCCAAGTTCGTTCGTACGTGGGAAACGTCAGGCAACGAACTACACAGTTGACCAAACTCACCGGTCATACGCCGTGGCGACACATGAAGACGAAGACGACCAGGAATGTTGTGCCGGATATGGAGATATACAGGCATAAGGCTCCAAGTGTATTAAAAAACTGACGAATACATTTTCATTCGTTGACGAATAGAGAAATTGAACGGCCGAATGAACCACACTCGGCAAACAGCTCCGCCGTTCATGAGTTCGCTCTCTACAGAAATTGATAATCATAATCAATATCAAAAATAAAAAAAGTTCTTTCCATTTCCGAAAATACGTCTTCCAGACAGAGAAACTCCAAAGTAGGGGACAGGTAAATAATTATTCCCAGTGCAGAATAATGCTTGACCAATAAACACATCACTTTGATATATTTATATAATCTCACGATTCAATACAAAGAGAGCAAAACAGGAGTCCACCCGAATGAAATTTTACGCCACCGTTCTTTTGACGTTGACATTTCTCCTCACGACGAACGTCCTCTCCTTTGCTGAAGAATCGCAAATTGTAGACATGATGAATGAGCAAAAGGAACATCTCGGCTTGATCATCATGTGGGCGGAAGGTTACATAAGCTGTGCCACCAACGACTTAACACTCGATGAAGGATGGGTCACCGAACTCACACAAACCATTGTCAATTCCTGCGCGGGCCATTCGGAAGTACGTATTTTGGATATCGTCCAAGAAATCATCAACGAATAACAAGTCTATCAATATTCTTCTCCATTGTTTGTCAGCCCATAGAATAATTTAGTAATTGGGGACAGGTAAAATATGTTGACGTTTCTCAATACCCCGCGTTAACGAAGGGACGAAGTGTGTTTGCCACTCTAATAATTGTTCCTAAAGAGATCATCATGCCCCGTATCCCGCGCCTTCTCCTTGAGGACCGTCCCTCTGTGTATCATGTCATGTCACGCACCGCACTTGATGGATATCCGTTCGACGATGCCTGTAAGGAAATGCTGTTGACCTTCATCAGACAATTTTCTGCCATCTATTTCTGCGAAATCTTGGGCTTTGCCATTATGGGGAACCATTTTCACCTGCTGGTACGGATGACTCCGAGCAACGCCGTCACCGATAGCGACATCCTCATGCGTTTCCATCAACGCTACGGCCAGGATGCACTTTGTCCTCCAGTACAATTGGAAAAACTTCGGAGTAAGTGGACAAGCCTGTCTGAATTGATGCGTGAACTGAAGCAAAGTTTCTCACGCTATTACAACAAACGCTATGGTCGACGCGGAACATTGTGGGGAGAACGCTTCAAAAGTGTACTCGTCGAAAACGGACGCACTCTCATCAACTGTTTGGCATACATTGATCTCAATCCTGTCCGAGCAGGCTTGGTTCGTCGCCCAGAGGATTACCGTTGGTGCTCTCTTGGCCACCATGTCCAGTCAGGCAACCGCGATGATCTCCTGAGTCTCGACTTCGGCTTGGTGGAATGGGATATTGAAAGTACACGCGAACGCCTTCGCTTGTATCGACAGTTTCTCTATGAAACCGGCGCATTGACTTCCTCCCAAGGAAAGCCACTCTCCTCTGAGATCGTTGCAACTGCTCGCCAACAAAACTATGAATATACACTGGCACAACGGTTTTTATGGCGTACACGCTGGTTCAGCGAGGCCGGTATTCTCGGTTCAAAATCATTTGTCTCCTCTATTGCTCAACACCTCGGCCTGCCAGGAGCAGAGAAACGTTCTCCCAAACGCATCTCGGGGCTTGATACCTATTCTCTGAAACGATTAAGTGAGCTTACTCCTTGAAGAGAATCTTCCGTCTTTCTATATCATGGTTAATATTCCACCCTCTTTGCTCTCATAAGAACGTCCACGACGTTCTTTGAATTTATCGCAGCATGAACATACTTTGTAGTATTTATCATTGTGCATTTCCGTTCTCCTCATGATAGCGCACCGCACATCGAACGCATCAAATCCCCCTTTATTCGATACCTCATCGCTGCTTTTGATGTACATACCCAATGCTTACAGAAACATGTTCCTCAGGTCTTCGCCTCACTCTTTCGATGTAAGCAAAGCAAGAGAACATAATTCACCTGTCCCTTTTTTCTTTTATTGCTCTCTCCAATTATTCTTGACCAAAATTCAAATCTCGCTGATATGAAGATATACAAATAATTTCTTTAGCAGCATGACTTGTAACCGGAGGTTGATGACGTGAAGCGCTTTGGCATTCTTCTTTCTGCTCTGTTGTGTCTCGTCTTTCTCAGTAGCCCTTCGTATGCCAAGAAAGGTCAGGGTGTCGACATGGGAGAATATACATGTGGAGACCTTATGAAAGAACGTCCGGAAGACGTTGGTCTTGTCCTCATGTGGGTTGATGGGTATATCAGTAACGAAACGGGTGACCTGACACTTGATGAAGAATGGATCATGGAGCTAGCCCAAAATATCGGTGAAGCATGTGCTGGACAGCCTGACGTCTATCTCATCGATGTTGTTGAAAAGATAACAGACGAGTAAAGCATTCTCCATTAAACGAGACACTGTTCTTATATCAAACTCTCTATTGTACTCGACAAAAAGCGCGCAACCTGAGTGAGGTTGCGCGCTTTTTACTGCGTTGTTCGTTGCTAGAATTCTTCGTAGGTAGCAGGGTCTTGTCCCTGCAGACGACCATCGGGATGAGCGAGCGTCGCCATGATTGCCATGTCTTCCGATGTCAGTTCAAAATCAAATACTGACAGATTTTCCATCTGCCGTTCTCGCGTAGAAGCTTTGGGTATGGCAACAGCCCCAAGCTGTACATGCCACCGCAAGATTACTTGCGGAATGGTTTTACCGAGTCGATCGGCAATCGGCTGAATGACCGGATCCTGAAGGACCTGGTTAGCACGGCCCAGCGGGCTCCAAGACTGCGTGACAATTTGCTGTTCAGCATCCCAAGCTCGTTGCTCGGTCTGCGAGAAATAGGGGTGCAATTCCACTTGATTGACGCTGGGCTTTACCCCTGTTTCTTTTATAAGCGTCTGAATATGTTCGGGAAGGAAATTGCAAACCCCGATCGAACGCAGAAGCCCCCTTTTTTTCGCTTCAATAAGTGCTTGCCAGGCTTCAACGTACAACCCTTGATTCGGATTTGGCCAATGAATGAGATACAAATCATAATAATCAAGTTGCGCACGGTAGAGCGACTCTTCAACCGTCTCAATCGCAGCATTGAACTGCTGATGTCGTCCGGGCAATTTGGATGTGATTCGCAAAGCGTCCCGTTTGACTCCGGCTCGACGGACAGCCTCGCCCACAGAGCCTTCATTTTCATAATTGAAGGCGGAATCAAGTAATCGGTATCCGATTTCAAGCGCACGCACCATTGCCTCAACGCCGACCGCACCCTTTAGTTTATACGTTCCAAACCCGATGGCTGGTATCGAAGTTCCATCATTGAGTTCAATATTCGGGACATGAATTGCTGGTGTCATTGGTGTCGGCTCCTTCATTTAGGGGGAAGTAGATCTTTCCCGGCTACTGCGGTTGACAGGACTCGTCAAGCGATGCCGATTTGTCCAATAGAACAGACTCGTCACAATGAACACTTTCAAGGCTGATGCCCTTTGTCTCGATACCAAAACGCCATGTGATAAGCGCACCTAAGAGCGATGCTCCAATCAGTACATACAGCAGCGCTATTTTCCCAAAATCCTTCAAGAGAATGGGGAATAAAAACGCCGTGAGTACCGCGCCGATCTTGGCAAACGATGCAGCGAACCCGGCTCCTTTTCCTCGAATATGCGTCGGAAACACCTCACCAGCCAAGAGATATGTCATCGAGTTGGGGCCGAGATTCGTCATGAAGTTGAACAGCATAAATCCCGAGAAAATATAAATAATGCCTCGTTCGCCGGGTGCGCCAACCGAAAGTGACGCGAGAAAGAGGCCCGCCGCGCATCCGATAAATCCTATAATCTGCAAACGAATGCGACCGATTCTATCGACAAGTAACACCGCAAACACAATACCGACAAACAGCAATACGTCGATAAAAGCAGCCCCCTTGGCGGCGAGCATATCATTGGCAATGATGTCCATAAGATTATGAGCATATTTGTGCTCCGCACCGATGACCGAGGCAAGAATGGTCGGCGTAAAAATACCGATACCGTACGTTCCTAAATCTTGAAGAAACCATGGCACTGAAGCGAGAATTGTGGCCCGACGATACTTTTTGGAGAACAGCATGCCATAATGCGTCTTTTCTTCTTCAACCGAGCGAGTTTCTCCATTGGATCGTGGATCAATCAGTTTAATTTCAGATGGATAGGGAGGCTGGCGTTCCAAGAGGCGCCGGGTTTCACGTTCTGCATCGGCAATACGCCCACGCCAAACAAGCCAATGCCCGCTGTCGGGAATATAAAATCGTCCCACGATCACCAAGATAGCTGGGAGAATGGCCGTTGCATACATCATACGCCATGCCGACAACTCCGGATTTTTATATAAAATCACGTACCCCACTGCCGTTCCGACCATGGCTCCAAGAGCCTGAAATCCAAATGCACTCAGTACAAGCCGCCCTCTCCCCGTACTTGGAATGCTCTCCGATATGACCATATGCGCTGTAGGATAATCACATCCCAACGCCATTCCCATCCCAAAAAGAAATACAAGAAGCCAGCTATATGTCGGACTGAAAACAAGGCATGCCAGACAAATGACAAAGAGAATCATCTCAACAATAAACATGAGTTTTCGACCGTACCGATCCGACAACCATCCAAGAACTGTCGCACCGATCAGAATGCCAAAAAGCGGAGCCGCACCAACAGCGCCTTTTTCCGTAGGCCCCAGTTCGAACTCTTTGACGATAAGTGGTAGAGCCACCCCTGTCATGAACACGACAAGTCCTTCAAAGAATTTGCCGGCCGTTGCCAGTGTCCAGATACGCCATTGCATTTTCGTCATAGGAGCCGAAGGCACCGGGGTGCCGTCAGGCCAGTGTGGCGTTTCGTCAATGTATTCCTGCACTGTTCGACCGGAAGAAGATGAAGAAGAATTCGAAGTGCTCATAAGTCAATTCTCTCCGAAATAAACGTGAAGTTTGCCATGAGAGTACGCAAGGTCTTTCAGTCTGCCCCCAAGCTCTCGCAGAATCGAATGCAAAGTCATTGCAAAATCATTTATAATGGATCTATTCCGCACACCATGTGCTTCCTAAAACGTCTGCCCGATCATAGCCCACATTCCCCAAGAATCCGGGGCGGCTGCCACATCGACGCGTACCACAGCTTTTTCGATCATAAACCGCAGTCCGATACCGGCATCGAACTTGAGATCATCATGCAAATCAACAACCGACCAGTTACGCGCCACGTTGCCCGCCTCAACAAACAACACGGGTTGCCACCAATCCACAGTAACGAGGTTTATGAGCGGAATTTTCGAAAAAGGATTCCATTCAGGGATAATCCTCCACTCTGCGCAATAATAAATTGATGCTCGGTCATTATACCGAAAATCAGGATAAGCCCGCATGCGTTTTTTTCCACCCAGAGTTGCTCCCATGTATTCAGGAGGCCGATGAGAGAATGTCTTGCCGCCGGAGACAAGACGCTCTTCCCATGTGAGGGAGTAGGCCGACCAGGCTGTCAATGCTAGAACATTTTGGCGTAATCCCGTCATCTCGCCGAGATTAAAATACCGATTTACTTCCCCTTCTATAGCCGTCCACGAGCCGGAAGAATCAAACAAACCGAAATCACGGCTGAGAGCAAACCGTTGCAAACTGCCGGTCGACGGGCTCGGTTTGAAATCGGTATTGTCGTACACGAGTGCCACTTCCAATCCATTAGTATTGTTCGTTGTAACACCTTTAGGAAGTTCGAAGGTACGCGCACGATAGAATGGCTTGAGCTCAATGGTAGTTTTTCCCGTTTCCAACGGATTCCATGACTCGCCGCCGGACGCCCCTGATTTCAGTAAACCATTCTGCGTAATGTATTCGCTGACGATATGATCTTTTCCATGACCCAATGGGAGAACGTACTGCAATCGCAATTCGCCCCAATTGTCCCAACCACTGCTTTTCACATAATCTTGTACGGAGGATGTGCTTGTTCCAGCTTTGCCGACCAACGTGCCCGGAGGAGAGAGCTGATAGGAACGTTGCTCCTTATAATGGCCAACCGAGGCATTTACATCGAAGAATAATCGATCAAGAAACGGTATTCGGAAATCATTCAGGAGCAAATAGGCAGCATACGAATTGTTTGATGATCCCAAAACGGCAACGGCCAAACTGCTTTGCCGTTGAAAATACCCGGACATTCCTCCAGCCACACCGTAGGCAACGTCAAGTGAATCGGAATGAAAGGCATACGGCAGAGCCAATGCGCGCCCCGACTTTTCTGGCTCACCATCTTCATGAATCATATATTGGCTCATTGCCGTAGTGGGGACAATGCATACAACAAACATCACGATGATGCCCCAAAAACAGGAGCCCCAACTCCCGTTATCCTTTCTCCCTGCCATACGTTTCCCTCCTCTCGCTCTTATCTCCAATACAATGCAACGCATTCGGTTCTCTTTACGGCTTACGAAGAAATACAGGTGGAATCAACTCATCATAGAATACGCTCCGAAGTGTTATGAAGTCGATGCTTGTCCAGTCTCCACAACACTATTGAACGTATGCTCGTCAAAGTCTGATTGTTCTAAAGATTGCTGAGAGGCGCATCGCCTGGTCATTCGAACCGACGCACGTCCCAGGGCTCTTGCCGCCACAAGTAAACGTGTCGCGGAAAGAAGACGACCTGGCTCATCACACGCTTCAGCGTCTTTCATCAACTGACGCAAAACACGATCCGTATGCAGGCAAGCTCGTGTGAGGACAACGCAGGCATCGCTCGGAGCATCATACAAACGCATTCCTTTCCCGAGTTCGACAAATACTTCAATGACGTCCTGTCGAGCAGAACCGAATCCATCCCATGCCGTATCCTGAAATGCCATGTCGAAAATGGTTTTAAAACAGGTTGCACCAATCACATATACGGCCAATCGCTCATGAACATCATCGAGCTCAGTTTGCCTGAAGTCACGCATTTGCTTGAGGCCTGCCACTGCCTTTTTTGCGTGAGCAAGCGTCGCTTTGAGTTCACGGAGCACGGATTGCGCTACATCAGGAGACACTCCTCGCTCTGGGTTCTCCAACCGCAATGCAGTCATTTCACACAGACGGCGCAAGCACTCCGCGCAATGATCAAGGTGACCAGCAAGGTGGACAGCCAACGTATCATGCCAAAACAAGACGCGTACGATGGCAAGCAATACTGTCCCCAACACATAGGCAAACGGTATGGACAACAGCATACCAAGCTTGCCCTGAAGTGGGGCATTATCCCCAACCAGCATGATGACAATGGCACCGAATGCCAAACTGAAATTGAAACACGCTGGACTGCCACACTTGATGTAATTGGCCAACCATACCAATCCGGTCAGAACAAGAAGCCAGGGAACAAAGAAAAAAAGCGCTCCAGACCAGAGACTCACGGTTACAGCAAGAACGGCACAAACGGCACCAGCGGAGAGATGAATACCACGGACCTCTCGAATATCAGGAGATAAAATAAAAACGACATTAACCAAGGTGACAACAGCTACCGGCGAGGGGATATCCCATTGAAAAACAAACAGCACAACGAAGATATTCAAAAAAATCGTATCCACAATGACCCGAGACAATATGTCGGGGTCGGGCTTGGGTTCACAGTTCGGATGCGGAGCGAGTGCGGAAACACCCGGAAACGGCACCACGAACCACGCAGAAATATCTTCGAGTGTTCGTATCAATTCTTGCAAAGCCACCGCCTTATGCAGGCTCGTTCGAGACATCTCTAAGCTTGGAATGTGCTTTACGAAATGTTGATGAACCGCTTCTACGGTGTCACCCAGATCAATGCAGTCTGCTTCTGCTCTATTGCGCAGTACAGGCTCGAATCCATGATCAAACAACGCGACCATATCTTCACCAAGACGTACAAGCGCCACTTTCATGGAATCAATGTGCTGCCTCATTTCCGCCGAATACTTCTCTCCATCCAAGGGAACACGAAGCCCAAGTTCGGCAAGTTGACGTGCCAATCGTTTTGCTTGATCAAGACCAAACAAACCGGCCTGCAGCTCACGGCGGCCGAATTGACCAGTAATCCGCGCATCTTCATGAAACGCTTCCGCCTTTGTCCTGCTCTGGTCAATCGATACCGCAAGACGACGAATAGCTTCATGGTCGGGTTTTCCTTCCGCGATGCCTTCCAGCACAAGTTCAACCAAAGAAGCGGCATCGCTCCACGTATCACGACTCAAATCGAGCAATCGTCGACCGGCATTTCCCGGAAACACAAGGATGGCGAATATCGATGCAATCACAACTCCGAGGGTCGTCTCAGCAATTCTGTACCATGCATACGTATAAGCCGTCTCAGGATGAAACAGACCAATGCCTAAAATAATATAACTGGTGATGGAAAACATGATGTAACTATAGGCATTGCGTAGCGCATACGCAGAGGCAACAACAATAATTGTCGAAAGCATTGCGTAGGATAACAGGAGGTTGGGCCAGCTATACGCGCCGAATTGACAGAGCAGCAATCCGGCAATGGCTCCAAAGAGTGTCCCCGTCACTCTATCGACGGACTTACGTAACGTGAACCCGATACCAGGTGTACTCACGAAAAACGCGCCGAACCCTGCCCAATACGGATTGGGGAGACCGAGCGCCATGGCACAGAGAAGAGTGAGAACAGTCGCGGCGGTTGATCGAACGGCAAAACGAGACGCCACCGTGTCACTGCGAAACGCGGCAAACATTCCAACCACGTCGTGACGAAGGTTGGAAAGTGCCATGCTGATGTTCATTGCGAAACCGAATGCGAAGTGTTAGCGGGAACCGGGTGTTGTGTGGCGCTATACATAACCAGTGTTCGGGCATCAGCTCCCATGTGAAGTCGTACTGATGCAGGAACGTCGACAAGACGAATGCGCACAGGCAGCCTTTTGGGCAAACGAATCCAGTCGATAGTTGGATCGACATATGGAAGAAGTTTCGGTTTGCTGAGGCTCCGAGAAATCCCTCGTCCAATGCCTTCCACAACGCCGGAAAAGAGCTGCCACGGATGCCCGTCGAGATAGACAACAACCTTTTGTCCCGGCTCCATGTGTCGCACAAGGTATTCACGGTAATTTGACACGACGCGCCAGGCCGAGTCATCGACAATGCCAACCACAGCCTGACCGGCTTTGACGTAATCCCCTGGTCTTATGCGTAATGCATTGACAAACCCGGCTACTGAAGCACACACGGTGGTATGATCACGGTAATAGACAGCCAAGTCGTAGGCCGCCTGGGCCACCGCGACAAGATCGGCCTGAACCGTCAAAGCGGCCTCGGCCGTAACCAGTTCGGAAGTCGCCGCTTCAAGTTCATCGGACGCAGTTTTGAACAATTCGTTTTTCGTATCGAACTCTTCCTGGCTAATCGCCTGTTTCTCGATGAGATCGGAAAAACGAGCATGCGTTTTTCTGGCCAGGTCAAGTGCATCCAACTTTTCTTTTTTTCGTGAGACCGCCGTTGCATAACTACTTTTCAACAACGCGAGTTGTGCGGAAGATTCGGACAAGGCACTTTTCGCTTGAAGTACCTTGAGCTCATAAGGCTTGGGGTCAATAGCATAGAGAGCATCGCCGATGTTGACGGCCTGATTATCTTGCACATACACGGCGATGATCGGTCCATCAACGAGCGGAGCGGCACCAATCAGATCAGAATCTACATAGGCATCATCGCTATACACCATGAAATATGTCGACGCCCAGTAGATGACGAAAAGGAGAAACAACACCGATAAAAGAAGGAGCAATACTCGACGTCCATTCATGACAATCCGCTTTCGGTGAATATGTTCATTGGACAAATTGCCGAAAAGTCATTTGAATAGTGACCCAAATCTTATTTATGCTTACTGTGAATACATCTCCAGTCAAGCAGAATGCAGTGGTAAAAAACAATCTTCCGACGTTGAAATTTGCCTTACAATCTTTTCTGAGAGCAGGATGATTTTTATATTTTTTTCTTGTAACATTGGTACACTATTGATTCCTGTGTCAGGAGAGTACGATGCATATTTGCACTGAACAGTCTGGGCAATTTGACGCATTTGCGTACTTGGTCAAACAAGTCGAAGCACGTAATGATGTTGCAACCGTGCTGCTTCTTGTCTGTGAAGAAAACAACTTTTCCAGTTGTGATATCAATGCCCTCCTGACCTCCCTTAACAAACCGGTTTTAGGTGGCATCTTTCCGGCGCTCATCTCTGGAAATGCACTGATGTATCGTGGCGCCATTGTCGCCGGCATGAAAAAACGCGCCAAAATCCATATTCTTACCGGTCTCAGTGAGGAACACAAAGACTTTGAATCAGCACTTGATTCCATGGTCACGGAAAATATAACGGCTCCGACGGTTTTTCTTCTTGTTGATGGCATGGCCAGCCGTCTGTCGGCCTTTGTGGACGCGCTCTACACAATTTTCGGCCTTACTATAAACTATATTGGAGGAGGAGCCGGTTCCAGCCGATTTGTCTCGTGCGATTGTATTTTGACCAATCAAGGCGTGTTATCCGATACAGCTCTCATTGCGGAATTCGATATGCCAAGTTGTATCGGTGTTCGGCATGGTTTTTTGCCGGTTGATGGCCCCTTCAAGGTGACTGAAGCGGACCATACCGTTGTGACCTCTCTTAACTGGAAGCCGGCCACCCAACTCTATAACGAAACTATTGCGAACCATATCGGATGTTCTGTCGAAGCAACGCCTCTCGATCAAACGTTCAAGTCCTACCCTCTTGGCATTGACCGACTCACAGGGGAACGTATCGTCCGCGACCCTGTTTGTTTACGCGACGACGGCTCCATGGTTTTTATTGGAGAGGTCCCCGAAGGTTCATACGTCGACATCCTCCATGGAGATAAAACGTCGCTCATCGCCGCCGCAACCATGGCCAAAGACGATTGCCTCAAAAGTCTGGCCGAACGAGAAACGAAAGGATTATCTACTGAGACAGTGGATTGGTTCTTCATGGACTGCATTTCGCGAGTGAATATCCTGCGTGAGGATTTTACGAAGGAACTCGACGCCGTTTTTTCACCGGAAATGCGCCTTGTCGGCGCGCTCACGATTGGAGAAATTGCAAATAGTGGCCGAGACTACCTTGAACTCTACAACAAAACAGCCGTATTGGCTGCCCTTATAAACGCATGAGCTTGCTTCTTCTCGAACGCATCTCTTTTGAGATTGCAATGTCACTCGGTAATAGCCTGAACATGGATGAAATGTTGCGCGAAGGCCTGACCGCCTACTTACGCAAACTCAATTGTGTTGCTGGAATGGTGTTACAACGCCAGCAAGAAGACCAGACCGTTCAATACAAACACATTTATGTTGTCCCCAGACGTCTCCGTAACACCTTCTCCGTTGAGACGGCACTGCAGTGCATCCCTCAGAATATCGCTCCAGATGTAGCGGACATGTTTCACGCTCAACTTCCGATCTCGGGCTGTGCTTCCGACGACCTGATATATATGATCATGGATCTTCCAGAATTTGGTCTTTTGCTCCTCGTGAAAAGTACGCCGGAGTTTGAGCCGTCCTTGGTTTCCATGCTGAGCAAGCTCAATATGAAATTTGCCCGCTCCTGTATTTCCTGTCTGCAGAATGAGCAAATAAACGTCATAAACGATCTCCTCCTGAAGGAAATTGCCGAACGAAAACAAACCGAAAACAAATATCGCAATATCATTGAGAATGCCGTTGAAGGCATCTTTTTAACAGCACTTGGCGGCCGGTTCATTGAAGCGAACCAGGCTATGGCGACAATTTTCGGATTTGAGACGGCAGAGGAAATGATTGATCACTACCAGGACTTTCACACCCAGCTCTATGTCGATACCTCAGACCGCGATGGTTTTATCGCTCAGCTCCAAGAGCATGGATGGGTTCAAGGGTACGAAGCGCGTTTCTTTCGCAAAGACGGTTCCATCTGTTGGGGCCGCATGGCCGCGAGACTGGCTCGCGCCGACGACGGGCATGTTACCCATATCGAAGGCATTTTCGAAGACGTCACAACTCAAAAGACTGTGGAAGATGCATTGCGGCAAGCGAAAGAAGAAGCTGAGACGTTGAATCGGATGAAATCAAGCTTTCTCACGATGGTTTCTCACGAGTTACGCACTCCCATGACTTCTGTGCTCGGTTTTGCCAAACTCGTTCGCAAACAACTTCGCCAAAATCTTGTTCCCGCCTTGAACAATCCCCAAGCAACAAAAATCGCTAATCGACTTGAACAAAATTTGTCTATCATTGTTGTGGAAAGTGAACGCCTTGGAGAACTCATCAATGATGTGCTCGACCTTGCTCGTCTTGAATCTGGACGGATGAACTGGCACATGAATCAAGTCGATATCAAAGAAATTCTTGAACATTCCCTCAACGCCGTCAGTGTGTTGTTCAGGGAAAAAAATCTCCCGACCCGTCTCGACGTTCCCAATACGCTTCCACCTGCTATGGCTGATCGTGATCGCATCATTCAAGTTGTCATCAATTTGCTTTCCAATGCGGCAAAATTTACAGTCGCTGGCTGTGTAACACTCCGCGCGTTTGTCGAAGGCAACACCATGGTTGTCGAAGTCACCGATACCGGTGTCGGCATTCCCGAGGAAGAACTTGACGCTATTTTTCAGGACTTCAAACAACTCGGCGACACATTGACCGACAAACCCCGCGGTACGGGGCTTGGGTTGCCGATTTGTCGGCGCATCATCCGCTGGCACGGGGGAACCATGAAAGTCCATTCCACGGTGGGTCAAGGCAGCACATTTACCTTTACCCTACCTCTTGCCGATCACGAAGTCCTGGATAGACGCTAAATGTACGGTTGAGGCATGCATGGACGTCATGTGTTCTTCCACTGAATTCTCTCAGCCGGTTTACAGGACGGTGAATGATTCATATTGACGTCTCTACAATTGGAAACAATACGTCCTTCCGCAAGACCACAACCCATCGGAGCATGTCTATGCATCATGTTCGTCTCATGGTTACCCTGGTCGTTGTCGGCCTGCTGGCATGTGCCGGCCTGCCGGCATCGGCACAAACGACAGGAAGTCATACGAGTCACGCCCTCGCTCTTGGCGGCACGCCCAAATACCCGGCCGATTTTACACATTTCGACTACGTCAATCCCAATGCCCCCAAAGGCGGTACGGCAAAATTGTCGTCCGTGGGGACTTTCGATACCTTTAATCCCTATTTGCCCAAAGGATTACCCCCTTCGGGAATCGGTCTTATTTATGATAGCCTCACGGTCAAATCCGATGATGAACCGTTCACAGAATATGGCCTTGTGGCCAAAAGCATCGAATTGGCCGATGACCACTCATGGGTCGCCTTCCATATCGATCCCGCTGCCCGGTTTTCCGATGGAGAGCCGATAACCGCAGATGATGTCGTCTTCACATTCAATACGTTGCTTGAAAAAGGCGGCCCGCAATACGCTAAATATTATCATGATGTGAAAGGCGTGACGACGGAAGGCAACGAGACAGTCAGATTCACGTTCAAAAATACGAACAACCCGGAATTACCGCTCATTCTCGGGCAATTGCCAGTGTTACCCAAGCATTACTGGGAGACACGCGATTTCACGGAGACAGGCTTTGAGCTTCCCATCGGCAGCGGCCCCTATACCATCGCGCATTTCCAACCCGGACACACCATTACCTACAAACGTGATCCGAACTACTGGGCCAAAGATCACCCGGTCAATAAAGGACGATATAACTTCGACGAAGTCGTCATCGACTATTATCGGGATGAAACCGTGACCTTGCAGGCGTTTAAAGCGGGAGAATACGATTTTCGACAAGAGTATGTCTCCAAAAACTGGGCAACCTCGTACACTGGTCCAGCGTTTGACAAAGGGCTCATTGTCAAAAAAGAGATTCCGCACAACGTACCACAAGGCATGCAGGCGTTTTTCTTCAACACGAGACGCGATATTTTCAAAGACAAAAAAGTACGGCAAGCTCTCGGGCTCGCGTTCGACTTCGAATGGACCAATGCCAACCTTTTTTATGGACTCTATAAACGGGCGACATCTTTCTTTTCCAACTCCGAACTCGCCTCGTCCGGTCTGCCATCACCGGAAGAATTGGCCATTCTTGAACCATATCGCGGGAAAATCCCCGATGAAGTGTTCACAGCGGTTTATGCCCCACCTTCCACTGCGGGCAAGGGTGGTATCCGCGCGAACCTGCGCAAAGCGCTCACGTTGCTGCGTGAAGCCGGGTACGTGGTGGAGAATGGGGTGTTGGTCAATGCCACGACGAAAAAACCGTTTACATTTGAATTTCTTCTTTCGCAGAAATCGATGGAGCGGGTAGTACTGCCTTTTGTACAAAACTTGGAAAAACTTGGCATCAAGCCGACGCTCCGTGTGGTTGACCAGGCGCAATACTACAACCGGATGCGTGATTATGATTATGATATGATTGTCATCCCCTTGCCTCAATCCTTATCGCCGGGCAACGAGCAACGATATTATTGGACATCATCCGCAGCCGATACCCCCGGAGCCTACAACTTCGCCGGCATCAAAGACCCCGTTATTGATGAGCTTGTGGAAAAAATCATCATCGCCAAGGATCGCAAGACCCTCGTGACGCTGACGCATGCGCTTGACCGGGTTCTTCTCGCCGGCCATTACGTGATTCCACAATGGTACTCCGGTGTCTACCGTGTAGCATGGTGGGATAAATTCGACCGTCCCAAAGTCCACCCCTTGTATGATCTGGGATTTTACACCTGGTGGATCGACCCGGCCAAAGAAGCCGCGCTGAAAGGGAAAAAGAGCACACTTTCCAAAGAATAATACTCACGGCAGAATGAGGCAGAAACATTTTCTCGTTTCTGCCTCATTCTGTAATCCCCATCGTCACAGCACCCTCCATTTTTTTTCGTTTTCCACCAGAAAATACGACTAGATGTAATCTGATCTCCATATTGGCATGCGAAGATACTACCTCTCTGTGTTTCCACTGAGAGGAGCCGAAGCGCAGAAAAGCCGAAAAGAGAGGATCATGCAATGGAAAAAAAAGATATTTTGTTCGTCTGTGTTCACAACAGTGCCCGCAGTCAAATTGCCGAAGAATACGTCAAACGTCTTTCAAATGGGGCGCTCACTGCGGAAAGCGCCGGGTTTAAACCCGGAACCATCAACCCGCTTGTTGTCGAAGCCATGAAGGAAGAAGGGATTGATCTTTCGGAAAAAACCACACAAAGCGTGTTTGAACTCTTCAAGAAGGGCAATACGTATAAGGCGGTTGTCACGGTTTGCGATGAGTCAGAAGGCGGCAATTGTCCCATTTTTCCAGGGATGACCCATAGGCTGCACCTTCCCTTTCCAGATCCGGCCGAACTTGAAGGTACGCATGACGAAAAAATGCGCAAGATCCGTGAAATTCGTAATCAAATTAAAAACATGGTCCAGGAACTCCTGTCCTGGCTTGAACATCCGGACGCCAAACGTTTAGGAGACCACTGGGAAATTAAAAGCACCTCCTAACACGTTTATCACCACACCGGTGCTTCCCCCATATGGTGTGACGATGTCGAAAAGCCGTCGTCACACCATATCCCCATGCCTCTTCTCCGACCGGGAGTCACCAGCGCATTTGTTCCCCATGAAGCCGTGTTTGTACCGGCGTATCGGTATTGTCAGTCGGAAACAACGGATCGGGCATGGCCAAGGTTTGCCCCGTATCCCGTGTAAAGCCCGTCAAAGCATAACTCGCATGGCCTCGCACATCGGAGCGGGAAAATACGGATAAAGGAATACGAATAAATACTCCTTTGTCATGGTGGCCGATATTTTTAGGAGACGAAAAGACGCTGGTATCCGTCACGGTATACCAAGCACCAATAGTGAAATGTTGAAACGTTCGACGAATCTCGACGCGTGCACCCCAATCTCCACCAAGAAAACGTCCAGCCTTTATTCCCGTTTCCAATCCTAATACAGGCAATGGCTGAGCATAGAGATTGAGAAAAGCCGTATGGAAAAGAACGTCTGAAGACGGATCGAGATTCAATGGCGTGCTCGGATCGCGTTTCCGAGCTATTTCCGTTTCCAGGCCGATGCCAAGCCGACCATCAAAAAAATATCGGAAACATTCATATCCCACGCCAGCATACGCCGTATCGAGATATCCTGCCGTAATGCGGCTCGTCACATTCCAAGGCAAACGAAACGTGTACTCTCCGGCCAAACGGGCAAGACGAAACCCCGTGCCGCGTTCATAGCGCACGAGATCGGTTCGGGCACTCTCTGATTCAAGGGCCGGAAAGGCGAGTTCGTCATACTGATTGAAAAACGTATACTCCATGTCGGCCAAAAGCCGAAACGACGGCGAGGGAGACAGGACGGTACGCACCTCAACAAGCCCTTTATGCTTGAGAAAACCGGTTCGGTTATTCAGGAATGTGCGAATTTTCGGAACAACACGAAATGAAAATTGTCCTCGTCGAGGAACAACCTTCTCCGAAGCGGCTGGATCGGTGTGAAAATGGAGCCAATGTCGATCCTCATGCATATCGAGATCGGCCCATGTAAAAAAACCATCGGTATCGATACGGCTTTCCAAGAAATCGACAAAATGTCGTCGATTGGTACATAGACTTTGTATTACAGCTCCATCTTTGACAAGATTGAGATAGAATGTCGTGATTCGCGGCGGAGCAAGGCCATTGCCAATACGACCGAGCCGGGCCAGGGCTTTGGGTGCAGATAAAAATTTCGTATTCTCGGCTTCAAGCCAGAGGCTCGTTTGACTGACAGCCGCCGCAGGCGAGCCGAATCCATCCCTATCGAGCACATCAACAAAAAGCCGCGCCAACTCCACATTATCGAGCTGGCGTGCTTCCAGACGCATTTTTTCGGTAATATCCGGAGCCGGCGTTTTCTCCCAGGGAAACACACCTTCAGCCTCAAGATCTGTTTCCACAGCAAGAAACGCACTCGGATCACGACCACGAACAAGAGCGCCACCAAGACTGAGCCAATGAAAAGGCTTCCATTTCAGACCAACCGTCAATCCAGTGGGGTCATCTCCCGTATATCCGACGAGATGAGCCGCATCGATAAAGGAGTACTCCGCCGCCAAGACAAGATTATACGGCATGTGGAGTTCAAAACCGGCAAAGGGACGAGTTTTCCGAAACGGTGATGAGAAAAGAAACTCCAACCCCCTATTCGATCCCGACCCGGCGGAACTCACATCATTGCGACCGTCTCCGGCCAGTACTCCCTGTCCCAAGCCCATGGTGACATCAAGATCACGAAATCGTTTGCTCAACACCACATATCGATTCTGAAACAAACTCGTCCCGATGATGTCGAATGCTCCGATGGCAACCTGCGGCCATACGTCGGTTTCCGGAACGAGAACAGCTCGAATACCGAGAGCCCGATCCTTGTATGCGCCGAACCCCTCTCCGGGAAATGGTTCAATGGTGTCGATTTCTGTAAACTGCCCATGCAGTTCCAGGCGATTGAACAGCCCAAGACCAACGCCAGCATATCGGTATGGTCCACTCATGCCGCCACCGACACGCAATCGCCAATCCGGAAGAATCCGAGCGTTCGGAACGTCCCATATTCCCGTAAAACTCATCAGTGACGGCAATACTGGCAAGGGTTCTTCACCCCACGCGACCTCAATCCGATATACGAAAAGCATCAGGCCACACACAAGACACAGAAAAGTCCGGATGCAGACCGCCCAAGGTCGATCATGTACCGTCGTGTGCATTATGTGAAGAAACGGTATGTTGCCGCATTTCGTCTCGCAAAACCAATCCTGAAACAACCATGGCTGCAACAAGCAGGCTTGCAAGAACACAAAAACTGACAAGAAGGATACGGCGCGGTCGTGCTCGCTTGACCGGGATCAATGGTGGATCAAGCACCTTGAAGGCAATGGTCTGCCGAGACTCGGCGATTTGCGCCAACGCAAGACGACGTTTGAGTTCTGCATAAACGGTTTGATTGGCAGTAAGTTCTCGATTGATCTGACCAAGCGGTACATGTGTGGACGGCGTCGCTGTTTCCCACCGATGCAACTCTGCTTCGACATCGGCCAAGCGGTGCTCAATAAAAACGCGCTCGCGCTTGGCATCGGTGTCGTGTTCGGTTTCAAGATAATAACGCAACTCATCAATAACACGACGCAAAACCGCAGCAGCAAACATCGGGTCTCGATCAAGAAAGTCTAAATGGATCAATCCATCGGCTTCAGCCGTCACCGTGAGCACAGCATCAAGTGCATTTTCCTGCAGAGCCAAAACTGTTGTCGGTGCCGACAATCGCAACAAACCAACCAGAAGAGGATGGTAACGCATGGGATATAATCGAGGAAGCAGGTCAAGCCCGTCGATAAGTCGTTGTCGCAAGGTCCGGCTCTGCAAAAACGCGACAATATCCTGCGTTGAATCATGTTTTTGGAGATCGATGGAAAGCGGTAAAGTGGAGAGCATATCTTTCAGCATATCATCCATGACCGGCGTATCCATCGAACGCAAGGACGCGCTGGATTGATACTGCACGGGCAGACTCCATGCGAGGAGCACTCCGCAGATGAAACCCGAAACGACGATACCAATGACAAGCCGTCTTCGGTGGTTCACGGCAAGAAGAAATTGGCGCACTCCGTCGTTCATGGCACAAACATGGTGTGGAGAATGCCGGTCGTCGTGGCAATTTTAAACAGCACGTCGGACACCCCTTTGACGAGCCGCAAATACGGGATGCGTTCAACATCTTCCGGAACAACAATTGTATCGCCGGGCATGGGTGTGACGCGTTCCAGAGATTTCGTGAACAGGCCCGTCGATTCTTTGGACAACACTTCGCCACTGGCTTTAATAATATATATCCGGCCGGTATCGGCCGAAGACGTCGGGCCACCGCTCTTTTTGAGGTAATCACGCACCACGAGACCATTGTGATGCAGAAAAGACCCTGGAGAGTACACACTTCCCACTACCGCCACAAAACTTGGCGCTGTCGGCACCTCTAAACTATCTCCATCTTCAAGAACAAAGTCCTGGGGCGACCCACGAAACGAGGCAAGATTGGTCAACCGTACCGTCACCCGGCCTTGTGGTTCAATCTTCCGTAATCGTTCGATCAAAGAGGACAGACCGACTCGCGCTGCATCGGCGGCCCGTACATCTTCCGTTCCATCCATAGTTTGTGCCGCTGTCGCCACAGCCTGGCTGACACGAATTTCAAGCTCTTCCACCATGCGCTGTAAACTTTCGGCCTGAACGGCCTTGGCTCGTTTGGATAAAAATAGAGCTCCGTGAAAATAAGCGCTTTCCGTAAATCCTCCGGCACGATCGACAAGGTCGGACAACCGTTCCCCCGAGCGCATGCGATAGTTTCCCGGATACCGAACCTCTCCGGATATCGTCACCGAGGCCAAATTCGTGGCATCTTTTATTTGAGGAACAAAGATGGAATCATAGGCTTGGAGCGTAAAATTACGGTCCTCGACCATATCGAGATAGAGCAGTTCAATGTCGGCCCGATCTTGTCGCATCACTTTGCGTGAGATTTCGATACGTCCCGTCCGGGCTCCAAAGGTGACACCACCGGCCAAGGCCAAGGCATCAACCAGACGCATTCCCGGACTGAACGGAAATTCCCCACCGGACCAGACCGCCCCCGAAACCTGCACCGGTTCACTGATACCCAATTTCTTTCGAGATAAAATTTCGACGATATCATGACTGAACACGGGTTCGTCGTAGGTTCTGGCAAACAGCCTCGCCAAGGGGAATGTCTTTGAGCGATAGCGGGTCGTGTTTGGATCATAACGATGAATCAACCCGAAATCAGCCACCGCCTCAGGTCTCAGGAGATCACGACGAGGAATGACCTCGGATAACTGCATCCCCTGATGCCAGGCCAACATGGTCGGTCGCCAAACATGCCCGTCAAGCCGTACTGCATCCGGCCACTGGCTATGAAGATACTCCACTTCGACCATGTCTCCGTCACGAATGCGAACTGCGCCAGCCGAAGCAAGATTCATATCGCGCACAACAAAGGCGCTTCCCTGCTCGAATCGACGAATCCGAACCCGGCCCGTTGCCCCCTGTGGCAACGCTCCTCCAGCCAGATTGAACACCTCGCTCAAACGGGTTTCTCCGGCCAACTCGAAAATCCCCGGAGTCAACACCGCACCACAGACCGCCACGGTTTGACCAAGTCGTGGAACAAAAATCACATCATGCTGCCGGACAGGTTCCTGAAATGCCCCGTCACCAGCGAGCATCATGGCGTACAAGTCGACACGCACCGGCGCCTGTCCTGAACGACGCAACGCAATACGCCGTAAACTCCCCGATTTTTTCACCCCACCGGCTAAAACGAGAGCCCGTAAGACCGACGTGAATGCCGGGACGAGCAGCAATCCCGGTCGACCGACTTCCCCCGTCACAACAATTTCGACATCACGCAAACGATCAAGGCGAAGCGAAGTTTCCACCCCCTGGACAAATCGCCCGGCATGTTCAGCAACGACCGTCTCCGCTTCATCCAACGTCAAACCAGTCAACGCGACATCACCCAGACGCGGAAACTGCACCACCCCATCGGACCGTATGGTGGCCGTATATTCCGCATCGGCACCCGCGCCCCAAATACGTAATCGCACTTCATCGCCGGGTCCCAGCCTGTACGATTCGGGCGGAGGACTGGCGGTGCTGGGTGGCGAGCCCGTCCCGGCAAAAAGATCGTAGCCATAGAGCGAGAGCGTATCGGAAAATGCGCTGGAATACCGATTTTGGTAGGCAGCTTCAATGGTGGCCTGCTCGTTTCGTTCTCGCCCCCACGCTTTGGAACGCATTCCAGGAGAGAAGCCGGAAACACGGTCGCGGGAGACGTCCGTCTCAGGGCGAGTCCTGACCGAATCTGCGTTTTCGGGGAGATTGGATTGAACAGACGGAGAAGGTGATGATGTTTCTTGTTGTTGTGAACTCTTCGTCAGACGTCGATCGTATCCCGTGCTTCCGTGTTGATCAATAAACCGTTGCTGGACATCGGCGGGTAATGAAGAAAACAAGCGCTGCAATTCTTCCAAGTTGAGACCGGACAACGCCTGAATCTGCTCTGGTCGAAGTGTCTGCGGGTCGAGCGAACCGATTCTTTCTTCAGCTATTGGGTTGCCCGCGGAAGTGGTGTGAACGTGCTGTTCCGTCGTGGAGGATCTTGTCGTTTGGGCAAAACTCGGCAGGCACCATAACATACCGATCACAAGGACAAAATTCAGCAAAGCTGTCCAGAATATCGACATCATCCGGCAACGCACCCGTCCTCTCCACTTCTCAGGTATGAGCCAACGACGGGCTATTGCCCATGTCCCTCGGCGGTACCATGTCCTTGATCTTGGCTGAATAGCGGAACAAATCCAAAAACGGCTTCGGAACCATCCTGCCCGGAAAACCTCGAAATACCGGCGACGACGCCCAACCCGATGGCGGCACCTAAAGCAAGTTTGCTGATTTCAAGACGGGATTTCGGCGTACGAAGATCATAATAGCGCTCTTGCCGAGAAAGAGACTCCCCCTCCGAGGCAAACGGCAGGGAGGAAGACATGCCCTGTCCTGGCGGCCCAACCGGTAACGCGAATTTTTCCATGGAACCGTCTGGAATTTCATTTCCGGCTTGTCGATGACTCTGTTGTGTAACGCGTCCTCTTTCCATGGACGTCGCCGGAGGCCGATCAACCTCCTCCGGCGCAGGGCCGAACAAGACCTGTGCCCAACCGAACTGCGGCGTACACGTCACAACAAACAGTACACCGATCAAAAATGTAATTATAACGAAGGAGGAACGCATACCCATGACAAATCATGCCATGTTTCCACCACCTTGTACAGCCTGAGCGATATACTTGATACGCTATATACACTAACAACATCATACTTGCGAAACACCAAGCGAGATACTCGACAAAGCACCTGCACAACCTGTTTTTCACATGCAAGCCCGCACATTCTCCCTGGGCCATGGGCATTTTCGCCTATCTTGAATATCAATTGCCCATACGAATAACGGCAACGGCCGAAACAACGGCGATAATGATAAACGCAGTAATTAAAACTGCAGCATTGAGTTGCGGGGTTCTCATATATGCTCCTTTGCACCCTTTTTTAATCAAGTAAAACAAACTCTTCACTATGTATACGACGCTGAGGAATACCAAGCTCGACGAGCGCCGCAACAACAGCGGTTCGCATCCCGGTTGGACCGCACACATACACCCCAAGTTCCCCATGCCCTTTGGGTATCATGTCGGCCAGCAGGTCTTTGTCGATACGCCCGGTCCGACCGCTCCAAGAAGTATCCGGCTGACTCAACACATGTTCGACACGAAGACGTGGCCGCCCCGCTGCCACCATATCGGCTAATTCATCAGCAAACACGATATCGGCTTGCGTTCTGTTCGCGTACATCAGGTTGACCGGCCCCGAAAAACGACTATCGCGCATATGACGCAGCATGGACATCAAGGGCGTGATGCCGATCCCACCGGCGATGAACAGAAAACGGTGTTCAGTCGGATGCAGCACGTACGAAAACCGGCCATATCCACCATCCACAATCACGCGGTCTCCTGGTTTCACCTGCCCCAATGCGGAAGTGAAATCACCACAGGCTTTAATCGTTGAAGCGACCCCGTCAGAGGTGGTCGGAGATGAAGAAATCGTGAAATGATGTTCTTCCAACGGCAATCCGGCACTATGAATGGTGAGAAAGTGAAATTGGCCGGGAAGAAAATCATAACGTGGGGCACCTTCTGCTGGCACAAGATTGAGCGTTCGTACGGTGGGTGTTTCCTGGACGAGATTTGCCACGGTGTAGGCGGAGCGAGCAAGACGCCTCGGATTGACAAAACGCCAAAAAAGAAATGCACACAGGCCAACACCAACCAGAGCAATGACTGCAAAGCGTAATGCACCGTCAGCAAGAACAACGGCATGGGTGAGGCCGGCAAGCAGGAGCAACGGACCAACCACCATATGTACAGTACGCCACCGTTCAAAACTCCATCCTATTTTCTTTCGGAAAATACTGGTCAAAATCTGCACAATAACAAGCACCAAAGTGATTTTTCCTGCCCAGATATACCACGGCAAATCAATCGAAATAAGCAACCGAGGACTGTTATGTCCAATAGCGAGAAAGACTGGATGACATGCCAAAAACACTACCGCTAACAATGCCATAAAGCGATGGAAACGGATGACCATATCCAAGCCAAACGGACGACATATCGATTTCAATCGCGCAACGATAAGGGGTTGCAACCCGAGTAAAGCCAGTCCGGCCAAACCGAGCGCTTTCGCGAATTCTTCGGCGAAATTGTCCCCTCCTGGCACAAACGCGCCGGCCACGACAAGGGGAATAATGGCAACCCCAATATAGGCCGCGATAAGTAGGACTCCTCGTAGCATAGGCTCTCCTGTGTTCCTGATTGACGGATTCTCACACTCTATGCCCTCTGAGAACGATTCTGGCAAGCGTCTCTCCAAAGCTGTGTGAGAATCAGGAATCGCTTGCTTTTCGTGAAGGTCAGCCAGTTGCCAAGCGCACAGAAACAATGCACGTAGAGCGAAGACGGCTTGTGGCAGCAACCTCCCGACATGTCGGCATGGTCTTTCCAAGACGTCTTCGTCTGTTATGCTGTTTTGATTTTATGCAAAGGATACCTTCATGACATCACCATTGATTCGAATTGCCGGATTGCTGCTTCTTACGCTCTGTTTCGGCTGTAACTCCGCCTATTACACAGCTATGGAAACATTGGGAATTCCCAAACGAGAGCTGCTGAGTGACAATATCACCAAAGTTCGAACAGCTCAGACCGAAGCCGGTCAGGAATTCCAATCGGCATTGGAAGCATTCCTCAGCCTGACCGGATACCAGGGGGGCGACCTCGAAGCCATGTACGAACGCATGAGCGACGCCTATGAAGACAGCGAATCGAAAGCCACGGAAGTTCGCCAGCGCATTCGGGCCGTCGACAATGTCGCCCAGGCGTTATTTGATGAATGGGAAGACGAACTCAATGAATATGAAAACTCCTCACTGCGCCGCCAAAGTGAAACCAAACTCAAACAGACCCGCCGGCGCTATGACGAGCTCTTGCGGTCCATGGAACGCGTAGAAAATGCCATGGTTCCCGTCTTGGCTGCCTTCAAAGATCAGGTGCTTTTTCTCAAACATAATCTGAACGCACGAGCGGTGAGCGCTCTTTCCACGGAAGCATCGAATATAGAAGCCAACGTCGCCGACCTCATCAAAGACATGAATGCGTCCATTGCCGAGGCCGATCGCTTTCTTGGCGAGCTGAACGCGAAAGAGCAATAATCTCGGGGGTTGCTTCCCTCATGCCCTCAAAATTCGCGTCACGACAGGCACTTTACAAAATTCTCATTCCCTCCTACATTCTCTATGAGAATTTCACTGTGAGGTGCCCGTGACGACAACCAAACCCCACATTCCGCAATGGGCTCTCTGCCCGGAAAACCGCATTGCAACTGCATCGGATGTTCTTGAAGTATGTCGAGATCTTCAACGGCTTGTGAGAATTCTCACTCGCTTAACAGGGATCGACCTCTTCATCATCAATGCCGAATACGTCTGTGTCGCTGGTTCAGGATCGTATGAAGCCGCTGTTGGCTGCATGAGTCCACGCGACACGGCAATTGGATACAGCCTGGCGAGCGGCCGACCGACCATGGTGGCCGACCCCCGCGCCCACGACGCCTGTCGCGAGTGCTCACAACGGCTGACCTGCCGGGACGTCGCCAACTACACGGCTCCCATTACCGTTCATGAACGCACTGTCGCTGCAGTGCAGGCGGTGACGTTCGACGCCGCCCAATGCACGCGTCTGGAAGACAAAGCCGCCGACCTTGCCGAGGCGATAACCTTATTTCTTGTCCAAACCTGTGAGGCTGATGCTCGACTGTTCACGGCGTTGGCCGGTTCAGCGGAAGAAACCGATAGCGCCGGCCTGGAGCGTATTGTGGGTGAAAGTCAGGCTATGCGTGCTCTCAAGGATGATATTATCCGCTCTGCCCCGTTGGATTCCACGGTATTGCTGCAAGGCGAATCCGGGACGGGCAAAGAACTTGCCGCCCAGGCCATTCACGAACTCTCGCCACGAGCTGCCGGTCCATTCGTTGCGGTCAATTGCGGTGCCATTCCCGAATCCATCATTGAAAGCGAGCTGTTCGGCTATGTCTCCGGCGCCTTCACCGGTGCCCAACGTGGTGGAAAGCCCGGATTATTCGAGCATGCCGCTGGCGGCACCTTGTTTCTGGATGAAATCGCCGAACTGCCCCTGCCGTTGCAGGTCAAGCTTCTGCGCGTGCTCCAGGAACGCAAAGTCATGCGTTTGGGGGGCCGCAAGGAACACGCCTTTGACGTCCGCATCATTGCAGCCGCCAATGTGGATGTTGCCGAACAAGCCCGCAAAGGCCGCTTTCGTCAGGATCTCTATTACCGATTATCTGTCATTCCTTTACGTGTTCCTGCTTTACGTGAGCGTGAGGGGGATGTGGACTTGCTTGTCTATCATTTTGCCAGACTCTACGCCCGTCGTCGGGGTGAACCCCCACCGCCGGTCGATCTGGAACTCATGGAACGGTTCAGGGCATATTCCTGGCCGGGCAATGTGCGAGAGCTGAAAAATTTTGTCGAATATGGCGTCAATTTCCGTAAAGGCCGAAGTCTCGACTTGAACACACTGGCCGCCCGGTTTGAAGCAGCCGAAAATGTGTCAACGATATCGACGAGAGAGTACCGTATTCTGGACAACGGGCTTGTTTGCCCTGGCCATCCTCAACATCCAGCGCTATCAGATACTATGCCCGATGCTGCAGTGCACAACACCGCAAAATCGGCTCCCGACGATACCACGGTGTCCGAGCAAGACACCATCCGTGAAGCTCTGGCCCGCTTGGGATCGGATTTGGACGGGAAACGACGCGTTGCCGAAGAACTCGGCATGAGCTTGGCGACGCTCTATCGTAAGATCAAACGATACCACCTGCTTGATGCCTATCGTTACGATATCGGCAGCCAAGCCACCCACCGATAATAGATCCCCATCAACATCTATAAAAAACGCCGGGAACGTCATTTCGTTCCCGGCGTCTTGCCGCATATTATTGCAGAGGCGCGCTTTTAAACGTGCGTATGACCACCAAGATATGCGGCTTCGAGACGATTGTCCCGCGCGAGTTCATCAGCCGGCCCTTCCATGATAATGGCGCCACCTTCCATAATGTAGGCATAATCCGCCACGGAGAGTGCAGCTTTCGCGTTTTGCTCGACGATCAGAATCGCCGTTCCTGCCTCTCTAATACGAACGATGAGGTCGAAAATACATTTGATAACCAAAGGAGCCAGGCCAAGCGACGGTTCATCAAGTAACAACAATTTCGGTCGTCCCATGAGTGCCCGGCCAATGCACAACATCTGTTGTTCTCCGCCGGACATGGCACCGGCTTGTTGTTGAAAGCGATCTTTCAAAATCGGAAACAGATCAAAGACACGATCAAGATCTTCCTGAAAGTGTGCTTTGTCCTGGTGATAGGCTCCCAAGATGAGATTTTCCTCCACTGTCATATTGGAGAAAATTTGACGTCCTTCCGGAGCCTGACACAAGCCGAGCTTGACGACTTTATCCGATCCAATATTGGCGATATTTTGCCCCTGAAATACAATTTCTCCGGCAGTCGCCTGATAAATATTGGAGATTGCCCGCATCAACGTCGTTTTCCCCACGCCGTTGGAGCCAAGTACAGCCACTACCCCGTTTTCTTCAACCTTCACATTGACGGCACGCAAAATTTGCTGAACCCCCATGCGAACATCAAGATTTTTGACCTCTAGAATTGACATTCTTCGCCTCCCAGGTAGGCCTCCAGGACGGCCGGGGCTTTCTGAATAACAGCAGGGGTGTCGTCAGCAATCTTTTTTCCCAACGCCAGAACCATAACCCGATGACAAATGCTCATGACAAGCCCCATGTCGTGCTCAACAAGGAGAATCGGTAAACCTTCATCGTTGAGCTCACGGATAAAACCGGCCAATTGCGCAGTTTCTTGCTCATTAAGACCGGCTGCGGGTTCATCAAGAATCAATAAATTGGGATTGGTTGCCATGGCACGGGCAATTTCAAGATATTTCCGCCGACCATACGAAAGGTTGGCCGCGAGCTCTCCGGCCTGGGTATCCAAGCCAACGCGTTGCAGGATATCCCAAGTACGACGGCTAATGGCGTTGTCCGTCGTACACCGAAACGGCCACAGGGCACGCCGCAATGAATGCCCGAGCGAACCAACCGCTCCAATGGACACATTGTCGAACACCGTCATATTCGGCATGATGCGCAAATTTTGAAATGTGCGTCCAATGCCGCGCTTGGCGACCTGATAGGGCTTGAGGCCTGTAATGCGCTTCCCCATGAAGCGGACTTCCCCTTCGCTCGGCGGGTAAAACCCGGTCAGGCAATTGAAGAAGGTACTCTTCCCCGCGCCATTGGGTCCAATGAGTCCGACGAGTTCTCCCGGATTCATGATCATATCTACACTATCCACGGCCGTCAGCCCGCCGAATCGCCGGGTCAGGGCGCGAGTTTCCAGAATCATCTCGGCCATTACTTCCACCCCACAGACTGACGGCCGCCAATCCAGGCCGCGTTGAATTGACGTCTTGCCATGTCAATGGCCGATACTTCACCGAACAGTCCTTTCGGTAAGAGCAGGATGGACAGAAACATGACCACCCCGACAGCAACCATGCGCATATCGCCCAAGCTCCGAGCAACCTCGGGCAGCAAAATGAGCAACAGAGCGCCAAGCAGCCCACCGGGCAGCGATCCGAGACCACCAACAACAACCATGGCTAAAATCAAAATGGACTCGCTGAATTGGAAACTGTCCGGGCTGATATACCCGGCACTGTGAGCCATGACGGCTCCAGCCAAACCGGCAAAAAACGTACTCGCCGCAAAGGCTTGAATTTTGAGTTTGACGACATTGATACCCATGGCTTCAGCACACTGATCATCTTCACGAACGGAACGGAGTGCATTGCCGAAATAGGAATTTGTCATGCGCCAAAGTAGGTAAATCGAGATACAGGCCAGGACGGCAATAATGTAATAGATGGAAAGCAGACTACTGAATCGGTATCCAAAAATCGTGATCGGTTCATAAATCTGCACGCCCATGGGGCCGCGGGTCAACGAAACCCAGTTCAATAAGGAAACGTGGATAATCTCCCCGACCCCCAATGTCGCGACGGCAAAATAAATGCTGATAAGCCGCATTGTTGGGAGAGCGACAAGAACCCCGGCCACCCCAGCGGCCAATCCGCCCAATGGCAATGTCACAAGAAACGGCAGCCCGTAATTCGATGCAAGCAGTGCTGCTGTATAGGCTCCGATGCCATAAAAAGCGGCATGCCCCAGACACAACAAGCCTGCGGTTCCCGTAATCAGATTCATACTTGCGGCCAAGATGCAAAAAATCAATGCGGAATTGGCCAGTTGGACATAATAGCTCTTGCCGAGGGCCGAGAGGATGGCCGGAACCACGGCAAGAACGAACAGCAACAGTCCTGCTGTCAACAGCCGTGACCGCCAGGGGCTCGTGGTGGAAATGGAATCGGTCATATCGTACGCCTCGGAGTTACACTCGTTCCCGTCGGGCACCGAAAATACCCTGGGGGAAGAAGATCAAGGTCAGAATAAGGAAGCTGTACGCGACCATGTCGCTCCAGCCCTGGGTCATAAAATCGGTCGCCAACGCTTCGCATACACCGAGAATCAACGCACAGATTACGGCTCCGGGAATGCTCGACAAACCGCCCATGACCATCGCCACAAAGGCTTTGATTGAGGGCGCAAAGCCCATGGTCGGGAAAATGGCTCCATAATAGAGTCCGACCATGATACCGGCGGCTCCACCGAGCATGCTGCCTACGGCAAACGTGGCAATAATGGTCTTATCCACGGACAAGCCCACGTATTTGGCTCCCAAAGGATTGTTGGAAATGGCTCGAATGGAAAGGCCGATTCGTGTGCGGTAGAGAATATATTGCAGGCCTCCGAGCATAACGATAGACGATCCTAGAATGAGAAATTGCCCTGTCGAAAGGGATATCGATCCCAACTGAATAGGCTCATTGAGTAAGTATTGGGCCGGGATCGTTTGCATCTCGGCACCGAAAAAATGCTGAATGAGTTCTTTGATGATGATGGAAACAGCCAGCGAAGAAAGCAATGTCGCTTCACGCATGGCTCTCGACTTCAGCGAGGCCTCGTCCTGAAAACGTCGAAACGGTTTGAATGCCAAGCGTTCCAGACCAATACCGGCCAATCCGCCGACGACAAGAGCCACGAGAATAACGAACGCCAGCGGCCAGCCAAGAAGATTGATACAGACCAGTCCCGCAAACGCGCCAATGGTGTACATTTCGCCGTGCGCGAAGTTGACCACGTTGAGGACGCCGAAGATGAGGGTGAATCCAATGGCAATGAGCGCATACACCATGCCCACGCTCAGGCCGTTGATGACTTGCATGAGAAAATATGTGTCCATGAGAAGCCCGTCGTGTGCTGTCGGCGGGCCTTCTCGGCCCGCCGGTGATGCCGGGAAAGATTCGCCTTAGTCGACGAGGTGGAAGGCACCGTCTTCGATGCGCATCCGAGCCAGGCCCTTGACCGGTTCACGGGTCTCGGGATCAAAGGAGGTGGAGCCGGTGACGCCGGGATAACCCTTGGTCGCAGCCAGAGCGTCACGCAGGGACTGTCGGTTCACGTCGGCACCCACACTGGCGATAGCGTCAAGCATAATACCGACGGCATCGTACGCCTGTGCTGCAAACATGCTCGGGTCGTCGCCATAACGCTTCTTGTATTCAGTCACGAATTCGACAACGTTCGCTTCAGGGCTGTCGGGCATAAATGTCGTCGACAGCAAAAGGCCGTTGGCGGAATCGCCTGCCAGTTCCAGCAGTTTGGGCGAGTATAGCGACGAGGTGCCGAAGAACGGGATATCGATACCGAGCTGCTTGCGCTGCTGGAGAATCATAGCCCCTTCTTCATACATCATACACAGATAGATAGCTTGGGGTTTGTCGCGGGCAACTTTGGTCAGGATGGAACGGAAGTCGCGGTTACCGGGGTTGAAATACTCGATGTCCGTTACTTCGCCACCAAGATCTTTGAGACCTTTAGCAAAATTCTCAGCTGCGGAAATCCCCCAGTCGTTCTGAATGGCGACGATGGCAAATTTCTTATATCCTAAGCTCGTAGCCCATTTCGCAACAAACGGCCCTTCAAAAGCTTGCGTCGTAATATTGCGAAATTGAAAATCCCCAATTTTATTGAAATCGGGATGCGATGCCGTTTGCGAAAGCTGGGGCATCCCTTCCATGGCATAAACACGGCCAGCGGCCATAGAAACGGTGGACGTGAAGTCGCCAAGCACACCAACCACCCGCTCATCATCGACGAACTTACGAGCAATATTGATGGCTTCTTTGGGATCGGACTTGGAATCTTCGTAGAGGATCTCTACGGTTGCTCCTGGCAATTTTCCGGATTTGTTAAATTTCTCAAGTTGAATTTGCGCAGCATTGCGAAATACTTCCCCATATTTCGCATGGCTTCCGGTCAATGGGAGTGAATATCCCAAAACGATAGTTTTTTCGGCCTGTGCAGCAGAAGCCGCAAATAGGATAGCCAAAGCGGCCAATGCAACAAAAAGACGATTTAGTTTCATGGTGTGCTCCTCCGATGATACGAGGTTGAACGGAGAGTCGTACCGGGCGGACCTTCGTCGCCGGACTCCCGAAAATGGGAGAAATTCCGTCATGGTGCTCGGATGGCAGTAAGCAATCGGCATGCCATGATGGGGCAACGGTGAAATCGGACCGGAACGCTTGCTTCGGGACATTGCGAAAGCCGCGAGAACAAAAGAACCACTGAAAGCAATTCTTCAAAAATGTCAATCGGGGGAGAGGGAAGGGAGACTTCTCAAAACGACCAATGTCAAATTGACAAAATCCTCAAATCTGGCTCTCATTTCTCATCTTGCTTGCGAATTTCGCATTATTGGCAGCCCAAAATGAGAAATGTTGACAAATTTTCACGAGGACCGACTCCCTGAACGGCTTCGGCCCTCGCGAAAAACAATACTTATTTTTTACGAATCTTCAGGTAGCACTTTTCTTTGCTTCCTTCGGGCAGCGCCGTCATTTCGAAACCAAAACCGGCGCCTTCAAACGTGCCGTAGTCAATAATTCCGGCAACTTCACACATCGTAGCGCATTCTTCGTCGGACAATCCCATCTTGCGCCAGGAGTTCTTGAGCGGGCAATTGTCGAACTCGATATCCAAGCCACCGTCGTCACACCGGGTCACGGTAGGGGCAAACATCTTGGAATCATCAGCAATATGGCCAATGAACGCATCACGCAGACCAGGAAAATCGCCAGCATCAGCATACTGCTTGAACTGCTGGCCGATTTCTTGACCACGTTTGTAAATGCCTTTTTTCATGACTTCTTTGGCTTTTTCCATACCAAATTCTTCGACCATGGCATCAAAAATAAATTTGTAGAGAATGCCCCGGTTTTCATTGGCTGCGTACAGCTCTTCACGTAATTTGGCTTCACTCATCTGTTCATACTCCTTGTCTCCGGCGAATTCTGAGCCGGTTGCGGTTTGTTCGTGTCCGCACCTCCTGCAAGAGGCACACCGGCGTTCTCGTTGCGCCGCGTTGGCACCATACTTGATAGGGTAAAGCCAGACAAGTCATGTCAAACCCGATTCCGCGGACCGTTTGCCGGGCCGCGCATATGAAAGGATGAAAATGGATCTGCACGCATTTTTCGCCAACGAGGTCAAACCCGCCCTCGGTTGCACCGAGCCCGGCGCCGTTGCGCTCGCCGCCAGCGCCGGTGCACGATATCTTTCCGGCCCCCCCAGGCATATCCATCTCCGTCTGTCGGCCAACATCTATAAGAACGGAAGATCGGTCGGCATTCCCGGTGCCCCCGGCCTCAAAGGCAATCTTCTGGCTGCGGCTCTCGGTGCCTTGGGAGGCGACCCGGACAAGGGACTCCAAGCGCTGGAAAATATCGATGAAACAATGATCGCCCAGGCAACGGCCATGCTCGAAGCCGGGAGCCTGACTGAAGAAGTTTTATCGGACACGCCAAACGTCTATGCCGAAGTCGAGTTGTTGCGTCAGGGAGAAAGCGTCACCGCTGTCGTGGCCCATGCCCACGATCAGGTTGTCGAAGTGAGCCGTAACCGTCAGACCGTCTATGAAGGGCAAGATGGAGAAACCGGTTCGGGACGTATCCCGGCGTATATCTCCGAACTCATGCGCGCAGATTTCAATGATCTGTGGGCATTGGCCGGTTCCATCGACGACGCAACGGTCGGCTTTCTTCTGGAAGGCGTTGCCATGAATCTCCAGGTGGCCGAAAAAGGACTCAAAGAACCATGGGGATTGGGGACTGGCTATGTTGCCGCCGCCAATCTGCCGCAAGACGATCTCGCCTGGATGATTCGGGCTTGGTCCGCGGCCGCGGCCGATGTTCGCATGGATGGTGGACGGTGGCCGGTCATGAGTAGCGCAGGCAGCGGAAATCACGGCCTGACGGCTATCATTCCCCCGGCACTGGCTGCCCGTGTTTGGAAACGCTCCAACCGGGAACTTGCCGAAGCACTTGCCTTGTCTCATCTGGTAACGGGCGCTATCAAAGCGAAAACCGGTCGATTGACCCCGGTGTGCGGATGTTCCGTCGCCGCCGGAGCCGGTGCGGCTGCAGCATTGACGCGCCTGGCCCATGGCACAGCCGAACAAGCCGAACAAGCCGTAGCCTATGTGTTGTCTTCTGTTATGGGAATGATCTGCGATGGTGCGAAGGCAACCTGCTCACTGAAAGTCGGAACGGCATCGGCCGAGGCCTTCATGGGAATGCTCTTAGCCACTCATGGCACGGCGCTCTCGTCGCCGCAAGGTATCGTGGGACCACAATTTACAGCCAACGCAAAAGCCGTGGGCGAATTATCCGGCGTAGGCTTTGCCGCCGTCGATGCCGTCATTTTACGTCTTTTGGAACGCCAAGCTGCTATACCGACACCGTCGTGTCCGACGCTGTCCGATCTCGACAAGACTGTCAGTCCAACTTAATGAGCATGAAAAAGGAGATACTTCCATGAGCGACATCGCATTTATTACTACCGACGGCGCCCCCGCCGCCGTTGGCCCCTATTCTCAAGCGACATGCACAGACGGCACCGTCTATGTGAGTGGTCAACTCGGCCTGATTCCGGAAACCATGAAATTGGCAGAAGGTTTCGAGGCCCAAACCAAACAAGCCTTGAAAAACCTTGGAGCCATTCTGAAGGCTGCCGGTTGCGGCGTCACCGACATCGTCAGCGTGGATGTCTTCCTCATCGACATGGGCGAGTTCAAAACGCTCAACGGAATTTATGCAGAATTCATGGGCGACCACAAACCCGCACGTGCTGCCATCCAAGTTGCCGCCTTACCTCTTGGCGGACTTGTTGAAATCAAATGCGTGGCACGCAAACCGTAACACCCCAATTTTCTTGTTGACGCGGCGTGTATGTCGATCATGTGACGATATACACGTCCGCGTTTATAGACGCTTCACCACGGCGCGACGAAGGAACAAAAGCACATCACGTGAAGTTTGTTGTGTACTGTTCCATTTCCGACCAGCACTCCTCTCCGACAATACCCCCTTTCACAACAGCAACATACATCTCAACACCATAACACGCTGAAATGTTATACTATCAATTGTCTCTTACCTGTCTTCTTTTTATGGCATGTCGATTGCTACTCTTACTATACCTTCAATGCGGAATGGTATCTCTTGAGACCCTATCCCCATGGTCATGGCTTGTGCTCCAAACGATGTCGAGATTATCCGCTTGAAGAGAAGACAGCCCACACACCCACCTCAATATGTGAGCCCGGAATCGGTCATGGACCGATTCCGGGCTCACTCGTGACGACATCAACATAACGACAATTCAATAATCGAGAGTTATCAGTCACTACACGATTCTCTCGCCGTTGGCGCTTCCAAGCTCCATAGGCATTCGAGAATGTAATTACTCCATCAGGAGTAAACGGTTGTGAAGATAAACGCTCGCGAGGCATACCCTTTTGTTACGTTGTCATGAAAATATCCTTCGGATACATGATATCAATAGTAACGGGCTCTACAAACATAACAATGAAGAGGTATCATGGCCAAGCCAACATATGTTTTCTCGGCCTGTCGTCTTATTCAGGAGTAACAAGAATCTTAATGTTCTCGTCTTTATTATTGATCAACTCAAGAAAACCTTTCTCAACGATGTCTTCCAAGCTGACCTTTCCGGTAATCATCGGATCAGCCTTAAGCTTTCCATTCGCCAACAACGCGGAAACGCCCTTGAAGTCGTCCAACGTATAGGCCAGTGTGCCGATGACCCGCTTGTCTGTCCCACTCAAACTAAAGAAGTTGAACGAACTCGGTTCTTCAAAAATACCAACGATAATTGCCCGTGCGCCATTGTGAATCACATCGATGGCCAGGGGACCGGTGAATTTGTTGCCAACGCATTCAAAGGATACATCCGCTCCGGAACCATTTGTCATGGCTTTGATTTCTGCCACAGCGTCGCATTCCTTCGGGTTGAGCACCACATCGGCTCCACATTCATAGGCCTTAGCTGTGCGAGCAGAGGACATTTCCAGAACAATAATTTTACCTGCACCAGCAGCTCTTGCCGCCATGAGGGTACCGAGGCCGATGGTTCCCGCACCAATGATAACAACCGTTTCACCAAGAATGGTTCCAGCTTCGCGTACGGCTTTGAAACCCGTTGCCAATGGTTCGATAACGGCGCCGGCTTCAAGCGAAACGCCTTCTGGCAAAATATAGCACAATTCCGCCGGGACGTTGACATAAGGAGCAAATGCGCCGTCATTGTGCAGACCGGTAAAAGCCAGTTTTTCACACACATTATAGCGACCAGCACGGCACATGATGCATTCACCACAGTGCTGGCAGGCATCGGGGGCAACGATATCGCCAACACGAATATTGCTGACGCCTTCTCCGACTTCCACAACCGTACCAGTAAATTCATGCCCCAGAATCAAACTCCCCTGTTTTCCTGTCAGCGGGTGAGGAGAATCGACGGGAATAAAGACCGGCCCAGCAGCATATTCGTGCAGATCCGATCCACAAATTCCGCACCAGGCGACTTTGATTTTGACCCACCCAGGCTGTGGAAAAGGAGGAACGGGAACAGTTTCAACGCGTACATCCTGTTTTCCATGCCATACAGCTGCTCGCATAGTCTCGCTCATAAGGACTCCCTTTTATGTATTTGATGATCATGGGGATTCATGCGGTTAAAGCACCGAGAATGCCCATCAACATTGCACTGACCGTGCCGTGTTCTTCCGGCTTGGCCGAACACAGAACGAGTCCCAGATCTTCAAACGTTCAGGGGAAACACTTCTCTTGTGATTGATTAACAAATCAAATCAGGGGGTTGAGTCAAAAAAAACGCTTTTTTTGGTCCACTAAGCATACCACACACTTAAAAACGATCTAACACACTAAAAATATTTAATATTCATGATGAATATTAAAAAAAATCCACCCCTGCGTCTCACATCGAAAAATACAAGAAGTATTGTCCAAATCGCTGTATATGAGCCTCAGTTTTTGTCATGAATCAGAACGTTTCATGTTAAATCGTTCATTTTTCGAACACGACGTATTCTCTTTTTCACTGACGAAAGACTCTCTCCGTCATAACCGAACCAGCACGCGCGCATCTATCTATAGAGCCTATATAAATAAGCACAAAACACCACACAACAAAATAAAACAAAAAACAATAAACGCTATCAATAAACACATTTACGCACTCACAACATAGCGACTCAAATAACAACACAAACATATACAAACATTCACCCCAAATAAAACACAGTATTTTTTCTGCAGGGAAAGATTTCTGAGACAATACAAACATTATACCTTCATGACTGGTTCACTCCATGCAACAAACTTCAAAAATGATGACGACATTGAACCATATAAATTTTGCCTACACTGATAGCCAAACGAACATGCCCCACGATGGCCATCTCTTTTATTGACGATTGAAAGAATTTCACTCTATAATTTCAAGACGTAAACCGTCCTGAAACGAGGGACATACATTTTTCTAAAGGATATCTCATGTATCGTATTGCTTTTCTCGTGCTTGCTCTCGCGTTCTTAACTTTTGGCCCAATGAAACAAGCATACGCCATGGACTCCATCAACTTCGGGGCCGTTCGCTGTTCCGAATTTATTGAGGAGCTTTCCGACATCTCTGATGACGATGCTGGTATCGTTTTGGTGTGGCTCGATGGTTATCTCAGCGGCGTCACCGGTGATACTGTTCTCCGCTTTGGCGCTCTCGAAGATATTGGCGAAGCATTGGTTAATGGATGCGCGGAATCGCCCAATTCCAAGGTACTTGATGTCGTCCGTATTGTCGGTATCCGCCACTAAATATCGAAAACACCCATGCACACATTACGTGCTCTTTTCCTCTTCGTCATATCGAGTTTGGCCGCGATATCTCCTGTTGCGGCCCAATCGTATGATATTCAAGACTACAAAAAGCTCGACATGTATCGACAGACATTCGAAGTCATCCCCGACGGATTCGTCCGTCTGACGTGGGAGTATACAACGGAACCCATCACCGCCTACAACATGATCACCCTTGATGCAGGCTGCTATTCAGAAGAAATTGATGTCGAAGAGAAAACTATCTCTATCGTCTCCAGGCAACCCATGGGTAAACTTATTGGAATCGACGTCAGCCTTCCGCATCAACAGCTCGTCCTTCATACTTTGGAAGCCAACCCGACCAATCAGAACTTTACCGTTCCCAGTGCGGTCGCATACCCCTTTTATATCCCATGCCAAAACTGACCCGCCCCACCCCACTTGACCGACTCTCGCCACTGGCCACTATCTCCCGCCATCAGACGTGGACACTCGTCGACAACGCACTGATCGATGAAAAACTTGCCCATGCGCGGGACAATCAACGCAAACGCGAAATCCATATCCTCCATGACGGCAACGACGACCCTCTTCATCGCATGATCAATGCCGTTTTACCCGGCAGTTATGTTCAACCGCATCGCCACGCCGCTCCGCCCAAGTCTGAAGCCATAGCCACCCTTCGCGGCGCCATGGGCTTCGTCGCCTTTGATGATGAAGGATTTGCACAGGACAGCGATTTCGCCATTGTTGATTCCCGCCGAGACACACTCGTCCTCGATATTCGCCCGGGTGTCTGGCATACGTTCTTTTCTCTGGCACCGGATACAGTCGTTTTTGAAGTAAAGCCCGGACCATACAGCGCTGCCGACGATAAAGATTTTGCCTCATGGGCTCCTGCACCAGATTCTCCAGATGCCATTCCCTATCTCAAGGCACTTGAAGACCGTTGTCGTCGCCTGTTCGGCCTTCCCCCGCGCAATTGGACATAAGGAGCTTCCTTTTCCAATCTCCCCCCCAAAAACGCAGTCCATCGACCTTTAACCGCTTCAACGTATTCCTCACATTCTCCGAGGGAAAAATCTCTTCGAACAGCTTACAGCAATGACAACCACCTCATATTGCTGCAGGAACAGTTCTTCATTCCACCAAATTCACCCCTGCACGTTTCGCCACGCCACGCACGTGCTGTTCCATAGCTTTGCGGGCCTCGACGGAATGCCTTTTCCCAATATGTTCCATGATCTGCTCATGCTCGCGTACGGTTTCATCGACGCTCTCATCAAAAACAAGTGGTAACGTTTGGCTTTCAAAGAAAAGGCCAAGGAATGGAGCAATCGCTTCGGTGAAAAAACGATTATTGGCCGCTTCAATCATCAGCGAATGAAAAGTGAAATCCAATCTCGAAAACTCTGCCCAGTCCTCTTCTTCCAAAGCCTTGCGCATGGCAGACACCACTACCCCCATATCTTCAATCTGGGCGGCTGTGGCATTGACCGCAACCAGACCAGCGATGGCAGGCTCGATAGCATAGCGGAACTGATACATTTGAGATTCCCTTCCAGAGAGAAGCGAAGGGTTCTGGAGTTGCACCCCGGAAGACACCGGCTGAACTCGTAGCTGCTCTGAGCTGGCAATAAAGACCCCTTTACCAGGCTGAATAACGAGCCGCCCTCGAGCCTCCAACATGACCAAAGCCTCACGAATGGTAGGACGACTTACTCCCAATGTTTCGGCCAAGGTCCTCTGAGAGGGAAGCTTCTCACCACTTTTCCATCCATTGAGCCGAATCAGGGATTCGATGCTCTCTACTGCGGTATCGGTTCTCGATTGCTTCCCACCAAAGGTTGCCTCGGAATGATATTGCGCTTTGAGGGTCATACTTTTTCTTCTCATCAGTCTAAAAGTTCACGTCAAACCAAACTGGTAAGACCAGATGGCCAAAATCTATAGACATTGTTTTCCGTATATTGTCCAGAAAAATAATACTACATTTTTGTAAGTACAAATAAATTACGGTCTTTATGCCAATATACGACTTTTTTTTGCGTAAAAAACATTTTCAATTGACAATTAGGGAAAAAAAGCACACCAAAAAATTGGTCTTACCGGACAGCCATCCTGGTACACACCAGGGGGGTACAGAAAGAGAGGCCAAGAACAGGTTCTCACAAAACGAGGCAACAGCACGGCAAGTGAGGTCCACGGTAAAGACCTTCAACGCCCCTGGGCGACGTCGGCAACGACCTGGCCTCCTCGACGAAAAAGATTCAAACCACGTACTAGCGGCGGGCAGATATGAGTAGTGTCGGAAAAGTAGAATTGTCGGCTATGGGCAAATTTTACGGGACAGTCGAGGCGTTACGAAACATCGAACTGACCATCAAAGCAGGTGAATATTGCTGTCTGCTTGGGCCGAGTGGATGCGGTAAAAGCACGGCTGTGCGAATGATTTCCGGCCACGAGGAAGTCTCAAGCGGTGACATTCTCCTTGACGGACGCAATATTACGGACGCACCTCCTGCCAAACGAAAGACCGCGCTGATGTTTCAGAACTATGCCTTGTTTCCACACCTCTCCTGTGTGGACAACGTCGCATTCAGCCTGAAAATAGCCGGGGAATCCAAGACGTCACGCCGAAGTCAAGCGATGGAACTGCTGGAACTGGTGCACATGGCAGATTATGCCGAAGCATTGCCAGACCAACTCTCCGGCGGTCAGCAGCAGCGTGTGGCTTTAGCCCGAGCGCTCATTACCAAGCCCTCAGTAATTTTACTGGATGAACCTCTCTCCGCTCTGGATCCCTTTCTTCGTGTCCAGATGCGCAAGGAACTCCGAAATATCCAGAAAGAGTTGGACATGACTTTTATTCATGTCACCCACTCCCAAGAGGAAGCCTTCGCTTTGGCGGACAAAGTGGTTGTGATGTCCAAGGGGACCATTCAACAGGTAGGCACTCCTCGCCAAATTTTTGAAACACCCAACACCCCCTTCGTCGCCAGTTTTATCGGTGGACACAATCTTTTTTCAGCCAACTTCGAAGCGCTCCCTAAAGAAGAAAAATATATGGTCAACTTGGAGAGCGCCACGACCTGCCGATGCGGAGCCCTTCCTCACCTCAAGGCATCTGGAACATATGGTTTTTCCGTACGGGCAGATCGCATCCGTTTCGGAGTGAAAGGCGACGCAGATGCGGACATGGTGGTACCGGCCACGGTGACACTGGCCGAGTATCAAGGCGGACACGTCATCGTGCATTGCAAGTCCAGCGCCGGCGAGATCATTCAGATCAACATACCCGATTACAAATATTTCGCGCTGCAACCCGACCCAGGACACGAAGTCCTTCTTGGTTGGGACTGTCGCGATATGAATATTTTCCCCCATACATAAAGCTACGGCAAGCCAACGAGTAACCGAAAGGAGAGCGTCATGGGTCAAGACAAGACAAAGAAAAACGGCACGATGAGTCGAAGAAAGTTCCTGGGTACGGCTGCGACGGCCGCTGTTGCAGTCGCGGCCACTCCGGTCATTACAGGATTCCCAACCATTTGGGCGCAGAACATCAAAAACGTTAAACTGCGCCAGTTCGGTACTGGCACGGCAAGTGTCAATGCCATTGCAGACAAAGTAAAAAAAGATCTCGGCTTTACCGTCGAGATGACTGCTCTGGATTCCGACGCCGTTGTTCAACGCGCCGTCACTCAGCCCAAATCCTACGACATCGCAGACATTGAATACTGGGTTTGTAAAAAAGTGTATCCCAGTGGCGTCATTCAGCCCATGGATACCTCACGTATCAAACTCTACGACAAAATATCTCCCCTCTTCAAAAATGGTAAATTGACCCCCGAAGCCCAAATTGCGCAGGGTACGGCTCCACACACGGTCGGCTTTGTCGAACACAAAGACGATCGTCAATTTGCTAAACGCGAAACAAAGTGGATGACCCTCATCCCGACGATCTACAACGCCGACACCCTTGGTATTCGTCCCGACCTCGTCGGTCGCGAAATCAAAAATTGGCGTGACATCATGGACCCCGCCTTCAAGGGAAAGACTTCTATTCTGAACATCCCGGCGATCGGTATTATGGATGCTGCCATGATCTGCGAATCCATGGGTGCCATCAAATACGGTGACAAAGGGAACATGACTCGCGAAGAGATCGACAAGACCATCGCAATCCTCAAAAAAGCCAAGAAAGATGGTCAGTTCCGCGCTTTCTGGAAGTCTTTTGACGAATCCGTCAACCTCATGGCTTCCGGTGAAGTTGTCATCCAGTCCATGTGGTCTCCGGCGGTCGCGGCTGTTCGAGCCAAGGGCATTCCTTGCAAGTATCAACCGCTGGAAGAAGGATATCGTGCGTGGGGCGGCGGACTCGGCATTGCCCGCCACTTGTCCGGTCTCGAACTGGAGGCCGCCTACGAATACTTTAACTGGTACATCTCCGGTTGGGCCGGTGCGTACCTCAACCGCCAAGGTTACTATAGCGCCGCTCCCTCTACGTCCAAAAAATTCATGTCGGAAAACGAGTGGGATTACTGGATCGAGGGCAAGCCCGCCACGGCGGATATTGTCAGCCCTGAAGGCGTCATCATGGAAAAGGCCGGTGCGGTCCGTGATGGTGGTTCCTACATTGAACGTATGAGCCACGTTGCCTGCTGGAACTCAGTCATGGACGAAAACAAGTACATGATTCGCAAATGGAACGAGTTCATCGCTTCCTAAGATAATATCAAGAGGCTCTCTGGGTTTTCAGGGGGCCTCACCCCAAAAGGTCTTGTTTCATGGCAAATGAACGAAGAGCATATTTCCAGGTTTTCCCTCTCTTCACGATCATGCTGGTCTTCTTGGTCATCCCGACTATCATGCTCGTGATTGTCAGCTTTTGGGACTACAATGCCTTTTCCATTATCCCCGATTTCATCTGGGATAACTACGAATTTCTGCTGACTTCTCCGGTAACCTGGCAGGCCTATACCAAAACGCTGTTCTATGCTGTCACCTCCTGGGCCCTGACTCTGCTCATCGGATTTACGGTGGCCTATTATATGGCGTTCCATCTCCGAACCACCAAATCACAGACAATCTGTTTTCTGTTGGCCACTGTTCCCTTTCTCACGTCAAACATCATTCGCATGATTTCGTGGATTCCCTTGCTGGGACGCAACGGGTTGGTCAACCAAACGCTTCAGACGTTGGGCCTGACGGATCATCCGTTGGAATTCCTTTTATACAGCGATTTTTCCGTGGTGTTGGCTTTTGTCCATCTCTACAGCTTATTCATGGTCGTCCCCATCTTCAACTCGATGATGCGAATCGACCGAAAACTCTTGGAAGCAGCCATCGACGCGGGCGCAACTCCCTGGCAGGTCATCACGCACGTCATCATCCCGTTGTCAAAATCCGGCATCACCATCGGCACGATCTTCGTCTTTACCCTTGTCATGGGAGACTTCATTACGGTTCGACTCATGAGCGGAGGATTAAGCGCCTCAGTGGGTGTACTCATCTACAATGAAATCACGCTGTTGCAATATCCAGCCGCAGCCGCAGGTGCCGTGACATTACTGGCGACAGTCATGCTTATGATTGCGATTCTTTTCAGGTTCGCCAACATCCGCAAGGATCTTTAGGAGATCATCGTGCAAAACTCCAATAAACGCCCGAAGAGCTTCTATTTCCTGACCGCCTTCTTCGTCCTGTTCATCCTGTTTCTGTATGGACCGACGCTGACCATTGGCATCCTTTCCTTCCAGGGGCCATCCGGCGGACTGACATTTCCCATGAATGGTTGCTCTTTCCATTGGTATTTCAAATTGTTCGAGCAACAGGCCGTCGGTGATTTCGGTGGATCCTTAACCCGCTCACTCCTTCTCGGCTTGGCGGTAATGGTCAGCACTGTGGTCATATCCTTGTCGGCAGGTATGGCTTTCCGGAAAAAGTTCAAAGGAAGCGGGGTACTCTTTTACTTAACGATCACCAGCCTGGTCATCCCGTCCATTCTCATCAGCCTCGGCATCGGCCTGCTCTTTAACCAATTGGACATCGAACCAACATGGTACGGCTCTGCCTTCGGGGCCCACCTTACTTGGACACTGCCTTTCGGGTTGCTGATCATGTTCGCGGTGTTCAACCGGTTCGACAAATCCTACGAAGCCGCGGCCATAGATATGTGCGCTACGCCATTCCAGACCCTACGCTACGTAGTAATACCGCTCATTCTGCCCAGTTTAGTCGGAGTTGGGCTGTTCGGTTTCACTCTGTCCTACGATGAATTCGCCCGGACGATCATGACATCGGGTTCGAAAAATACCCTGCCGCTCGAAATATTTGGCATGACGACGAACGTGACCACACCGGTACTGTACGCCCTCGGAACACTGACAACATTTATTTCCTTTGTGGCCATTGTTGGAACCCTGGTTGCTCTCCACATCCATAAGAAACACCGCCACTATCGAACGACCCTTGAGAGATAACGTCATGCACATCCTCATTATCAACCCCAACGCCAGCATCCCCATGACCCGCTCCGTCGAAGCAACGGCACGCCGAGTCTGTGCTGCTGATACCACCATCAGCGCTTGTTGCCCGTCCGAAAGTCCTCTCTCTATTGAAGGGCATTCGGATGGAGCACTGGGCACATACCACATGCTTCAATTGGTAGAACGCCGTGAACCCGCCGACGGCTATGTGGTTGCCTGCTTCGATGATACGGGTGTGGACGCCTTGAGAGAACGGGTGGCCGGTCCGATTTTGGGCATCGGTGAAGCAGCCATGCACGCCGCAACCATGCTGGCCTGTCGATTTACCATTCTGACCACCTTGGAGCGTTCCGTTCCCATCTTGGAAGATAATGCTCGCCGGTATGGTTTGGACGTGCGGTGCAGAGGCATACATGCTGCCAACCTTCCCGTCCTGGCATTGGAAGACGAACAGGACGACCGTGCATTCTCCGTCGTCTCCGAAGCGGCATCCGAATTATTGCTCAAAGACCGTAGCGATGCTTTGGTTCTTGGGTGTGCAGGGATGACCCATCTGACGCAACGACTCAGCGACAAGCTCGGCGTACCGGTTATAGACGGCGTCCCCACGGCGGTGAAGTTTGTGGAATCGCTGATCGGGCTTGGCCTCCAAACGGCCAAAACTGGTGGCTATGCCTACCCTCGGGAAAAGACATCTTCTCACTGCAAAGGCGACCATCATGTTTGATCTTGTGCTGCAAAACGCCCGACTTGTGACAGAAAGAACCATCTGCGATGCCACGATAGGTATCAATGATGGTCACATCGCCTGCATTGCTACAGTCAATGAATCTTTGGAAGGAGCACGTTACCTCGACTGTGCCGGCAAGCTCGTGCTGCCAGGCTTCATTGATCTGCATGTTCATTTCAATGAACCCGGTCTGACGCGGCGCGAAGATTACTGTACCGGTTCAGCCGGAGCGGCTGCAGGTGGTATCACCCTCTTTGCCGACATGCCTCTTTCCAATGCTCCCTATACGCTCACAACGGAAGACGTACGCGAAAAAATCGAAAGAGCTTCGCGTGGTTCCGTCGTGGATTTCGCCATATGGGGCGGATTTATTGAGGATAATGTGTCTGAAATGGCTCCCATGGTTGAAGCTGGGGCCTATGGATTCAAGATGTTTACGTGCGATGCGGGAGACGGTTTCCCCACACCCACACCCGAAACCATGCAACGCGGCTTTGCTCAAGCCAAGGAACTTGGCACATTCATCGGTGTGCATTGTGAGGATCAAGCCGCCATGGATCGCAACGCGTTGCTCTGCCCTCCCGAGATGGATGAAATCGACCGTTTTCTGGAAATCCATAATCCGGAGACAGAACTCTCGGCTGTCCGGGCAGCCATCAAACTGGCCAAACAAAGCGGGGCACACCTCCATGTCTGTCACGCAAGCCTGCCTGAAACCGTGGATCTCGTGACACAAGCCCGTCAACGTGGCGTGTCTGCAAGCGTAGAGACCTGCCCGCAATACTTGCTCTGTACCAGTGATGACTTGCACCGCATACGAGGCCCGCTGAAATGCACGCCGCCCGTACGCGACCGAAACGCGGTGGAAGGCTTGTGGCAACGACTTGCCGACGGTGCAGTGGATTTCCTGGGAACCGACCATTCTCCCGCGGAAACATGGGAAAAAAATCAAGCCTCCTTCGACGCGTGTTGGGGGGGCATCAACGGAGTCCAATACCTCTTCTCTTTACTCCACACGGAAGGAGTTGTCCGGCGCAAGCTGGATATTCGTCAACTGGTCCGTCTCTACAGTGCAGAACCCGCTCGATTCATCGGTCAGTACCCGAAAAAAGGGACTCTGGAAGAAGGCAGCGAGGCGTCTTTCGTCCTCTTTGATCCGAACGCTGAGTGGACCATCCAGGCGGACAAACAGCTCACCAAACATCAACAGACTCCCTATGACGGTATGCATTGCACAGGCCGCATTGAACAGACGTGGCTTCGAGGTGTTCCCGTCTGTACGTACGATTTCGATACCGGAAGATACCGACTGACAGGTGAGGCGGGCGCTGGAAAGCTCGTCACCCCCGTTAACAACAAAGGGAAAAAAGAATGAATAGATTGAGGACCAACCCCGAACGGTTGCGCCGCTTCCTCACGGAGATCGCCGCCTTCGGCGCAACACAAAACGGCGGTGTCACCCGGCTGGCTTTGAGCGACGAAGATCGCGATGCACGCAATCAGCTTAAAGCATGGTTCGAAGAGGCAGGCTGTGAAACGCAAATTGATCGCATGGGGAATATGTTTTTTGTCCGACCGGGCAAAAACCGGACTTTACCGCCTGTCTTGACCGGCTCTCACTGCGACTCCCAGCCCCAGGGCGGTCGTTTTGACGGCATTCTGGGTATCGTTGCCGGGCTGGAAGCTGTCTGCGCTCTCAATGATGCGGGAGTTACTCTGGAACGTGACCTCATCGTGGTCAACTGGACCAACGAAGAGGGCAGTCGATTCACTCCAGGCACGACGGGTTCGGGTGTTTTCGCTGGGAAACTCGATCGTCAGGCCATGTATGGTCTTACCGATCGCGACGGGCTCACCTTCGGCGAAGAGCTGGAGCGGATCGGCTATAAAGGTGAAACCGACTTCGATCCAAGACCACTGCACGCCAACTTCGAATATCACATCGAACAAGGTCCGGTGTTGGAACGGCAAGACAAGACCATTGGCGTACCTAAAGGCATTGTTTGCTTGCGATGGTACGATGTGGAAATCCAAGGAGTTCCCAATCACGCCGGCCCAACGCCCATGAACGAACGTCAGGATGCCATTTATGCATTTTCACGCATGGCCGGACAAATCTTTGATATCGGCCTGGCGTCCAAGGATGTGGTGACCACGGTTGGCGAGGTCCATCCCTCTCCGAACTCACGGAATGTCATTGCAGGACATGTCCACTTCACGATCGACATCCGGGGTTGGGACGAGACCGAAACCGATCGTGTTTGCAAGGCGATCGAAGAGGCAATTCAGAACAATGCCGAGGCGACCGGCTGCACGGTGGATATTCGGCAGACATGGGCCGTTGAACGCGCCCCGTTCCATCCGGAACTCGTCTCCCTCATCCATGACATTGCCGGTGAACTTGATCTCCCCGCTCTCGACATGGTTTCCGGGGCCTCCCACGATACCGTGTATATCAACCAGTTCGCCCCCAGTGCCATGATCTTCGTGCCCAGTATCGGCGGACGCAGCCACGCAGAAGTCGAGGAAACGTCCTGGTCCGACTGTGCTGCCGGTGCAGACGTGCTGCTCAACTGCATCTTGAAGACGGGCAACGACGCTGCAGACGTAACGTATTCCATCAGTAAATGAACCGACATACCGATAAGGAAATCACAATGAGCGAAATCGAATTCGAAAAAATCTATCGTGACGATGACGTTGACCTGAGCATTCTGGAAGGCAAAACCATCGCTGTCATCGGCTACGGAAGTCAGGGCCGGGCTCAATCCATGAACATGCGCGAAAGCGGCATGAAAATCATCGTGGGCGCTGGTGACCGCACCCGCCATTCGAGCTGGGATAAAGCTGAAGCTGACGGTTTCGAAGTCTACCCCATTGAAGAAGCTGTGGAAAAAGCAGACATTGTCCACATTCTGCTGCAGGATCCGGCGCAACCCTCCGTCTACTACGAATCCATCCATAGCCATCTCAAGCCCGGTCAGACGCTGAGCTTCGCCCACGGTTTCGCCGTGCTCTATGGCACCATTAAACCGCCCAAAGATATTGATGTGGTCCTGTTCGTGCCGAATGGTCCCGGCCCCGTCACCCGCCAGAAATTTAAGGATGGTTCCGGCATTTGGGGTTGTATCAGCGTCGATCAAGACGTCACCGGCCACGCAAAGGAAATCGCCTTGGCCATCTCCAAAGCCGTTGGCTCCACCCGAGTCGGCGTCGTCGATATGACCTTCCAACACGAGACCGAGGGAGACAACTACGAAGAGCAGGTACTGTACGGCGGGACTATCCACCTGATGCGGACCATCTACAATATCATGATCAAAAACGGGTATCCTCGCTCCTTTGCCTACGCCAAAGCAATCCGTTCCATTCGTTCTATTATTGATGATATCGACGCCGTGGGCATTGAGGCCTATCTGACCTCCCGTGCAAGCCGTACCTGCGAGTTCGCCGTGCGTCACAGCGGCCCCCGAGTCATCAATGAAAAGGCCATGGAAGAAATATTTGAGGAAACAGAACGTGGTATCTTCGCACGAAATTGGCTTCAGGAATTCTCGTTAGGAATGCCTACGCTGAATCGTATGCGGCGCACCTGGGCCGATTCCGACATGGAGCAGACCGGCAAAATCTGGCGCGAAAAATTCGGCAAATAAATAGCTTTTCCGGGAGCACGGGAAACGACCTCCCCCCTGCTCCCGGATTCCCTCAAGCAGGCCAAATAGAACGAGGTATATAATGCCTTATCCTGAAGGTTTTCTGAAAAACCGGTCTTCGTACGAGCCCGGAAAATATGCGGTTATCACTACCGAAGGACGCGTTATCAATGTGGTTCCCGGTATAAAAGGCTGCGCGCTTTCCATCCTGGCTTCCCCAAAACTCGGCGCCAATTTCGTGCAGATGGTCGGCACAGTCTCCACAGCAGGAAAGACAACCATTCCTTACGGTCAGGCTGAAAATATTGAAACGCTTCTCTTTGTAATGGATGGAGAAGGCTCCTTGGACGTTACTGTCGGAGGCAAAACCAAAACGCTCACAGCCGGAGGCTACATCTACTCTCCCCCTGGAAAGGGTGTCGATTTTGCTTCCAAAGGCGATGCGCCAGTGACCATCCTTCTCTACAAACAACGATTTATCCCGCACCCCGATCCAGAGGTAAAACAGCCTTGGATGGTTACCGGGTCCATTCGGAATATCGAAGAAAGTTTTTATGATCAGATGGAGAACGTCTTTGTCCGCGACCTGCTGCCCGTGGACGAGGCTTTTGACATGAACTTCCACACTCTTGCCTTCCTGCCCGGCGGTTGCCACCCCTTTGTGGAAACACACGTGCAGGAACACGGCATGTACATCTACCAAGGTCAAGGCCTGTATCTTTTGGATGAACAATGGCTGCCGGTCGAATCCGGAGATTTCATCTGGATAGCCCCGTTCTGTAAACAAGCCTGTTACGGAACCGGTCTGGAACGCATGGAATACATCTACTCGAAAGACTGCCACCGCGACGAAGCCATCTAATACCCTCCTCTCCATACCATCTCCGCAGTGTACAGCCTGTGTATACTGCGGAGATGATTATATCGATATTTTCTCTTCAACTCATCAAGTACTTTTGAGAAGACAATTTTGGAGAGTTTCCTTCTTCGATTCGAAGGATATTATCCTTCATGAGTACGCTTTTTCAATTCCTTCCCTACATTCCAACATGGAGCAACAGCGTCTCCCAGGCTATAGTACATGATACTATTCATATCAAAAAGAAGTGGACGTGCGGCTTTAACATCAATCGTATCTCCCTGCAGAACAGATTCATCTGCATGCGTCGCCACGATTGAACCGACAAATATTTCATGGGTTTCATAATCCAGAACATCATGAAGACGGCATTCCATGGCGATGGGACAAGCTGTTATCAGCGGCGCATACTTCAACTCTCCGGAGTACAGGTCGAACACATCGGATTTATCGGTTTTCTTCCCTGAAACAATACCGACGTAATCAGTTTCCACCACAAGATCTTCCCCCGGAATATTGACGCTGAACTCACCATGTTCCTTAATTCCCTGATTGGTATAGTGGCGTTTCGAAATGCCAAAGGACAGATATTGTGGTTGTCCATGATTAAAAATTCCAACATGCGCGATGACAAGAAAGTTGGGTTTCCCATTCACCATAGCCCCAACAATGGTTGTCAACGACGGATAAAGCGCATTGACCGCACCAAGGTTTCTCTTCATAGCCTTTCCTCTTGTTACCAATGATTTCGTCGAACACGATCCTCTTTGTATCGATTTTTGTACACGGAGGGTTGGTCGGGATAGCCAATAGGAATGAGGGAATGAGGAATGAGGTCTTGCGGAATCCCGAGCTGTTCACGACACGCCACCATGCGTTCCTCCATAGGATAGACTCCGGTCCATACCGCTCCTAAACCAAGACCATGCGCCGCGAGCAGCAAATTTTGCACGGCCGCGGAACAATCGATCGGCCAGTATCCGGGATATTTTTCAAACCCAGGGTCGGCGATGACTAAAATTGCCAATGTCGCCGTTTTCAACATGGCAACGTACGGATGAATCGTTGCAAGTTGATCTAACGTTGCTCTGTCGTCGATAACGAGAAATCGCCACGGCTGAGCATTGCCTGCACTCGGTGCAGTCATCGCGGCAGACAACATCGCATGAACCTGCTCTTCAGAAATAGGTTTTGATGTAAATTTACGGATACTGCGACGGGTATGAATGGCTTCGAGTACGTCCATGATGGAACCTCCAGGTTGGGGTGTATTTACCATACTCATTTTTTGGGATATTTGGAGCAAAACATCAAGTACGTACTTTGACAAAACAAAGTACCCTAAAAGTAACTTTGGAGTGTATTATGGCCTGCCCTAAGCGCAACCTTGGAGGACGACAATACTACTGTACCGTTGAACTGGCTTTGCAGGTTCTCGGGGGGAAGTGGAAACCCATCATCCTCTGGCATCTTGGCTGTGACGGCACATTGCGATTCAGCGAACTCAAGCGCATCATGCCCAATATAACACAAAAAATGCTTACTCAGCAATTACGTGAACTGGAAACCGACGACATGGTTTCACGAAAAGTCTATCCGCAAGTTCCCCCCAAAGTGGAGTACTCGCTGACAGAGCTTGGACGGAGCGTCATGCCGGTCCTTGAATCACTTGGAGCGTGGGGGAAACAGTTTGAAGACATCCATAGACAAGAAAAGCACCTTGCATTGCAAACCGAGACCAATTCTCCCAGCACTGAAAGCGTTATCCAGCCTACGTCCATACCGAATGTCGTGTAGGCACATATTCAAAAAGACCCCTTGTCCGCACACACCACATGAGCATGCTGACAAGGGGTTTTATCTCGAATTGAAAAACCGAACTATAAACGATTCAATGGAACATTCGCAAAAGCATCTTCGAATTCGTCATCCATTTCATCCAAAAACCGAGAGAGAGGATATTGACGGCCACAGGCCCTGCAGCGCAAAAAGGCAGACCGTCAATCTCGTCCAGGAACAAGTGACCCGCCGCATTCACACGGGGTAGTAACTTCCACCTGATTGCGCTTAGCCTGAATACGCTGGTATAGCGACATGAAATGCTCATCCTTTGCTAGACAATTTTAGCTCCGCTCAACATAAGAACAAACGCCCGAAAAATATGATTATCGAGACGGTCACGGATTTCGTCGCGCATAACTTTCAACGCCTCGTATGGTGAGAGTGCCTCGGCATACACGCGGTTGGTCGTTAACGCATCATAAATATCAGCAATTGTAACAGCTCGAACATGAAGAGGAATATCTTCCCCTTTGACACCTGACGGATAGCCTCCACCGCACATGCGCTCATGATGGGCAAGAATACATTGCATAGCCGCCGTCGACAAATGTTGATTGGCACACAACCCGACGCCCTTGATGGGATGCGTTTCAATCTGGCGACGCTCCGGTTTGGTCAACGGTCCAGGCTTTTGCAAGATTGCCGGATCGATTGCGACTTTTCCAATATCATGAAGTAGCGACCCGATGCTTGTCTGCAAAATCAAATCGTCAGGCAAGCCCATATTACTGAGTACGGTGGTCGTGTAGACAAATACCTGAACACTATGGCTAAAACTCTTATAATCGTGTGAAAGCAAGCTTTTGATATACTTGAGAGAATCCTTCTTTTTCAAAAGTGTTAGCGATTCTTCAGCAAAATGCGTCACACGTGAGAAAGCCGCCCCGTCAAGCCCTATTGGCATACTATTACAAAAAACCGTCTCCATAATATCCATGGAGGTATCGATCATGACTTTGTTACGTTCCTCAAGAGGCAGGGATTCATCATTGAGTATACGGCCAAGGTACTTTTCGCGATACGCATAAAAATCTCGCACTTGGTCCGCTTCAACGTAAATTGTATCAATGCCACGATCAAAAAGCGCTTGACGATGCTTGCTCGTAAAGCGCTCATTTTCTGTAGCATACAGGACGTAACGGCTACCCTGTTTTATGTATACTTTAAATGTACCGAAACCTTTCGGAGAGAGAAGCAAAGGAGAGACCGCTATAAATCGATCTTGTCTGCCCAACAGGGAGTCACGCGCGACCAACAGTCATCCTCCGCACTAAAGACCTCATATTCATATTCTCAGAAGAAGAGATCTTTTCTAGCGAAAATCACGTGCGAAGAAAAGCCCCACGTCTCATTCTCGACCCAGTACGAAAGGATACGCTTAAATAATTTCTGCGCCGCTCAGCACCATAACCAGCTTTTTAAAGACATCGGAATCGAATGCACCGGACATTTCATTGCGCATAACTCGCAATGCTTCAAACGGAGTGAGGGCTTCCCGATGTGGACGATTTGTGGTCAAAAGATCGTAGACATCGGCAATGGTGACCGCACGCACAGGTAAAGGGATAGCATTTCCCTGTAAACCGGCAGGAAAACCACTGCCATCAAGCTTTTCATGATGAAAAAGGATACAGTTGGAGGCTAGAGACGACAACGATGTAGATGCACACAACGCCACCCCTCTGGCTGGATGCGTCTCATAAATTTCCCGCTCAGCCGGAGTGAACGGGCCGGGTTTATTCAAAATGGACGTATCAATAGAAGACTTCCCGATGTCATGCATCAAGGCACCGATGCTCGCCTGGACGAGATCTTTTTCTGGCAAATTGAAAGTCTGAAGAATCGCGTTTGAAAAGACAAAGACCTGAACGCTATGACTATACGTCTTGTAATCGTGGTCTATCAGCGTTGCGATATGCTTGATTGATCCTTCCCGTGTGAGAAATTCCGCACTTTTTTCGACAAATCCAGCAATACGGCCAAACATTCTTTCTGTAAGTCCAGTGGGAAGTTTTAACTCGAACACATCTTTCACAATATTGATGGATGCATTATAAAAAACGGACGAACGTTCATCAACAGGAATAGCTTCATCAACAAGAATATCAGCTAAATTCGATTCAACATATCGTTCAAAGCAGGCTTTGTCTGAGCCACGAATATATATTTCCTGAACTCCGTAATCATGCAACCGCTGTCTATGCCGTTCTGTAAAACGTTCATTTTGTTTGGCATACAGAACATACCGCCCAGCCTGTTTAATATAAATTTCAAACTTCCCCATAGTCTTCGGGAAAATCATAAGGGGAGAGACTGGGTAATATAACTCTTGAAGTAATTGGCTTTTCATTGCAGACGCACCTGAGGACTGTAACGACATAAGAACCTCATGGGAAAGAGAGACAAAACAATTGCACGACGGCAATATTTCACCAAAGTGCTTCAAATCATTTTATTTACTAGCGAAGGAACAGTCATTCATCAAGCTTTTTTAACACAGCGATGCCTGTTGCTTCTTTTTCCAAGGAAACGACGCTTGAAAAGCGATCTAATTCGACACCAATATTGAAGTCAGATTCATTATATAGAGCCGAATCACCCCAAAATCGTTCCGCAGATTCAGACCCTCGTAAAAAACGAACCAGTGCATCCATGACATTGGGAAATGTTTCCAACTCATTTTTTAAATACATAGCGCACATGGCGTCTTCCGGACTATGTGTTCCACCAAGCCCCCCTGCCGGTATAAGTGTCACCGAGTCGACGCCCGCACCGTGCAGCCAACGCACGGTCGCCCCCATATTGACGAATCCGCATGTCAAAATGATGTCACATTGTTCATTTTCGACCATTTCAGTCATAATTACGGAACCCGACAAGGTGGAAAGAACGACGGTTTTTCCATTAAAACCCATTTCTCCACATTGCATCACTGCATGCGGAGAATTCGGCAGATCAAAAGCTTGATGTGATATCGCCTCATCGGCAGATTCCCCGACCAAAAGCCAATCGGGGTTAGCCTTGCGTAACGTCAAAGCCTGCGCAGGATCGGCAACGGCAAGTACACGTGCCGCTCCACGTTCGAGTACCGTCACCGCCGTTGTGGATGCATTGAACACATCAACAACGACCGCCACACCTGTGGCCATCTTTGCCCCTGTCATGCCATGACGTATCGTAATCTGCATCGATTTCTCTTCTGGGTTTGATTTTTGCATGATATATTCTACACGACGACTCAAGCAGGCCTTGCCCGAAAGACAGAAGCGTCCTATGATGTCATCATTATATCGTCAACGCTTGTCTGGATATTGCGTATGCGTACCGATACTTCGTTAACTCCACAGACTCCGGCTGAAACAGGCCGGCATCCCGATGCGGTGACATCCATGTTAATCCGCATGCGCCAAATCATCGAACTCGATCGCAGTTGCTATCCCGGTCGCTGTCAGATGGGCAGGCCACGCCGGCCACGTCATCGTGACCTTATGATTCGTCCCCATCTTTCCTCGCGCCGCATGCAATTCGCCCCCCCTGAGGAGCTCGCCGGTACTCTTGTCAACGCCTTAAGCTGACAACACACCACATCTTATTATTTGTTCGGCTTTTCTCCGAGAGACTTTACCCTCAAAACGCGATCACCTATTGATCACCGTCGCCCGATCCGTCATGCAACGGCCCAACCCGAGCCAACAGGAAACACCATGACTCAGCCGCAGGAACTCACCGATACTCAATTCGAACAACGTCAAAAAGATATCAATAATGCCAAGCGTATTGTTGTCAAAATTGGCAGCGCCGTTTTGACCGGTCAAAACGGTCTGGATACGTCCGTCATCGCGCACCTTGCCGACCAGCTTTCAGCTCTTGTCAAAACGGGCCGGGAATTTGTTCTTGTCTCCAGCGGGGCGGTGGCAGCTGGCCGTGGATTACTTGCCCAGGTCGCTCCCGGTCGGGATATCCCCGATCGACAAGCATCCTCGGCCATTGGGCAAAGTCGACTGATGCGGGTCTATGATGAATGCCTCGGCCATTACGGCATTGTCACCGCGCAGGTACTCGTTACTCGATCCGATCTTGAAGAGCGCGGCCGCTACCTCAACGTTCGTAATACACTCCGCACCCTTCTCAATTGGGGAGCCATTCCCATCGTGAATGAGAACGATACAGTAGGCATTCATGAACTTGTCTATGGGGATAATGACTGTCTGTCCGCACTATTACTTAATGTTATCGGTGCCGACTTACTCATCAACATGACGTCGGCCGACGGGGTGTTTGAAACCAATCCCGACACCGATCCCAATGCCCGCTGTCTAACGCACATTTCCGATATCGCCGAGATTGATATCGACACCATGTGCAGTGGAAAAACAAACGTCGGATCAGGTGGGATGTATTCCAAGCTCTTGGCCGCACGACGCGCCGCGCAACTCAGTGTGCCAACATTGATTCTTTCAGGGAAAAAACGGGGAGCACTGACACGAGCATTTGCCGGTGAACCCGTAGGCACATGGATCGTCCCGGAATCTAAAGCTATCTCTCGACGAAAATTCTGGCTCGCGTACAACATCGAACCCAAAGGAATGATCACGATTGATGACGGAGCAGTCAATGCCCTCCAAAATCGTGGAAAATCGTTGCTTCCTATCGGCATTACAATGATCGAAGGAGAATTCGATGAAGGAGACCTAATTCGCTTGATCGATAAAGACAGAGAGCAAATCGGCGTCGGGCTGTCCAATTATGGCAGAGACGAGCTCGAACGTATTAAAGGACTCCACTCTGAGGATATCGAAACAGCCCTTGGACATGTCCCCTATGCTGAAGCCGTGCACCGGGACAATATGCTCCTCGATGCAGCGGTCTAAAACGATTGTACACCTGTATTCGACCAGGATGAGAACCCAAAACACAACGTTCTCTTCCTGGTCGAACACTCTTATCAACAATTCTTCTCTCTGATTTTTTCAAATTCTTTTGTACAATCGTACGCTATTCCCCGTATGAACGCATGCACAAGGTACATACTTTGTACCAAGGATAAGGCTCGTTTTTTTCACGATTCACGTGTCACGATACCTCGTGTCATAGTAAATTTGTCATACGTTGTTCCGAATTCTTTTCAAAAGAGAACCACACTTCATGTTGAAAGAGGTTTTCACCTTCGACATTCTGCATACACGAGAACAAACGATGAAAATATGTCATATGATTGACTTCATATGTGCATACTCCGACTTGTCGAAGTAAACGATGAGGTGGTATCATTTCTCCCTCCCATTTCAAATGTGCTGTTGAAAAGTCGCCCTCTGTGCAAAGGTCGCCCTATTTTGCTGACATGCGGTTTTACTTGCCTTTTGGCGTGGCACGAGGCAGTAGTAAAAGACTTTTATGGGGTTGAAATTCATCCGGACAACCGTGGTGGGGAGTTGTTTCGGAATTATTGTTGCTGTGTGTATATCGCTCTTCCGCTATATCGTACCTATGATTCAGGCAAGGCGTAAGGTTCTATGGAAGCGTTGGGTATTTGCGTAGGCGCGTCCTCCGTGAGTGCGGCTATTGTCCAAGAATTAGACGATGGACCGAAAGTGTTGCGTGGCATCTCGCGCCCCCATGGGGGAGATGTCGCGCCGGTCGTGTCTGCTGTTATTCACGAACTGAGCCAATCCCACAATATCGCGGCAGCCCACTGTGCAGTCACAGGTCGAAGGTTTCGACGATTATTACGCCTTACTTCGCTCAGTGAACCCGAAGCAGTCGAACGCGCTGCTTCCTGCCTGTTCCCTGCAACCGATCCCATACACACCATCATTAGTGCAGGTGGAGAGACATTTGTCATCTATCGCCTCGATCAGCATGGCCGAATCATCGACATTTTGACCGGCAACAAATGTGCGTCGGGTACAGGCGAATTCCTTCTCCAACAGCTCGGACGCATGGGATTATGCCTTGATGATCTCAAAACATTCCAAGGCCATGTCGAGCCTCACCCGGTTTCGGGCCGTTGCTCGGTATTCTGTAAATCCGATTGTACCCATGCATTGAATAAAGGTGTCGATCGCCAAGCCGTTGTCGCAGGCTTGGCCCGCATGATGGCGGGAAAATGCCTGGAACTCTTCAAAACCATCCCCAAGAACCGAGCCGCCCTTATCGGGGGATGCTCACGCAATCGCTTCATGGTAGAAGCCTTACACGAATCCATCGATCAACTTGTTCTTCCGGATGATGCGCCATGGTTCGAAGCGGTCGGTGCGGCGCTCTGGGCTCTTGAGCACAAGCCTGGCACACTCGCCGCAGCCGGAGAACTATTTCGGCCCAAAACGTCGAGCTTTTCCACCTTGCCCCCATTACAACAGGCGATGCCCCGTGTGACGTACGCATCACGCCCGCACGTCACACTCCAGGACGGTGACGCCTGCCTTGTCGGGCTGGATGTCGGTTCTACGACCACCAAAGGTGTTGTCATCAGTCTGGTCGATGCCAGTATTGCCGCTGGAGTGTACCTCCGGACCAAGGGGGATCCTGTTGCCGCCGCAAGACAGGTCTACACAGAATTGAGCCAACAGATCGACGCCGATATCGACATTATTGGACTCGGTGTCACGGGATCGGGACGCACGATTGCCGGACTGCACGCGAATACCCCGGCCGTCATCAATGAAATTGTGGCTCATGCCACGGCAGCCGTACATTTTGATCCCGATGTCGACACAATTTTCGAAATCGGCGGACAGGATGCGAAATACACGCATATCGTTCACGGCGTTCCATGCGATTATGCCATGAACGAAGCCTGTAGCGCTGGCACAGGATCGTTTCTCGAAGAGGCTGCCCGCGAAACCCTCGGGGTCGATGTCACCACAATCGCCGACATGGCACTGGCAGGGCTGACGCCTCCCAATTTTAATGATCAGTGCGCCGCCTTCATTTCCTCAGACATCAAACTGGCGACGCAAGAAGGCATGGTACTCGACGATATCATGGCCGGATTGGTCTATTCCGTCGCCATGAACTACACCAACCGGGTCAAAGGAAATCGTCCAGTTGGCAAAAAGATTTTTATGCAGGGTGGTGTCTGCTACAATCGCGCCGTCCCTGCAGCCATGGCCGCGTTGATTGGAAAAGATATCGTCGTTCCACCCGACCCCGGTCTTATGGGTGCTTTCGGGGTCGCTCTGGAAACGGCCAAGCGTATGAAACTTGGTCTGGTGCCGCGAGGCCGGTTCCATCTTCAAGAACTCGCGGAGCGCGACACTCGACGCAAACCATCATTTATTTGTCCCGGCGGTCCCGAAGGCTGTGACCGTAAATGTGAAATCGCACGTATTGAAATAGCCGGTACGACGCACCCTTTCGGTGGAATTTGCAATCGCTATGACAACACCGTCGCCAAAGCAACCAACGATGCAAGTCGACTCGATACCATCCGTCAACGTCACCGATTTCTCACCCACATGCTTGCTCCAGAGGACAACCGCCCGACCGTTGGCATGAATCGCAGCTATCTCACCCATTCGTTTCTCCCATTTTTTACTGCCTTCTTCGACCATCTCGGCTACCGGCTCGTACTCCCGGAAGCCTGCGACTCGCAGGGCGTGGACGCACGCGGTTCCGCAATATGTTTCCCCGGAGAACTTGCACACGGATTTATGGCAAACCTCCTGCGTCAACGCCCCGATATTCTTTTCCTTCCTCATATCAAAGGCATTCCGACCACGGCACACACAGAACGCGCCTGCACGTGCGTTTTAGTCCAGGGAGAACCGTACTACCTGCGAAGTGCCTTTCCGGATTTACGACAGTCTCACCACAAAATTTTGACTCCTGTTCTCGATTTCTCCGGCGGTTTTCAAGCCGAATCGTCCACCCTCACCAATCTCGCGAGACAACTCGGCGCGAAACCAAGCCAAGCACAAGCTGCTTTTGATGCAGCCTGCCAGGCACAAACACAATTCAGCGAAAACCTCTTTACGCTTGGGCGCCCCATTCTTGAGGGACTCGCCCCCAACAAAGCGCACGAAACGCCCCCTTGCGACGACTTCGGCATCGTGCTTTTCGGGCGCCCGTACAATGCGTTTGCCCCGGAAGCGAATAAAGGGATTCCCGATAAATTCGCCATGCGCGGCGTACCTATTATCGGCGTGGACATGCTTCCCCTGCATGAAACCAGCCTCCCCGAAAACATGAATATGTATTGGGGAACTGGACAAACACTTCTCCGAGCCGCCCAGTATACCGCCGCCCACCCGAATCTCTATCCTGTTTACATTACAAACTTTTCATGCGGACCAGATTCTTTTCTCGTGAGTTATTTTCGAGACATCATGGGGAGCAAGCCTTCCCTTGTTCTTGAACTGGACAACCACACGGCCGATGCCGGTATTGAAACCCGCATTGAAGCGTTTCTCGACATCATTGCCGCAACACGTCGATTGTCTGCAACACAACATAACCAAGCCGTCAGCGTACCACGCCGATTTCATCCGGCTCGTATCGATCGGCATGGCAAAACTGCAGCTATCCTCACCACCTCAGGGGATGTCGTCCCACTCCATGATTCCCGCGTGCGGGTTGTTTTTCCCAGTATGAACCCCTACAGCTCGCCTTTGGCCGCAGCCGGCATGGCACGCGCCAATGTTGCTGGCGTCGCCTTGCCTCCTGCCGATGAACGTATTCTCAAACTCGGCAGAGGCAACAGTTCATGTAAAGAATGTCTCCCGCTTCAGCTTACCGCAGGATCACTCCTCGAGTATGCGCGCACTCGGCCTGCAGACGAAATTACCGCTTATTTTATGCCCAGTGCCTGCGGACCGTGCCGTTTTGGGCAATATCATGTTTTTATGTCGCGCCTTATTGAACATCATGCCATCCCGAACCTTGCCGTTCTTTCCCCCACCCCGGCGAATGGCTATCTTGGGCTCGGGAACACGCTGACCCTGGCAATCTGGCAGGCGATCATCATCGGTGACCGCTTCAGCCAAATGCGAAATGCTCTTCTCGCGGCAGCCGTCGATGTACCGACAGCACTCACCCTACTCGACGAACGATTTGAACAAACACGCCGTTCCATGGCGAAAAGTTGGAAGGAAACGGCCATTTCACTCGCTGAAACAGCCGAACAATTCAGCGCTATCCCTTTACATACTCCGCTGGAGAAGTTACCTCATATCGCCTTAGTCGGAGAAATTTTTGTTCGCCACGACCCTATCGCTTTACAACGCATCGTTGAACGACTCGCCGAACAAGGGTTCGTGGTCCGCACGGCTCCCATTGCCGAGTGGATTAAATATACAGACTGGCTCATCGGTTCGCGCACCGACGGCGCTCCGAATCTCGGATTTTCTTTACGCCGATTGGCCAAGACATATTATGATCGGTGTGTACGTCGGCTGCTTTCTCGTTCAGGACTCATCGACACGACCACACCGAAAACAGCTGATATCGTCAAGGCTGGCAGTCGCCATCTTTCTCCTCAGCTTACCGGCGAGGCTATCCTGACTGTCGGCTCGGCATTTCATGACATTCTTAAACCGGCTAGTGGTATTATTTCTATCGGGCCCTTTGGTTGCATGCCGTCCCGATTGTCCGAAGCGATTTTATCTCGAACCTTCACTGCCGATGAACTTGACCATGTGACATCTCAAAACGGAAATAGACGCATTCTCACCCCTGGAGAACCTCTCCCTTTTCTTGCTATCGAGACAGACGGTTCACCGTTTCCTCAAATTATAGAAGCACGGCTCGAGGCATTTTGCCTCCGGGCTAGCCGGCTCCACAGGCGGATGCGCCAACACCGCCCCAAGACGCAGAAAGAGGTTGTATGAACAGACTCAAACAGATCACAATCCGTGGATTCAAAAGTCTCAGGCAGGTGAATCAACTCAAACTTGATGATGTCAATATCCTCATTGGCCCCAATGGATCGGGAAAATCCAACTTCATCGACTTTTTTAAAATGCTCAACTGGATGACGAGTGGCAAGGGGAACCTTCAAACCTTTGTCAACAAATCGGGCGGTGCGCATTCCCTGCTTTTTGATGGACCGAAAACAAGCAAATCCATCGAAGCACACTTGCTTTTTGCCAGTGACCAGGGGGAGAACGAATACCATATCAAGCTCAAACAAGGCCCGCAGGATAGTCTCGTTTTTGAAGAGGAAAAATACCGTTATTCAAGTGCCCGCTTCGAAGGCAAAGCCGAATGGACAAACCTTGGCTTCAATCATCGGGAACTCCAATTGCTCGGACGCACCGATCCCACGGCTCGTTATGTATTGGGCGCACTCCGGAAATTCGTGGTCTATCAATTTCACAACACCTCGGATACCGCCCGCATGCGAAACCGTTGGAACATGGAAGACGACAGTTTCCTCAAACGCGACGGCGCCAATATCGCCCCATTTCTTTATAGACTTAAACGTCAGCGCAAGGGACATTACGAGCGTATCCGCGATTGCATACGGCGCTGCCTTCCCTTTTTCGACGATTTTTTTCTTGATCCGGATGGAGATTCCATCGGGCTTCGCTGGCGAGAAAAGGAATCCGGCTATATATTGGGACCGCATCAGGCTTCAGACGGCATGCTTCGCACCGTCTGTCTCGCGACGCTCTTCCTGCAGCCCGAAGAATGGCTTCCTTCGGTTATGATTATTGACGAACCCGAAATGGGCTTGCATCCATTTGCCATCAATACAGTAATCGATCTCATCAAAGAGGTGTCGATCAATACGCAAATCATTATCGCCACCCAATCACCGTCATTTGTCGATCGCTTCGATGCAGACCAACTCATTACGGCCCAACGCAAAGACCGCGAAACCGAATTCGATCGACTCGACATGAATCATCTGCAACATTGGATGCATACTTATAATAGCGTCAACGCCTGGTTGGATTATTACGAAATCGATGACTGACGTCCGCAGTCAAAAGACGCCAGAAACGTTCCGGGCGGAGCACACACGAAACGAAATGATGATTTCTTAAGGCGATTTTGCCCTTCGCCTTGCGGCATCACGGGGATTTCTATACAAGCCAAGACAGGAAGAAGGTGCAATTCACCATGCAATACACCATTCATCGTTGTCTACGCCATGATGCGTATACCCGACGCTTGCCTCTTATGGTTCCGTTTGTTGTGGCTGCGTTCCTGCTCCTCTGGCTATCCTCGGCAATGGCAGGCTCCGCACTGACCAACTACGGCGACAACGCATCCAATGACGGCGTCTATCCAACGACTTCCCCCACGCCCGTCAATCCATCCTTTCCCATCGCACCACGCATTCCCATTGAAGATCTCATGAAGTCGGGACAAACACGCCCGTCCACCTCAACACTCAACGAAAAAGATCTTCTCGAAAGCCCCAGCAGTACCGCGCATTCTCCGTATATGGCCTCGTCCCCTAAAAAGGCAACGCCAACGCCCGCACAGGGCACGTCGAAACAGACCTTTGCCCCCGCCACGTCCCACCCCGGCGCAACGGGGAAAACACAAACATCCCCGTCTTCCACGGCAACATCAACGCCGACGCCAACGACGGATTCAAATTTCTCTCGAAAAACGGTTTTCGAGTACATGCTCGGGAAGAAAAATGAACAAGGTCTCGACACGGCGTCCACCACGCCGACACCGACTCCCGAGTCTGCAGAAGACAAAACAGCGACGTCTTCGTCAACACCCGTCGCACCGACATCGACTTCGACCACCACTTCGCTTCCTGACGCGGTGGGGACACAATATTCACTCGATTTCAATGGGCTCGCCATTGGCACGCCACTCCCGCAATACGGCATAGATCTGGCCGTCGTTCCGGCTGACAATACGACCTTGGCCATGGGACTCAATGGAATCAATCAATCAGTAGCTGTTTTTGATGGACACAGCCTCGCCCATTTCAGAATGTCGGCGACTGTGTTTTACAATTTCCCCGATTCCGCCGATGAAGAGACGGAAACACTCATCACTTTCGACCTCACCGAAGGCGTCACGCGACAACTGCGGGCCAAGCTGACAACATCCCCGGACGATGGGAAAACATGGGCACTTTTTGCCCTTAAAGGTGGCACCTACGCGCCGGATATGCTCTGCGGTCCCCAGAAAATACTCTGGAAAGAAGGCAAACCCAAGACCATAGTGTTGGAAAAACAACAGGGAGCCCTGCGCTACTTCGTCGATGACCAACTCGTCTGCGGCTCTCCAGTCTCGGATTCCGCTGTGATGCGTGACTTCACGATCCATCTTTCCACAGGGGCGCTCGTCTATTCCGTTGAACTGGATGCCCTTCCCAAAACCCCCACCCAGACAACGGCCGAACCGACACGCAAACCCGTCGAACAGCATGGTGACAACACGTTCTATCGTATTTCCATGGCAGGCAAAAATCCCGGCGATCCGTACACGATGTATGGCTCCAATCTCATTGTCCTGCGTGACGACCAAGGGAAATATTTGGGCAGTGCGTCAAAAGATGGGTCGAATATCGCTTTTCCCGTGACCACCACCGATGCCTTCGGCGTCGATATCCTCACCAGAAATATGTTTCCGCTGTCCGACCGCGTCGGCTGGACCGACCGTTTCGACCTCTTCACGCTCATTTATAAAAATGGCATCAAGGAATCCTACTCGCTCAATGTGATGGAAGATGAAAACTATCAGCTCATGGGGCGATATTTTATTTCACGAAGCGGCCCCAATTATACAGGGTACACAAGCTCTACAGATTGGTTGCCCTGGGTCAATGCCGTCGATTTCAACGAATTCAAAGTCCTCAAGGCCAATGGTGTTATCCGGCTTTTCTATAACGGGCAGTTCATTCGCAACGAACCCACCAGAGGAGACTCCCTGATTCGGGTTCACATTCCTTTGCGCTACGGCGACAGGCTTTACGATATCATCGTCGCCTCCAATTTGTCCGTTGCCGAGGAAAAGGAGAGGAGCCAGTGATTCAACGCATCGTTTTCGGTATTCTCGTGGTCGTCATCTGCATTCTTGGCGCCCTGCTCTATCGGCAAGTGCAAATCCTTCCGATCTCCGAAGATCATATGACGCGCGAAAACCTGGCTGGCCTCGTTGCCTCCTATATGCCGGCCCAGCAACAGGACGCTTCGTCAGAGGCTTTCGGGACCCCCGCGTCACCAGGATCAACCCCGATGACTGCGACACCGACATCGGATATGTCGTCCTCGCAGAGTGGAATTTCAGCGTTTGAGAGCACCCACGAGACGAACAAGGCCGGTGGCTCTCCATCGCAAATGCCCTCGCAAAGTCAAACACAGACGCAAACGCCATCGTCTTCAATGACACCGACACCCACTTCGCCAGACCAATCCTCCGTCACGGCAACACCGACGCCACCAAGCTCGGTTGCAGAAGAAGGTATGGCCAATGCCGGCTATATTGTGCGGCGAGATGTGGTCTCCCCGCGCACCCGCATCAACCGGATTGTTGAAAACCTGGAATGGGAAGCATTAAAAGATGTGAATTCTCTGCCGGCCGATCGTGTGTGGCGCCCCAAACGTCCTGACGCGACGGCCAAACCAACGGCCACGCCGACACGAACCGCGGCCGCAACACCGACCCCGTTCGTCCCCAAATCAACACCGACCAAGCCCACGCCGACGACACCGACAGTTTCCGGCAAAAATGCCATTCGAACTATTCGTGTCGAAGTAACGAAAGACGGCGCCGTCCTACAAGGCACGACAGCCATGCCCATCGACCGTGTGACCATGTTCACGGTCAGCGCACCGCCCAGACTGGTCCTCGACCTCCACGGCGTCTTTGCCAACTACAAACAGACCGTCAACGTCCCGCAAAATTCCATTTTCAAGAATGTACGCACCGGACTGCACAAAACAAAAATGCGTATCGTCGCTGACCTCGTCTCCGACAAAGCCGCCGTCGTCCCCTTAACACGCCAAACCCGCGCCAACGAATTCGCCGTCACCATGCAATTGCGGGAGTAGTTATGTAACAGGATAACTCTCTGGATTGAAGACACACCAAAGACAGGTATCTATTTGAATTCTTTGCAGAAAACGCTCAAAAGAAGCGGAAGGAAAAATCAAATAAAGAACTTGTGAACTCGTCACATCCCCAAGATCTCCGATTGAACCCCACTTGATACCGAAGAAATTCTTTTCACCAACACAGTTAAAAAGGTTTGCGGAAGATGGGTGATGGGGAGGGGGGTCT
>NZ_AUBP01000007.1 GCF_000429305.1 Desulfovibrio inopinatus DSM 10711
AACCACTTTTTTTTCAGGTTCAGTTCAGGATTCAAGAAAATTCAACGGTGGTTTGAGAAGAAGAAAGTAAATAAAATAAGAAAGTATAAATTTGTTATGATTATTATAGTCTGTCGTTATGTTCTTTTTAAGTGTAACTATTGAATTTTTAAATGAAAAAAATTGATATAAATTCGAACAGAACACCAACAAACGCACATCTCTTGTCTTTTCGTCCTCCTGTCAGCTCTTTCGAACATGGAAGAAACAGAAATCTTCAACAGGTTATTCATAACTATACTATCTCTTTGAATTTATTATTTTTATAAAGCCAATACCATTTGGGTATACATCTGCATTCCAGACATGATTTCTCCTCACAGACATCAAGGCTTTTAACTCGCTCAGTAGCTTCATGTTGAGCAATCGTCCTCTCCGTGATCGCCATAATTTCATCTTGAGACATTTTGTCTTCTTTCAATTCCTGAATTCACTGTCTGGGCATGATGACGTGCTTTTTGGTGCGATTCGCATTCATCTGAAATTCAGAGGTGGGAAAGGAATAAGAGGATAATAATGAATTAAAATCTTTATTAGATTTGTTAGGGGTGTTGGTTTGTTCCTTTTGGACGTATTGTATTGATATAAAATATAAAATCATTGACAACACAAGAAACGAAGGAGGAACAAACGATCATTGGCCGACAAAAAAAACGTTTTTTCCAAAATGATCAACATAAAAGTGACATATCTTTTAACAGATTATTCATAACTATCATATCATACTCATTTCATTATTTTTATTATGATGAAAATAATGAAATGAGTATGAACGGTACCAATGGATCTGGTTTAATCAAAGAAATGGATTTGAGAGGCGAAAGAGCGTTGACAGAAGTCCGTCTTCTGAAATTCGCAAGCCCTGCTTGATGGACGAAAAATGCAATAAAATTTTTGAAGACCGAGAAATAAATTTGACGGTAGTTAGAAAGAATTTTGTAAATGGTTATCCGTGCTGAAAGTTATCTAAATAGAATTGGGATATTCAACCATTGAGACAAAATTTTAAAAGTAAATTGGTATGTTTTGTTTTATTTTGAATATATAAATATATGGAAGGTAGTTGTTTTTGAAATAGTAGACATCGCTATTGTTTATGTATTAAGGTTATTACGAATGTATTCATTAAATACTCCTCAAGTTGACTATGATGCAGCCGCCTTATCAAAAGAGTTGGTATCATTCTATGATTCCTATCTAAAAGTATACGGAGATACTGCGCTGGGTGCAGCGTGGCCGAGTGAAACAGACCGTACATTGAGATTTCGTATTGGGTGTGAGCTTATTTTGCAATTCAGTGGAGGAAACGATGTAACTGTTTGTGACCTTGGATGCGGAACTGGAGAATTTTATAGTTATATATTACAAGAATCTATTCCAGGAATTTCCTATATAGGTGTTGATGCTTCAGATAAAGCTTTGAGATATGCAAGACAAAAGTTTAGCGACGTGAGATTTTTGCATCTTGATCCATTGAATTGCTTAGAAAATGAATTGAAATCCATAAATTGCGATTTTGTTTTTGCCAATGGACTCTTTACTGTTAAGAATACTGCGAACTATGCAATAATGTGGATGTTCATGACAACAATTCTTGAAAAAATATGGCCTAGGGTCCGGCGTGGTATCATCTTCAATGTCATGTCAAAGATTGTCGATTGGGAGCGCGACGATCTCTTTCATGTATCCTACGATGAGCTTGCACGCTATCTTCACGGATTAGCAGGGCGCTTTATTGGTTTTCGAGCCGATTATGGTCTCTATGAGTTTATGGCATATGCCATAAAGCCAGAGGCATCTACTTTACTAATGAGTCATTCTAGTAGTTCTTGACGGTACATAAAATTTAAAAGCATATTTATGTATACCGTTCTATTGTGTTATGTTGATGCTAAATTGAATTGTTATTTATCATATGATAAATAAAACCAAAAAAACTGCGGGACCGGCGAATATGATAGCGCCGTTGGCTTGGCAGAGCTGTACGTCTGGGGGGGGATCTCATCGGGATTCCACGCTCCCGATCTGTTGGAGCAAGAAATCTTGTGCGTGTAGATGCGGTCTGTTTGGAGCAGAGACAGGCGTCCAAACATGCGAGTGAGGACAAAATGGCTGATATAGTCGTCTTTGGTGCGGGACAGATAGCGGATGTGGCTCGTGTGTATATCGATATGCATGGCCCAGATCGGATCGTCGCCTTTACCGTAGATGCGGCCTATTGCACTGCAAACACTTTCGCGGGGAGACCTCTGGTTCCATGGGAGGAGCTGGAGCGCCATTTTCCTCAAAATCAGGTACAATTGCTTGGACCACTCAGTTTTCGCAGGCTCAATGAATTTCGGCAAACGCGCTACTTAGAGGGGTTGGGGCGAGGCTATACATTTACATCTTTTATCCATCCTGAATGCAAGAATTACGCGCAATCAATTGGCGACAATTGCTTTATATTGGAAGGAAACACATTACAGCCGTTTGTCACCGTCGGAAACAACGTCATAATCTGGAGCAACAACCACATCGGACATCATACGAGCATTGAAGACCATTGTTTTCTTACTTCAGTTATTGGTGTTTCGAGCAACGTATCCATTGGAGAAGGGTCTTTTATTTGTGGCGGTGCTCTCATTGATTACGGCGTGCGCATCGGCGCACGAAGTTTTGTTGGTTTCGGTACCCACATCCTCAAAAATCTTCCGTCGGAGAGTGTGGTGCCTCATATGCCACAATCCCGCATTGCGCCGTATTCAAGCCAGAGGATGAAGAGATTACTTTGATGTTCGACGAAACGACCACGGTTTGGTGCCGTAAGCGACGCATCATCGGCCCTTCAGAATTTCACGCATTGAGAACAAATCGTGCCGGACTCCCTGTTTGTCTACCATTCAATGACTCCTGTTGGCGTCTCTGGTTTTCCGTGTTTAACGAGTGGGGACAAGCCGGTGCTCTATGCGTGGACATCGATCCATCAAACGATATGAGAATTCTGGCCGTTCACGAATGCCCTGGGTTGGAGCGTGGTCGGGAGGGAGCATTCGACAGCGCAGGATTGATGCCGAGTTCAGTTATCGCAGTGGATGACCGCATTCTGATGTGGTATACTGGAATGCGCCTGCGTCAAGATTTGCCCTTCGAGGATGCCATTGGGCTCGCTATGAGCGAGGATGGTGGCATGTCTTTTCAAAAAGTCAGTGAGACTCCGGTACTAGCGGCCGGGCCGGAAGGTGCCGCTCTCGCGTTAATTCCCATGGTTGTGCGGCATGCCAAGAGTTTCGAGATGTGGTATTCTTGCGGTACACGCTGGACGTCGTACGAGGGACATCTCAATCCTCAATATAATTTGAGGCGTGCTCATTCTCCAGACGGCGTACAGTGGACCGTCAACGCGCTGAGAGAATATGGAATGTGTACAGCCGTGCGGCCATACATTGATACCTCAGGACAGCCGGAACTGTTTTTCAGCGCTCGCGGAACGAATCGATTTCGCGAGCCGCACTCTGGGGAAGCGTATCATCTGTATCGTGCGTCATTAGACAATAATATAATACAGCCCGCTACAGTGAGGCCGGTGAACTTTGTTCCTGCGCCAGAGCCTGAGGACTGGGACAGTTGGATGCAAGCCTACTGTTGCGTTGTGCCGTTCCGTAACACGCGCGTTATGTTTTATACTGGCAATGAGTTTGGCCGCACAGGTTTTGGGTACGCAGTGGAAGTACCGCTCGACAAACAGAACAAAGTCCCAGTAGCGCCCCCTCATGACTAAATCGTGCAGCTATACCCCTCGTCGCCGCATCGCCGTTATGCAGCCTTATTTTTTCCCTTATGCCGGTTATTTCGGCCTTCTGGCTGGCGGCGATTGTTTTGTTATTCCCGACTGTGTGCAGTTCAATCAACGCAGTCGAGTGCATCGCACGGAGGTTCCGACACCTGCGGGGGGGACTGAATGGGAATGATCCTACCCTTGGCCCGACAGCTTCACGAAACTACCATCTGCGACCTTGCCTTTGCCGCCGACGCACGATCCACCTTTAATATACGTTTGCAGCGGTACCGTTGGTTAGACTCGGAGACCGGCCCTTATCTCGTGGCGGACCTATGGAATTTCAAACCGGAAATTATGCGGGCATCGACTTTGAACATTCCTACAGATGTTCGCGGTCAGGATAGGATCATCGCCATAGTCAAGGCGTTACAAGGAACCGAATACCTCAATGCTCCAGGAGGACGGAGACTTTATACTCCTCAGGCATTCGAACGGATGGGGATAAAGCTTCGATTCCTTCTCCAATATCAGGGAGAATGGCGCTCATGACTCAAGATCCCAGGTTAATTCATGCCGATTACAGTGAACACTTTACGATTGATTGGACAGGGATCTGCATGGGCAAAGGATATCATAGGTATACAATGCTAAATTTGAGGTGCAAATGAAACTTGTTGCCCAAGTGATTGCTGGCAATTCGGCGCATGATTTGGTTGGATGCATTGAGCATCACAGAAATTTGGGCGTAGACGCCTTTATCATCTGTCATTTGTATTCGGAAGACAACACGCCGGAGCTTCTGCAAACCTTGGAGCGGGAGCATGACGATATCACGGTTGTACATATTCCATTGATTTTCGATGACCCTCTGTCCTTGTTTCAGCCCTCCATCAACTTGGCACGACAAAAATATGATGCAGACTGGATTCTTCGAATTGATTCAGATGAACGTTGGTTTGTACAACACGGAACGCTCAAAGAAGCTATTGCCAAAGATGGAGGGAGAGGAGTAATTGCGGTCAAACGGTATAATATCGTTTGGCCAACGCCTGCAGCAGCAGAGCAGACAGATATTTCATCAACTATGACGTTACAAAACCTCCCTTTAGCCTTGTTTCCAGTATTTATTCCTCCAACCGATAGCGCAAAACTCGAAGAAATTCCCTGGGTACTGGCATTGATAGCTCATAAATGCTGTATGCAAGCGAGCGAAATGTTTGATTTTGATATAGGGGGGCACAATGTTGTTGATCGAGTTCAGGGAGGGATCAAGCCGAGGGTGACTTCGAACAACATCATTGTTGCGCAAATCGCCTTCACCACGCTTGACCGGTTTGAAATTAAACTTCGTGGAATTTCGGCGTTGTTCAATAAAGCACCGACAGACAGAAATCCTCATCTCGGCTGGCATTGGACTCGTCTCGCCAATATCTACAAGCAGGGCTTTGCGGCTGTGGAAGCCGAGTGGTTAAGGCAGTTCATGACACCGGAATTTGCACAACAACTGGTCGGGCGCCAAGTGATTGCTTCTGGAGAGTTTGCATTCGATTTTCCGCGAAGGCGTTCCTGATGTAAAACTACAGGTAAATGCAAGCAATTGCTGGCATTATTGTCGTTTCACATGGTAACATGCTGAAAGGTAAGTTGGAGTAATCACTGGTCTTTCAATCAGAGAATTGCAATAAATGAAAGGATTTTTATAATGAATGTCCTTCTCGTAGCTCCTCCCATTGATATGGATTCTGCGAAGCTATCGCCCTGCGCCTTGCCCATCGGTTTATTGCAACTTGCTGCAGTGCTTCGTGAAGCAGGCCACGTCCCCACTCTTCTTGATTTAGCCACAGTCAAGATTCCGGAGGGCATAGAGCCCGAAGACTACCGTCGTGCCCTTCTCTGCGCGAGTATACGCGAACTTGATCCAGGATATGTGGGCATCAACTGTCTGACCAGCATGAACTTTCCACAGGTCAGGAGACTGATTTACGACATACACGTTGAAGCACCGGATATACCCATTTGCCTAGGGGGAATTCACCCGACATGGTATTATCGTGAAATTTTTGAGCACTGTCCGGAGGTCGACTATATCGTGCTCGGCGAGGGAGAAACCCAAACCGTAGCGTTGGCTAACGCTATCGCTTCGGGCGATAGATATGCGCTGCAGGGCGTCCAATCTCTCGCATATAGAAACGCTGATGGCGCGCTGGTGGTGCATCCCAGAACCTCATATATTGACGATCTGGATGCACTGCCGCTACCAGCCTATGACTTATTGGATTTTACCGATTACCACAGAGACCTTTCTCGTTGGTACAATCCTAAAAATCATACCATCAAAACGCTTACTCCTCTTTTTACCTCAAGAAGTTGTCCCTTTAATTGTTCATTTTGTATGGGACATATTATGACAGGAAGAGGATATCGTGAGAAGTCTCCCGACAAGGTCGTGGACGAGATTGAAATTCTGACACGAGAGTTTGGGCAAAATTATTTTGCTATACTTGATGAGAATTCCATTCTGAACAAAGATCGATTTATCGCCATCTGTAATGACATCTCCAAGCGTGGCCTGGACATTCAGTTGTCTGCAGTTTCAGGCTTCTATCTGAATGCGGTCGATGAAGACATTGTCAAAGCGTACAAGAAAGCAGGTGGAATCAGTGTATCTATACCGATAGAAAGTGGCAGTAGCTACATACGAAACACAGTTATCAATAAAAATTTGAGCGACGAGACTATCATCAACGCTGTTCGCTTGTTTAAGAAATATGACCTTTTTACGATTGGTTTTTTTATTATGGGGTTTGAAGAGGATACTCCATCCACTTTGGATGAAAGCATCGCCATGATGGAAAGGCTTCAGCTTGATATAAATAACACCGCTAACCTGTCGCCATATCCGGGGACTAAGATCTTTGCTCGGGCCAAGCAGAACGGCACGCTGCTTATTGATGACAATCAAACGTGGAATGGCGAAGTGCTGTTTGCGCAACGTTCAGAAATGAGGTTTTTCATTAAGCCGCCAGGGTTGAGCATGGACGAACTGCGGCGGTATCGTGCCGTATTTAATCAGTATTTTCTTTATAGTGACCGTGTGCGTCACGAAGCAAGAGGCTCGCGTTAGACCTCTTTCAAAGAGGCCCTCCTTTGATTTGACGCAACGGATAAAGTATTCGCAAGCGTTTATTTGCGGAGGGTAAGCGGAACGTTGATACTCATTGCTGCCGATGAAACGGCAGTTCCAACTATGTTGTTTTTTGGTCTTTTGACTGGCATGCAAGCGACAAAGAATTCAACAAGTTTTTCATTTCCTTGCTCTCCTGCTCAATTTTTTTAATCTTTCTGATGGAATACAGTACAGTGCTATGATCCTTTCCACCAAAAAGTTGACCGAGAACCGGATACGACAAACCAAGAATCTCGCGACTTAAGGTCATGGCCACTTGCCTGGCCATCGCAATCTGTTTGTTTCGCTTATTGCCGAGCAGCTCAGCTTCACTCACATTGAAATGTCGAGCAGTGACAGCAATAATATCCGCTGCTTCAACCCGCGGTTTCGGCGTTTGCTCAGTATGACTTAAAATTTGGCGAAAATCGGCCTCATCAATGTCTTTTTTCACGAACTCGGCGAATGCCGCAATTTTGGTCAAAATGCCTTGAAGCAAACGAAAATCCGTAAACTGTCTCGCCAATGTCAACATTTGATCTTTGGTTAAACGAATACGTCGTGTTTTGAGGTCGGCTTGAATATACCGTAACCGAACATCAAGATCCGGGTTTTTGAGGAAGACAATAAGTCCCCACTCGAGACGTGATTTCAATGCAGGATCAAGAAAGTCATAGCCGGCAACTTTTCCCAGGCAAGAAAAGACCATTTGTTTGCCTGCGTCACGGAACAAATTGAACAACGTGATAAGTTCAGTCTGAACATCGGGAAAATCAACCAAGCGCTCCATTTCATCGACGAAGATATGACTTGTATCGGCAAAGTGCCGTCGGATACGAGATGAATTATTGTTTAAATTGATAATGATTTCATTCAGATCCAGGACGGTACCGACAAACATTGACGAGGCTGGAACCCGTTTACTGATGACATTGGCTATGGCGCGAAGGAGATGTGTTTTTCCACTTGCACCCTGACCGCAGATAACAAGAGGATTAAACCGGGCATCGGTCGATTGTGCCACTTGTAAAGCCGATGCCAAAGGAAAAGCGTTCTTGTCATTGGAATAAAACGATTCGAAGGTAAATCGATGGCCAAAGGGAAAATCAATCGATGCCGCTTTAGGGGGGGAAGACGCACGCGATGATGGAAAGTCATGGCCGACGAATCCGTATCGAATGGTAAAGCCTGGTCCGAGAATTTCACGCGCTTGGTTTTCAAATCGATTGCGTGGACCGGCATTGAACCAATGTTCAAAGTGTGGGTGTGGAAACTGGACAACAAGGGTGCTGTCGTCCTCAAGGTAAATATCGAGAGGATCAAACCAACTTTCCAGTTCGTGTTGCGAGATGGATTGTTTGAGAAATTTACGCAGATGTTCTTTCACGATATAATGCACAGGGGGTTAGGGTTGGAATATGAAGGTATTCGACGGGGAGAAACTACGGCAAAAGTGTATGCTCGCCAAGATGTCGTCTAGTCGTCGAAATTGCTTTTTTTTCAAAAATGGATGAAGCTGTCAGCCTTTTTCCACATGAAGACAACACGGGCCCGGCAAACCTGCGGAAGTTTTCCGCTTGGCACCGGCTGATCCGGTAAGGAAGTCTCTATGGCGCAGACATATCAAGTGAATAAAACGATACGTGAGATTAACGAGCGCATTCAAAAAGGCGAAGCCGTCGTCCTTAATGCTGAGGAAATGGTTGAAGCCGTGCGCAAAATGGGCAAAGTGGCCGCGGCCAAAGAAGTCGATGTCGTGACTACAGGTACATTTTCCGCCATGTGCTCTTCGGGGATGTTGTTCAATATCGGACAGGAACCGCCCACGATGAAGGTCTCGTCCATGTGGATTGGCGGTGTACCTGCTCATTGTGGGTTAGCAGCCGTAGACGCCTACGTAGGAGCCACTGAGCCTGCTCATGACGATCCATTGAACAAAGTGTATCCTGGTGCATTTAAATATGGCGGTGGCCATGTCATTGAAGACCTCATTCGCGGCAAGTCGATTCACTTGCGTTGCGAAGCCTATGGCACGGACTGCTATCCTCGAAAGTATCTTGAAAAAAATGTTACCCTGGCCGACCTGCCTCAGGCCATGTTGCTGAATCCGCGCAACGGCTACCAAAACTATAATTGTGCCGTCAATTTGACCAGTCGGATTGTCTATACCTACATGGGGCCGCTCAAGCCGAATTGCAAGAACGCCAATTATGCGACGGCCGGTCAGTTAAGTCCGCTCTTCAACGATCCCTATTTTCGAACCATCGGTCTCGGGACGAAGATATTCCTTGGAGGAGGCGTCGGCTACGTCTTGGGAGCCGGTACGCAACACGTGGAAAAACCACGCCGCAATGAACGCGGTATCCCGGAAAATCCCTCCGGAACGATCATGGTCAAGGGTGACATGAAAACGATGAACGCCCGGTATATACGCGGGCTCAGCATCGCCGGCTACGGATGTTCCCTTTGTGTTGGTCTGGGAATTCCCATCCCGATCCTCAATGAGGAACTCGCCTGGACAACAGGCTGCTCCGATGAGGACATCAGCATGCCGATTAAAGATTACGGCCATGATTATCCCAACGGCATTAATCGTGTTTTGGGGAGAGTAAGTCTGGCCGAACTCAAATCCGGTGAAATCATCGTGAGCGGCAAAAAAGTTCAAACGGTTCCCCTGACGAGCTACTCGATGTCGTTGGAAATTGCCGATACGCTCAAGAGCTGGATCGAAAAAGGTGAATTTTTGCTAACCGAACCGCAGGAAACCATCGTATCGCTGTAAACTGGACAATTGCGGAAGAAATGTATACATAACTCTTTTTTGATATACTGAAAGGGAGATCAATTATGGGAAGCCATAAAAAGATTGAGCGCAAAAAAGAACTTGATCGTCGCCGCAAACGCCGTGCAGAACGCATCAAAGAGCGCATCAAGCAAGCAAAGGCTCAGAAATAGTTTCTATTTCAGCCAGTTGGGGTGCAAGTAACAAACTTGTACCCCAAACTTTTTTTGAGCATATCTTCCGCATTTCTCTGCGGTTCTTTTCAAGATTCCCGTTTCTGGCGTGATTTCGTTATTCACCTATTTGACAATAAAAGATGTGCTGATTATTGGTTTGACTCCGACCGTTGATAGAGACTTGGTGCATCAAAAATTTTCAGTATACCTGAGAAAGACAAATCGGTCGAGTTTTTCTTTCCAGCGAAGGAGTGTCGCTCTATGCCCATATATGAATACCGGTGCCGTGAATGCGCCCAAATTTTTGAAGAATGGCAAAAAGATTTCAAAGAACGTGAAGTCCCTTGTCCTGTCTGTGGAAACAGCTCCGACCGCCTGATTTCGAACACCTCTTTCGTGCTCAAAGGTGGCGGTTGGTATGTGACAGATTACGCAGACAAAAAGAATATTGTTCCTGAAAATAAGCCCAAATCCGATGATAACGGCAATGGAAACGGCAATGGAAACGGAAGCAGTGCGAAGCCTGCGGAGACGAAACCCGCCGCTCCAGCTTGTGCCGGCTGCGCGTCATCATCCACAAGCGCCAGCAGCTAACGGCGCATCAACTCGGGAAGTGGCGCGCGGCGCCTGACCTGAACTTTTTTTCTTTGATTCATCAAAAGGCCCGACAGGTTCGCCGGGCCTTTTTACAAGCAAAAAGGCCAAACGCCGCATGATAGAACGCTACACTCGCAAGGAGATGGCCCAACTCTGGACGTTGGAAAACAAGTTTAGAGTCTGGCTCGAAGTTGAGCTTGCCGTATGTAAAGCATGGAATACGTTGGGAGAACTGCCCGACGCCGAATTGGCGACGATTCTTGAGAAAGCGGATTTCGATGTAGACCGTATTCTCGAAATTGAAGAAGTTACCCGCCATGATGTTATTGCATTTTTAACGGCTGTTGAAGAGAAAGTCGGTCCGGCATCTCGGTTTATTCATAAAGGGTGTACGTCATCGGATATTGTGGATACAGCCAACGGGGTGCTGTTGAAGCGAGCTGGTGACATTATTCTTGCGGGATTCGACAGACTGCTCGGCGTTCTTGAAAATCTTGTCAAAACACATGCCGGTCGCTTGTGCATGGGACGCACACATGGTGTTCATGCCGAACCAACAAGTTTTGGTTTAAAAATGGCCGGTTATTTCGCTGAATTTACACGACATCGTGAATGGTTTGCACTGGCTCATCAGGGTGTGAGTGTTGGGAAAATTTCCGGGGCTGTAGGCACCTATGCTATGGTCGATCCGCGGATTGAAGCACTTACCTGTGAATATCTCGGCCTTGATGTCGATCCCATCAGTACTCAAATCATTCAGCGCGATCGCCATGCCCGTTTTTTTACGGCACTGGCTGTTGCAGCTGGCGGCATTGAACGTCTGTGTGTGGAATTGCGCCACTTACAACGAACCGAAGTTCTGGAGGCGGAAGAGGGATTCCGTAAGGGGCAAAAAGGATCGTCGGCCATGCCGCACAAGAAAAATCCGATTTCCGCTGAAAATCTGACCGGGTTATCCCGCCTTATTCGCACGAATTCGCTGGCCGCTATGGAAAATATGGCGTTGTGGCATGAACGTGACATCAGCCATTCTTCAGTGGAACGTGTCATCATGCCCGATTCCACCTGCCTGATGGATTATGCCCTTCACCGGTTATGCGGGGTGCTTGAACGTCTCGTTATTAAACCGGATTACATGGACCGTAATCTTGACGCATCGTATGGCCTCTATTTCTCGCAAAAAGTACTGACAGCCCTCATCAAGACCGGTCTCCCCAGACAGAAGGCCTATGAAATGGTGCAGGCTGTGGCCATGCGTTCCTGGGAAGGGAAAACCTCATTCCCCGAACTTGTACGCAACGATGCGGAAATCACATCGCATTTGCCTGCTTCCGAACTCGATGCACTGTTTGATAATCAGGCCTATCTTATTCATGAAGATTTTATTGTGAATCGCGTTTTCGACACCTACAAGCCGTCCTCATAAGCAGTATGGATAACGACGATGCTACAACAACGATTCCGATCAGGAAATGAGGAGATATACGCATGAAAGCCGAGTTGGCGCGACTTCTTGTCGAAAAGTCCTATATCGAAGGAGAAGTCACTCTGACTTCGGGACGCAAAAGCGATTATTATTTCGATTGCAAACAAACAGCGCTCCATCCACGTGGAGCCTATCTCATCGGCAACCTCTTTTATGAAATGCTCGAACCCCTTGATGTTGTCGGGGTTGGAGGAATGACGCTTGGTGCCGACCCGCTTGTCACTGCTGTTTCTGTTGTATCGGCGACGCAGAAAAAGCCACTTCCTGCATTTATTGTTCGAAAGCAATCCAAAGGTCACGGAACCAACCAATATCTTGAAGGCATGGGAAACTTTTCCAAAGGTGACAAAGTCGCCCTGCTGGAAGATGTTGTCACAACCGGTGGGACGCTCGTTAAAGTTATCGAACGAGTGCGTGACGCCGGGCTCGTTGTTACCGAAATATTGACTGTTCTTGACAGAGAGGAAGGAGGACGGGAAAACTTGGCCGACGCAGGTTTCGCGCTTCGGGCGATTTTTACTCGTGCTCAGCTACTTGAGTTCGCACGGAGCTAAGAGTTTCAGACCGCAGGGAATGAGGAGGAGCCCAACGTGGCGTTCGTAAACGAAAGGCGGGTATATACCCCGGCAATCGCCTGTGTTGTCGTCGTTTTCCTATTCCTGGCGTGTCCCGGATTCGCCAGAGCTGGCTGGCATATGAATCTGCAAGCCGAGCCTCATGGTCCATCTCAATTTCTTGTGGTGGATAAATCGGCACAGACTTTTTATTTGTTTGAACAGAAAAGTCCGCTGAAAAATCTTGCCAAAATCCCTTGTGCAACTGGGCAAGTCATGGGTGACAAATATCGCGAAGGAGACTTAAAAACTCCTGAAGGTGTATATTTTGTCAAATCTCGGCTGAATGGAGGGTTGGATTACGATTTGTATGGCGACCTCGCGTTTCCTCTTAACTTCCCTAATCCCATTGATATTATAAAAGGAAAATCCGGACACGGTATTTGGATTCATGGACGCGGTCACGATGTGACGCCACGTGAAACCAAAGGCTGTATTGCTCTGAATACACCGGATATCCGTGATCTTGATGCGTCCATTCATTTTCGCATGCCGGTTTTTATCGGGGAACGGGTTACATGGTCTAAAGGACCATCTAAGATTAATCCCGAAGCCAAGGATGTTATTGAAAAAACACGGCAATGGGCTCAAGCGTGGCAAAATCAGTCGGAAGATTTTTTTGAACTGCATGACAAAAAGAAATTTGCTATAGCGCAAGGCGAGTCGTTTGCGCGATTTGAAAATCATAAACGCAAACTTTTCAGTCGATTGCCCTGGATTAAAGTCCATATTGACCATGTCGCTGCCCTGCCCGGTCCGGATTATTGGGTTACGACATTCAGACAAATTTATCGTTCTCCGACCTTCACGTCGGCCGGGATCAAACGTTTGTACTGGCAAAAAGATGATATCGGAGAATTCAAGATTGTAGGGATGGAGTTCGAACAACTTCCGCTTGATCGAACGGTTCTTGCTTCTTTGGAAGACAACCTGGCATCGGATGCCAGTTCGCGCCAACTCGGCACGCCATCTTCATCTGTAAAAGCGCAACAATCGGAAGCGCGGCTTGTTGCCGAAAATACAACGAAACCGCAAGCGAAGAAGCACGTTGAATCGGGAGTGCAATCGACCGCCCCGAAACCAACGCCTCTTGTGGTTGCGCAAAATACGGTTTCATCAGCTCCGGAGACTCCAGCAGCATCGCAGCTAGCTGAAACTCAACGTCTCCCGTCAACCGTCACGGTTGATCATAATACGACGAAACCGAAGCCGAAGCCCCAACACGCAAAATCGGATCATCCTGAATCCAAAGCGAAACCTGTTGAACAACACGACAAGAAAACGACGCAATTGGCGAGTAATGAAAAAACGACGCCCCCGGTCAAGCCGGTTCCAAAGCAGTCGAAACCGGCGAAAAAGAAACTCGATATTGTTGCCGTTGTCGATATCGTCAATGGGTGGAGCAAGGCTTGGCAATCTGCTGATATCAATACATACCTTTCGTATTACAGTGATGATGCCAGGCAAGGACGTCGCCGAGGAAAAAACGCGATCAAAAGACAGAAAACCAGGTTGTGGGAAAGCAAACCTCCAACTTTGGTTGATGTCACTGAGTTGCGAGTCACCGAAACGGATTCCGGGTGTGTCGCATCGTTTGTTCAAGAATATGCAGGTGTAGGCGTCTCGGCGCGGAAAGGCAGGAAAGAGCTCTTTTTTAAACCGATTAATGGATCCTGGCGTATTGTCAGGGAAACATTTGAGAGAATGTAGATGGGTAAAGGCAAATTCAGTGTTTTGGTGATGCGTGACGATTCAAGTGTCAAACGGTTGCGTATCAGTCCCTTCCTCATTCGATTTACCATTTACGGACTTATTCTCCTTCTTTTGGCCGGAGCTGGCGGGACGTACGCTGGATATAAATTCTGGAAGGAAAGTTCTTCTTTGGAAAGTCAAAAAACAGTTCTTGCTGAAGAACTTGTTGAAGCAAAAGTCAAAATAGAGCGGCTTGAAAATATCGAGAATATTCTCAAATCAGATGATCCAACAGAGCTGCAAACGTTGCTTGGGTCATTCAATCCTGACGCTGTTTCACTAATTGTGGATGTTCCAGGAAAAGATGATAAAACAGCTGAGAATTCTGAAGAATCAAAGAAAGAACCCGAAGTTGAGTGTCCTAAAATTGATTTAACAAAGATTCTCCAGTCTGAAGATGAAGGTGTCATTGGAGTCAACGATTTTAATTTAAAGAAAACAGAGAAGGATGAGATCCTGAATATCGGCTTTGAATTGACGAATTTAAAGCCTGAAAAAACCCTTTCCGGTGATCTCGTTCTTTTTGCTATAGGCAAAGACAGTACAGTCCATGGTATTAAGGCATCAAAAAAAGAAATGGATTTTTCCATACAGCGTTATAAACAAGTCAATGTGACCGCACAGTTGCCACAAGAACTCTCATTCGCCGAAGTGTACGGCATCCGTCTTGTCGTCAATACTTCAGCAGGAAAGAAAATTTTCAGTGAAATATACCCGATTGCAAAGCTTATGCGTTAGCCTCGCTGTCTTCCTTTTGGGAATGGCAGCATGCCCGGTCTTTGCTGAAAAATACGTTTTTTTTCAGGGGACGCAGTACCCTCTCGCCGTGACGTGGCTTCGCGGGACCGAACCGGGACCGACCGTCATGGTCCAAGGGGGGATTCAGGGAGATGAAGCGTCGGGATTTGTCACATCGGAAATTTTGACGAATGCCACGGTGAAGAAAGGCAACTTGCTTATTATCCCCCGCGCAAATCCTCCTTCGATTCACGTTCGCAAACGTCAGGTGAATGTCGACTTGAATCGTCGTTTTGATAAAGACTACAACCAATTCTATGAAGATCGATTGGCGCGGGTTATTCGCTATCTTGTCTCGAAAAGCGACGCACTCATCCATCTTCATGAGGGATCAGGGTTTTACAGTCCCACACATGTTGACGCTCGGCGCAATCCGTATCGGTATGGACAGTCTGTCATTATCGACACGAACGTGTATAAAAATCGTATTTTTCTCGCCGACTTCGTTGAAAATTGTCTGAAAGATATCAATCAACATGTCAAACCGGCAAAATGGCAGTTCGAACTCTTCAATACCAAGACCTTTTCAAATCATTCTGCTTATCTCGAACAACGGAAATCGTTGACGTACCATGCACTCAAAGATCGGGAAATCCCGGCTTTGGCTATTGAGGTGAGCAAAGATATTTCCGATCTCGATTGGAAAGTGCGTCATCAACTCATGGCCACGACTGTAATTTTGCACCATTTCGGAGTGGATGTTCAATTACCTGATATCACTGATAATGATTTTGCCACCTACCCAAAGGACAAGATTCAATTGTTGGTGAATGGGGCCCTTATCAAGCCGCAAACGTCAAAACTGACGCTTTCTACAGGGACTCCGCTTCGCATTTCATGGCGACCGGCGACTGCCTCGACCTCACCTATGCCTATTCTCGGTGTGTTTGCGTCTGATCGTCCAGGAATCAACTTGGCTGAAACGCCACGTATGCCACTTTCCCCCTTTTCGACCTTGGATGTGCGTGTCGATGGCGTGAGTTTGGGACAAACCAATCTCAATTGGAAAAAAACGTCTTCAAACCACACGAACCACGGTGGAACGGTTTTTGGGGTGTGGCATAATAACGAATTTAAAACCATCGCTGAGAATGGCACATTGCATACTGCTGTCGGCGATCGCGTTATTCTCGAAGGAATCGTTGGGTCTAACCGAGAAGAAATATTGAATTTCAAAGGGTTTGTTGCTTCTTCAGGTCGCAACGATGGACAGGATGCCGGTGAGGAAATCGTTCTGGATCCCGATGCGTTTCGAAGCAAGTTTTTTGTTCAATCCACACCGGGATCGGTTGTATGCGAAGTGGTACGTGAAACGCCAAACAGTAAACCGGCCAAGTTTTTTATTAGCATTGAGCAACACGAAATCCTGGCACTGCGCCTCTCCGGCCCCAAGGCCAATCTCGTTGACCTCCCCTTATCACCGGATGACAACCGATTTTTGCAAGCCGGAACATATGTTCTGGAAGAAATTGTCGGAAATGCACCTAATGAAAAAGTCATGGTGTTTGCCGACATTTTTCCCATGCGACCGGGCTACCCTCTCGTTATCGCCAATGGGGAAACCAAACCCATTATCCTACGCCTCGAATCCACCTTCGCTCCCATTGGCAGCATGACCGTCACCGGTACCCCCGCCGACCCCATCTTCTCCCCAAAAAACAACGTCCAACTCGTTGAACACTCCACGGAAGAACAAAAAGCGACAGACTCGTTTTTCAATTATTTGAAGTCGTTTGTGCAGTGAGGGAATTTGGGCGGTTTATCGAGATATGCCCCTTATCTGCAATGCAATTTGTGCTATGAGATGAGCACATGATCGAAGTGCAATGGATGGGGGGTGTTCCAAATTTTTTCTCCCTATATATCCAGACGTTTTGTTTGATCGTCACAATTTGAACGATTCCCTCTGTTCACAATGAAGAGACCACGTTGACTCAGCGGAGTGCTCTTGATAAAAAATCAAATCAATACGTGGTGGTATACATTGATGTTCATTCCCGGAGGCGTGTCTTCATGAACCGTTATTTTGTCAATTTACCGTTGCGCGCCATCCTGAATGAACCGGGACGGCTGGACGAGTTTATTGAGCGGAAGATAGCTCCTGAAATTGGTTTTGATGCGCTGACGCTTGATAGTGTCGAGCCTCGAGATCACGAGATGATCGCAGAACGGGTGAAGTCGGCAGGATTGTCGATTGGTATCCACCTCCCCTTCCACGATTTGCAGCCAGGGAGTGTTGATCATTTCGTACGGGAAGCGACGGCAAAGAGACTTCAGACTGCTTTAGATGCAGCCCGAATATATGAACCAGAGCATCTCATTGCGCATGCTGCATTTGACTTCAATCTCTATCGTAAAGTGTATGATATATGGTGTGATCGTTCCGTATCGACATGGCGAGATGTTCTTGCGTCATGGCCAAATCATCCACCGCTTTATCTCGAAAATACACATGAAAAAGAACCGCAACGTGTGCTTCAATTGGTCGATCAATTAGCACAGTACGATGATCGTGTCGGATTGTGTTTTGATATCGGTCACTGGTTCAGTTTTGCTGGGGGCGTGAATAAAAATGATCTGGATCAATGGATTGGGGTGTTAGCTCCGCGGATACGGCATATCCACCTGCACGATAACGACGGGTCGTATGATCTTCACCTTGGTCCGGGCAAGGGCAATATTCCCTTTGATGAACTCCTCGCCAACCTGAATCATCAGAATATCCACCCAACCGTAACGTTTGAACCACATTCAAGCGCAGATCTAGAACTGTCTCTTGATTTTGCGGAATGTCAGATGTGGTCTTCAGCACGCTGCTCCTGAGGCTTTACCGTTCGTCTGGACGGTGATAGACCTCTTCGCCTCTTCACTTCACGAGAACTCCAAAAAAATGGCCTATTGAAGGCGGTCTGTTGTCGTTCTTCAATTCGAAGCAGGCTATGAATCAATATTTTTATAAATACCCGAAAGGCGGTATTTTATGCGATTTCTACAACATTGGTGGCACCGTCCGTATGGGAGCCGAGAAGTTTTACGTGTGAGTTTACCACTCATCTTGTCCATGATGTCTGCCTCTATCATGAGCTTCACGGATAGATTATTTTTAGGGTGGTATTCGATCGAATCGTTATCTGCCTCCATGCCCGCATTTATTACCATCTTCACGTTTATTGCGTTTTTCATGGGCGTTGCGGAGTATGTGAGTGTTTTTGTGGCCCAATACATGGGATCGGGAAACGCACGCATGGCTGGAGCATCAGTCTGGCAAGGACTCTATTTTTGTGTGGGGGCGGCTGTTGTCCTGGCCCTTTTGGCCATTCCGGGACGATTGATTTTCGAAGCAGCCGGACATCCACCGGATATCATTGCGTTGGAGATTGTCTATTACCGTATTCTTGCCGTCAATGCCGGTTTACTCATCGCCAGTGTCGTGATGTCGGGATTGTATTCGGGACGCGGACTGACGCGTGTCGTCATGATCGTCAATATGATTGGCGCTGGAATCAATATTCCGCTGGATTACATTCTCATCAACGGATTGAAGGTCGGTGATGTTGCGGTCGTGCCTGAACTCGGCATTGCCGGTGCTGGTCTGGCCACAGCAACAGGCTGGTTGGTTATGGTCTGTCTTTATCTTTGGCTGCTTTTTCGAAACAATAATGAACGCGAATTCGGCATGCGGAGTCAATGGAAATTCCAACCGGATTTATTTCTTCGATTTCTCCGGTTCGGTTTTCCAAGCGGCATGCAATTTTTCCTCGATGTCATGGCGATAACGTGTTTCACGTTGCTTGTCGGGCGATTGGGTGAAGTTGAACTCGCTGCAACAAACATTGTCTTTTCTTTACATTCCTTAATTTTTTTACCCTTGGTCGGGATGCATATTGCCGTGTGTGTATTAACGGGGCAGGCTGTGGGGAAAAAAGAAGCAGTTTACGCTAAAGTAACGGCCAATAGCGCTATTGCCCTCAATCTTATTTATATATCGATTATCGGGACGATTTTTCTTGTCTTCCCCTATACCTTGCTGAATTTGTTTCGAACAACGGGAATGACTCCCGAAACATTTGCTCCCATTGCAAATATGGGAGTGATCCTGTTGCGATTTCTTGTCTTTTTTACGTTGTTCGACGGATTAACGATGGTCTATCTGGGAGTGCTGAAGGGGGCTGGTGACGTTTCATTTGTTATGAAAGCGATCGGGATATGTGCGTCACTCGGGTTGGCGATACCATCGTATGTCGGTATCGTTGTGTTCCACATCACTATTTATAGTGCCTGGATCATCTTAACCTTTTTCGTCATGCTGCTGGCGACGGTTTTCTTTCTCCGCTACAAGAACGGCGCGTGGATAAAAAAGAGCGTCATTGCGTGATGTTATCGTATGTAGTTTGGAATATTGAGGATTAAATCCCTCGTATAAGAGATCATTTTATCCATAATCCAGGGAAAAGCGATGATAAGCGCGATGAACATACTCACGATTTTCGGCACAAAGGTCAGTGTCATTTCCTGAATTTGGGTAGCGGCTTGAAGAATACTGACGAAAACCCCAACTGCTAAGCCGACCAATAGCATAGGAAGTGCCATCATGAGAGCGGTTTCAATACCTTGCCGTGCAAATCCGATAACAAAATCTGGACTCATGGATCACCTGCCTATGGTATGATGGAGAAGACGAAATTTTCTCCGCGTAGATACTGGGCATGTGTCGCGTGCATGCCCTTTCTCTTCAAACGCAATTCAACACTCTTATATTCTATAAAACCCTGGAGATTTCCGGTCAACACGGCCATTGGGCCATATTGCATATTTATTGTGTCGACATCATTCCCGGACGTCACACATTGAAACTCTCCACGAGCGAAGTGGTGAGTAATGCCCACCCATCGACCATGACAAATAACAGCAATTTAAAAGGCATAGATACCATGGCTGGTGGAAGCATCATCATCCCCATCGACAAAAGAATACTGGCAATAACCATGTCGAGAATGAGGAATGGCACATAGATGAGAAATCCTATGGTGAACCCGGTTTTGAGTTCACTAATCATAAAAGCGGCCGCTAGCATGACCGTCGGGACTTCTTCTTTCGTTTGTGGGCGCTCCATTTTGGTGATGGTATAGAATATGGAGAGATCTTTTTCTCGAGTATGTTTGAAGAGAAATTCCCGTAAGGGAATCTGAGCTCTATCCAAAGCGACTTGGAAACCAATTTCTTCATTAAGATACGGTTGGAGTGCAGTATCGTTGATCGCTTTACCAACGGGAAACATGATGACCACCGTCATGAAAATAGCCAGGCTGGCTAAAATCTGGTTGGGGGGCATTTGCGCTGTTCCCATGGCTTGGCGTACGAATGAAAAGACAATGATGATGCGCGTGAAACTTGTCACGGTGAGGACGATGGCAGGGGCTAAAGACAGAACCGTGAACATGAACAAAAGTTCAAGAAGGATGGAAACTTGTTCTGGCTCGCTCTGTCCTGCTGACAAGCTCAAATTGAGCGCTGGGGAATCCTGTGCAAAGGCCGGTGCGACCAAAAAGAGTCCGATACATCCAAGAAGGATGGAGAGGACGATGCAACGGGCGGAAAAAGACGGGCTGGCCTGTTTAGGGAGTCGTCGTATCGCCGCCAGAGGCTGCGGGAGTGGAAGAAGCGGCGTTATCCTCGTCATGTCTGGCATCCGTTTGTGTGAGGAGGTTGATGCTGTGTTCGGTTACGCCGAGCACGAGGTGTTTATCTTGGTATCGGACCACCACGATACTGCGTTTTGGTCCAAGCGGGAGATGCCCTTGAAACGAGAGCAACCCCGTTTTGTTGGCGATCTGCAATCCCATCTTGGGTCCGATGATTTTAAGCAGTTGCCAAGCCAGAAAAATGACGAGCAAAATAGCAAGCAAGGCAATCGTCATCTCCATGAGTGTGGAGAACGACAGTACCTTGGGCGTGACCGTTTTAGCGGCTTCGGTCAGGCTGGTTGCCGGTTCAGCCAAGCTGTTTGACCCGTTCAATGGGGCTGATGATATCGGTCAAGCGAACACCAAATTTTTCGTTGATAACAACGGCTTCGCCACGAGCGACCAACTTCCCGTTAACGTAAATTTCCAAGGGTTCGCCAGCGAGCTTGTTGAGTTCAATAACCGAACCCTGCCCCAGTTGGAGTAATTCGTTAATGAGCAACTTTGTCCGGCCAAGTTCAGCCGAGACATCAAGAGGGATGTCGAGAATAAAATCAAGATCCCGACGGTATTCATCACGCGGCGCTTTTGATTCATTCGTCAAATCTTTGAAATCAGCCGGGTGACTTTTTTTGGCAAGGCGGTCTTGCTCTTTTTCTTTCTTAATGGCTTCTTCTTCTTCCGAGGCCAGAGCAGCAGCCCATTCCGCAGCGAGTGCGTCATCTCCTGCTCCTCCTGCTCCTCCTGCTCCTCCGGATGCTTCGCCGGCATCTCCTCCGCCACTGCTTTCTTCACTGAAATCAGTATCAAAGGCAGAGAGATCCGGACCTGCGTCGTCATCCGTGTCGTCGAGCGCTGCAGCCCATTCTGCTGCCAGCTGATCCTGATCGATATCGTCTGGGGTCATATTCTCCCCTTTACGCGCAAGTCGGGATTGAGCCAAAAAATTGGCACGGTTTGCGCGATTGGCGGGTGTATTCAATAAGTGAAAACGCGCCTTGTCAAGTGTATCGTCGAGTTACCCAAAAAAATCTGTCACTACGACACCGTTTTACAGGAATCGAGTGAAGAGCTGTATAACTATTGGATAACAAAATCAGTAAAATATACGCGTGCAACTTTTGGACCACCAAGTACTTGGTTGATGCGGCCCGCGATATCTTTCCGTAATCCGATTTTTCCCTCGATACTTGTCAACTCGTCGCTTTCTTTACTCGACAACAATAAAATGACGGCGTCGCGGATTTTGGCCATGTTGTTTACAACATCTTGTGCCACAGCGGCATCGGTGACTTCCACATCCATTTTGAATTTGAGATACCGACGGCCGCTACGATCTGCCAAGTTGACCACAAATTCTGGAACTTCAACGAGTTTGCCATCAATACCGATGCCAGCCCCTTTGCTTTGGCTGGCTTTTTGAGCTTCTTCAGCTTTTTGAGCTTCTTCAGCTTTTTGCTGTTGTGGTTCAAGAAAAAATTTGAGGTAGGCGAAATATCCCCCACCACCTAAAATAAGCAGGAGCAGAACGAGGATAACCCATTTCAGAAAGCCGGATTTTTTTTTCTCTTCAGCCATTTCGACTCCTTTTACGGAATACTTACCGAAAGTTTGTGTCTGAAAAAAGACGGATGATTAGACGACCGGCCGTGGTCCGAAAATATCGGTTCCAACACGGACGAGAGTTGCGCCCTCTTCCACGGCGACTTCGAGATCCCCGCTCATCCCCATGGACAGGTGCGGCAGATTAATGCCGAACTCTCGTCCAATACGCTCACGCGTTTCAAAAAGGCGTCGAAAAAATGGCCGTGACGTTTCCGGATCATCGGAAAACGGCGGCATGACCATAAATCCTTGCAATCGGACCTGGTGAAGTTCGAGAATACCCTCGACGAGTGCATCAAGTTTCTCCTCCATGACGCCGGATTTTTGTGGTTCCCGGGCAAGATTCACCTGAATAAGGATGTCTTGCACAATGTGTTCCGATGCTCTGCGCTCCAATGTTGTCGCCAGCTCCAACGAATCCACTGCATGAATAAGAGCAAAGCGACCCACGGCGAATTTTGCCTTATTTTTCTGGAGTTTTCCCACAAAATGCCATGCAATGGCAAGGTCGGTCGATTCATCTTGTTTGGCCAGTGCTTCTTGAATATATGATTCTCCAAAATCGACCTGCCCGGCATCGTACACTTCGCGTACAGCGGAAATCGGATGGAATTTGGAAATCGCCACGAGACGGACTGTTTCAGGAGCACGACCGCACGCCAATGCGGCGTTCTGAATCCGTTCGTGTACGCTGGCAAGCCGTTGGGTGAGTGACGTTTTCATATCATGGTATCCTTTGTGATCGGTTTTGCCCCCGTTGCCCCAGGGGAGGCTCACCTCTTTTCTTCAAATTTTTTCGCGGGATGTCTTCATGTCGAAGACAAAGGATACTCCGGTTTGAAAGAGAAATGAAGGTGCTCGGGAAGTGGTTTGAGGAAAAGCGGTATCGTGTATTGTACGTGGAAAAAACATAGGAACATCAGCAAAAAGATATCGTGTTTTAATAATTGACTCGAAAGATGCGTGGTAAGCACCATGACAAAGTTTTCGGGAAAAATAGTATAGTGGCGCTATAATCTCAATATTGTGTTTTTGTCGAAGGCTTGAATACTTCACATCGGCATTCATGCGTTGAACTCTACGACGAGAAAAACCATGTGAGAGAAGAAACAGTTTGAACAAACGGTGTTTCTTCTCTCTCCTCTTCTGTTGAAGAAAATTTGTTTATGAGTCCATGCTCATTTCTAAATCGGATTCGCCAAGCAGCTCAAGTACTGCGCGCGGATTGTCTGTCCAACGTGGACTGACCCGGACCCACAGTTCAAGATGGACTGGCATTCCAATGAGTTCGGCAATTTCCTGGCGAGATTCCGTACCAATTTTCTTGAGTGTAGCGCCGCCTTTTCCAATAACGATACCCTTGTGATTCGACTTGGCGACATGGATAACGGCATTGATATAGGCACGTTTGGGATCTGATTCGTCGAATTCTTCAATGGCAACCGCCGTTTGATAGGGCAATTCCTGTCGAAGTTCGAGGAAGAGTTTTTCTCGGATGATTTCTGCAGCAAGAAAGCGAAGCGGTGCCGTTGAAATCTGGTCTTCGTCATACATCGGACTGCCTTCGGGCAAGCGTTGCCAAACCGCCTGAAGGAGTTTGTCCACCCCATTTCCTGTTAGTGCCGAAATCGGATAGATTTCCACATCAGGCATGATCTGGGCCGCATTCTCCATAACAGGCAGAAGAAGCGCTTTGTCTGAAACCATATCGACTTTGTTCAATGCCAGCACCATAGGAAGACCAGCATCGGCGACTTTGGAGAGTAATCGATTGTTTTCAGCTATTGCATCGGGATTATGCACCATTTTGGAAACATCAAGCAGGGTGACAGCCATATCGGAAGCTGAAAGCGCCTGCCATGCTGCTTCGACAAGAAATCGATTGAGGGTTCCTCGGGCAGCATGGACTCCCGGAGTATCTAAAAAGACGATTTGTCCATGTTCATCAGACAGAATGCCGCTGATGCGATTTCGAGTTGTTTGAGGTTTGGGTGTGACGATGGAAACTTTTTGTCCAAGAATTTGATTGAGCAGAGTCGACTTGCCTGCATTGGGTGGACCAAGCAACGCCACATATCCGAAATGCATGGGGGGTCTCCTTAGAGTGTGATGTCAGTGAAGTTTGGTGGTGGAAATATTTTGCGTAAACAAACGAGGTTGGCAAGTGCTAAACTGAATTATTGACGAGAAACAGGAGCCTTGCAGACAAACAGAATATACCGGAGACCGGCAAGACTGTTACCGACTCGGTATACTATGACACTCGTATGTCTTTTGAAAAAATATACGTCCATTATCCCACTGGGAAAATGGCAAGTTTGAGAAAATCGGACTCCGTAATGATGCCAGTCAGTTTGCCTTTATCGACGACCGGCATACATCCATATTTGTGTTCGAGCATGAGCGCTGCGGCTGTACGTAGTGGTTCATCTGACGTTACGGTTTTGACATTGGTTTGCATGATCTCTGCAATAGTTGTGTCATTTGACTGATGCGCTGCTGCAAGAACATCCCTTTGGGTCACCAGTCCAATAAGTCGAGTTCGGTCTTCCACAACAGGAAGATGGCGAATGGACCCGGAACTGAAAATTTTACGGGCTTTTTCCATATTATCGTCTGGCGCGATGCTCACAATTGCTGTGGACATGAGATGTTTGACACGCTGCATTCTTACTCCTTCTAAGCAGTGGAGATCATAATTCGGCTATACCGTATGGCGCCGGCCTTGTATTTTCTTGTTCAATCTTGGTGTCTCTTGTCAAGGAGTTCTTCTGGGTGATTTTTTTTGAAAAAAGAAGAAGATGGAATTTCATACGTTGGCGTGGTGAGGGATCGTGTTGGAAATGATCCTGTTTACGGCACCAAGCGTATGTTTCATCGTATCAATGAGTTTGTGAAAATTTGTGGTTTTGTTTTCTCGAGCAGCCTGTTCCAACTGGCTCGCTTGTTCATACAACGTATATGCGCGAATATTGCCGGCAGCACCTTTGAGGCTATGACTCGTTTCTACCAACATATCCATATCATTATCTTCAATGGCGTCAGTTATGGATTGTAACAGTGATGGAGCCATTTCTTCAAATAATTTGAGTAAAATGTACATCTGATCAGTATTGTTTCCCAAGGCCGCTTTAAGCGCATTCAAATCGAGTTCCGACGCCGTGGAGGGCGTTGCGTTGAGGATGTTGGCAATGACTTTGAAAAGGGTTGAAGAATCCAACGGCTTTTGAACATATCCGTCCATACCGGCACGTAAAAAACGTTCTTTATCGCCACTCATGGCATGTGCCGTCAGCGCGATGATAGGAATAGCCGGATTAATACCGTCCTCGCCACGTCGAATCCGCCGAGTTGCTTCTTCACCATCGAGCACCGGCATTTGCACATCCATAAGAACAATATCGAAATGTGATGTAGCCAAGGCATCAAGAGCCTCTTGGCCATTGACGGCAGTCGTCACCTCATGCCCCTGTTTTTCGAGGAGTACGGTGGCGAAGCGGAGATTTACCTGATTGTCTTCAGCCAGAAGAATACGCAATTGAGGAAGGGGGGGTTGTGGTTCGGGTTGTGGTGGTGGACAGACAGTTGCATCCGTTTTGAGTGTCTTCGTTGGTAACGAGAAGGTAAATTTCGTTCCGTTTTGCAGATCGCTTGAAACTGAAATCCCTCCTCCCATCAGTTCAACGAGCTGTTTGCAGATGGCCAGTCCGAGTCCCGTTCCTTCGTGCCGGCGCGTCAAAGAACCGTCGAGTTGCGTAAAGCTCTCGAAAATGGTGCTGATTTTTTCATCGGGAATACCTATCCCTGTGTCGGCAACGGTGAAGACAAGGCCGTATTCTTTGTGTGTATGATATTCGACATGAATGGTTATAGATCCGGTTTCCGTAAATTTAACGGCATTGCCGACAAGATTGATGAGAATTTGGCGGAGTCGCACCGGATCGGTGCGTATGCATGTCGGGACGGTATCGCCAACCTGACAGTAAAATTCGAGCCCTTTGCCTTTGGCTGTAATCATGAGCGGCTTGAGGGCATCGGTCAGAAGGCGGCCAATGTCGACATCATTTTCAGTGAGTTGTAATTTGCCGGCTTCGATCTTGGTGAAATCGAGAATATCATTGATGATGCCAAGCAACGATTCGGCTGAGTTTTTCACCATAGTCAGGTATTCGTTTTGTTCTGCGGAAAGATCGGTCATCAACGCAAGTTCGGTCATGCCGATAACACCGTTCAACGGCGTACGAATTTCATGACTCATATTAGCAAGAAATTCGGCTTTGACCTGACTGGCCTGTTCGGCAGCTTCCTTGGCTTCGATAAGTTGTTTAATGAGACGCCGCTTATCCGTCACGTCTTGCATGATCCCGAGCAAACGAAATGGTGTTCCATCGGCATCCCGCTCGACCTCGGCTTGAATGCGCACGATACGTTCCCGGTTCAAGGAAAATTCTTCATCTGCAGCGATTTTTCCTGAAACAATATCGTCGATCCAGGATATAAGCCGGGGGCGTTCGTTTTTGGAGAAAAAGCGAATAAAGACGTCGCGTGTGGGATGGAGTGAAAGTTGATTGGTGCCAAATAAATGATAAACTTGATCCGACCACGACATGGTGTGCGTATGGAGATCAAGTTCAAAGTTCCCCATTTTGGCGAGTTCCTGGGCTTTTGCCAGTCCAGCCTGGGTGTGAAGCAACGCTTCTTCAGCTCGCTTTCGACCTGTTATGTTCACATGGGATATGACGGCCCCACCAATATCGTCAGGTAATGGCGTGACGACGACTTGAAACCAAATGCGGCCTCGGCTGGAAACAAAGGGATATTCGATTTCAAATTTATTTTTTTTCTTTTGCAGAATGGAAAGCAGGCCAGCCCCGGCTAAATTTTGTGGAAGGAGGGTCTGGCGTACATACTCAAGACGCATTTCTTTGGGAATCGTCTTTTCAGGTAATGGGAAATGATCCCATGCATCGTTGGTGGCAATCACGCGAGCATTGGAATCGACAACCGTTATATGCGCCGAGAGAGAAGCCAGAACCCCACGCAACAAGGCTTCGCGTTCTCGGTTTCGTTGTAAAGATCGGTCGAGTTCCTGGCTTTGGAGCAATGTATGTTCGTAGGTTCCAAGAAGAAGATCGACCATATTTTTTTTGTTTGAATAAATCGTACGCGATTCGCCGCGCAAAACGATTTCCATTTCTTCATTGTCTTCCGGTCGATTTGTACTTCTGTTTTCCAACAAATATTCAATACGAGAGAAAAGAAATGCCTCATCGAAAGGTTTTGTCACAAAGCTGCTTGCACCGCTCGCCAAACCGCGAACAATATCTTCCGGATCGGAGAGACTGGTGAGGAGAATGACCGGAATGGAACTCAAGTCGTTATCGTTTCGAATGGTACGACAGAGCTCAAATCCGTCCATTCCTGGCATGATGACATCGGAAATGACAATGTCACACTGTTGATTCCGAAGTGTGAACAAGGCTTCTTCGCCATCACGAGCAAGGTTCACGACAAATCCTCGACTACTCAAGGTCTCTTCCAGCATGAGCGCTTGAGTTAAGCTGTCTTCCACAACGAGGATACTGGTAGATGATGATTGCTCGGGCATATCGGACTGTTTTCCTACCGGTTTACCCGACACTGGTAACAAGTTCCGGGCCTATAGCGTCGAGAGGGAGAATACGCTCAGCTCCCCCCAAGGCTATGGCCGTTCCAGGCATGCCGTGCACTGTGGACGATGCCTTGTCCTGCGCGATGGTCAGGGCGCCGAGATCGCGTAATTTTTTCATTTCTACAGCGCCGTCACGCCCCATTCCTGTCAAAAGCACAGCCGCGGCTTTTTTGGAAAAGACTCTGCCAACGGATGCAAACATATAGGAAACCGACGGCCTGAGTCCATTTTGCACCGGTGTCGTTGATAAATGAATACGCGGTCCCGGGGTGACACCCATGTGTACTCCATCCGGCGCGACATAAATCACGCCGGGCTCCAGTCGAAGCGAATCTTTCGCAGCAACAACGGGGAGTGTCGTTATACTGCCAAGCCATTGCACCATACCGTTGATAAACCCCGGAGACATGTGCTGAACGAGAAGAATCGGAACGGGAAATGATTTCGGGAGCACCGAAAGAATTTTGCTTAATGCCTGAGGGCCACCCGTTGAAGCACCAATGGCAACACATTCAATGCGTCGAGAAATTTTGGGATGGGCCGAGACACTCGGAGTTGACTCATCCTGGGATAAACGCCGGCGTACTCGGCGTACCACTTTGATTTCCGACATGAGCTTGACGGTTTTAATCAATTCATAACAGGCTTCATCGTTACCGCGACCAAGACCGGGTTTTCGCAGCAGGGTCAAGGCTCCGGCATCCATGGCCTGGAATGTCTTGGCGGTTTCACTCGGTGACCAATCACTGCTCACGATGACAATTGGCGTGGGCCGTGTCGCCATGATTTCCCGCGTGGCTTCAATACCATTTAAAACCGGCATGGTGATATCCATGGTAATGACATCGGGTTTGAGCCGGTTTGTCATCTCTACGGCTTGCCTGCCATCTTCTGCTATACCCACCACTTCCATGGTGCCGTCAGATTCGAGAACATGACGCATGAAGACGCAAACCGAATGGGAGTCGTCAACGATAAGAACACGAATCATAGTCGTTCGACGCATCCTTAAGGGTTGGTGTCGGTAAGGTGTCGTCAGGCTATAGGAGCCGTTCAATTACGTCCAACAGATTTTTTTGGTCAAAGCCGCTTTTCACAATATAGGCATCGGCTCCGGCATCAATGCCACGTTCTTTGTCTTCTCGACTTTCCAATGAAGTCACAAGAACTACCGGGAGATTGGCGAACGCTGCATCGGCTCGGATTCGCGCAGTCAATTCAAAACCATCCATGCCCGGCATCTGGACATCGGTTATAACAATATCCGGTGCAGTTTCGCGCAATGCTAGAAAAGCTTCCACACCGTCAATAGCCGTTTTCACGACGTATCCGGCCGCTTCAAGAATATTTTTCAACAACATGCGCGATGTTATGGAGTCTTCCGCAACGAGAACGGTGGATTGTCTTCCCGATGCTTCTCGCATTGGCTGATGGCGCTTGTCGACCTGATTCGCTTGTGATGTTTTGGATGCGGTAGCGATCATATCGGGCACATGAAGAATCGGCGCAAGCAGCCCCCCGGCTAATGTGGTCACGGCGGCAACATGGCGGACCCGTCGGAGTTGCGGACCGAGTTGTTTGGCCATGACTTCACGTTCTTCATGGATTTTATCGACAATGATGGCTGCTCTTCGGCCCGATGCCGTCATAATGAGTACAGGCAGATGTTGGGATTGCAGCAGTTCGGATTCAGGCAATCCAAGAATCGTTTGGAGTCTGCGTACTGGTATAGTGACGCCTTCGTGGACAATACCTTCTCTCGCCAAAGCATGGATGATGTCATCAGGTGTAATGCGGATGACGTGCTCGACTCCCCCCTTGGGTATGACAAAATGCCGTCCTCCAGCCATAATGACAATTCCCGGATAGGAAGAAAGCGCCGAAGGCAATGTGATATCGAATGTTGTGCCTTTTCCGGGGAAAGAAGAGACACCAATGGAGCCACCCATGCGCTCTACTTTGTCTTTGGCAATGGCAAGCCCAAGGCCACGCCCTGATATATCCGTAATAAGAGGACTTGTCGTGAGGCCAGAATGAAAAATGAGATTTAATTTTTCTTGTAGGGATATTTCACGTGCGGCGTCGACAGAAATGACATCGAGTGAAATAGCCTTGGATGTCACGGCATCCGCGTCAAGACCAATGCCGTCATCAGATACTTCAATCTGCGTTTTTCCTCCTAATGATCGCATGACACGAATCTGAATTCTGCCAGCATCAGTTTTTCCATGGGCAAGACGCTTTTCAGGTTTTTCCAGTCCATGGTCGACAGCATTTCGAATAATATGAACAAAGACGTCTCGTAATTCATCCAGAATGCGTCGGTCGATTTCAACCTGTGATCCAATGAGGGTGAGGCGACATTTCTTGCCCTGTTCTCGGGCAATATCCCGAGCGATAACGGGCAGCATGTCGAACAAAGTGGAAAATGGTTCAAGCAAAATACGCCGCGTTTCATCAAGGAGCTCGTCAAGCATGACTGTCATGGAACGGGCATTTTTTACGGCTGATTGGGTGAGTGAACCGATTTCAGCCTCAACAAAATCAAGGTGTCGGCGGACATCATCGGTATGTTCAAGAGCGTGACGGACAGCACTTCCTGCACGCGGATTGGCATCCAAAGAGTCAAAGGCTAATTTGAGTCCAGCCATTTCTTTTTTGATTGTCGTGAGCCGACGCGCGGTTTCTCCCAACGCTCCCTTGAGCCACAGCATTTCCTCTCCGCGCAAGAGGACATCTTCAAGCCGGCTCGATGGAACCCGGACCGTGTCGAACCCCATACCCTTGGCAGGTGATGAAGGTATACGCGTTGAGGATGTTTGGTTCGATGCAGGTTCAGAAGAGGGAGAACGGTCTGACGATGGAGCGGCATCGGAATGCGGTTTATCCGAAATTCTCTTTTCGTCGGGCGGTCTTGCTGGCTCGGTGGTATCGTGAGATTCTTCCGGTAGAGGGGCAGTAGAGACGGAAGTCGTTGGAGGCGGAGCCAAAGTGTTTTTATCGAGCTCAGCTTCGGACATTGGGGTCAAAATGTCGTCAAAGAGATGGCCTTCAGGAGTATCGGTTTCCGAATTGTTAAGTAATCCGGCCAATCGTACGGCCTCAGGACTTGGACCGTCTTCTTCCGTGGGGTTGTTAATAAACCAACGAAGCATGTCCACGGCTTGGTGGAGAAGGTCGAATTGACTCTCATCCGGAGACTGATCGTTTTTGATCATACCGGAGAAGACGGTTTCCATCGCATGACTCAAGACTTCAATATCGAAGCCCCCGACAGCTCGCGCAGCCCCTTTGAGACTGTGGGTTTCGCGATAGGCCAATTCGAGGAGGTGATCGCGCTTGGTTTCATCTCGTCCTTCTTCGAGCGAGATGAGCGTCTTTCCTAAATTGGCAAGTCTTTCGACGGCTTCATGTTTGAACGCCTTACGAAGCTTGGCGAGAAATTCCGGATTGTCAAAAGCCACGAGAGCGCACTCCTAGAGTTTGTATCGGGAGACAAGCTCCTGCAGTTGAATCCCCAGGTCTTGGAGACTCATGGCTGAATTTTCGAGCTGTCGTGCACTTTCTGTGTTTTGGCTTGTGGCTTGGCTGATATTATCCATGGCCAGGGCAACCTGATCCATACCGGCAAATTCCTCTTGGCTTGAAGCGGAAATCTGGGTTGCGGCCATTGCTGCCTGTGAGATTGTATCCGCTAACTGTTGAATAGCTGTCGCAGCATTTTCCGTTCGATGGACTCCGGATTCCACGGCATTACTGCCCTGCTCCGTCGCCATAACTGCGGCGGATGTTGCTTTTTGAATATCGGCCAAAATAGATCGAACCTGATCCGTTGCCTGTTTTGATTGCTCGGCAAGGCTCCTGATTTCTTGGGCTACAACGGAAAAACCGCGTCCTTCCTCGCCGGCTTTGGCTGCTTCAATGGCTGCATTGACCGCTAAAATATTGGATTGGTCGGCTAAATCGTTCACCACAGCAATGATGTGAGCAATATCCTGGCTTTTCTCCGACAAGCGTACAATATGTTGGGCGACATACTCCATTTTCCCTTTGATGGTGTCCATTTCGGCATTGAGCTGTTCGGTGGCTTCACTTCCGGATTGCGAGCTTTTGGCGGCTTCAGCGGCCACTTCTGCAACCGTTTTGGCTTTATCCATGGACAGGCGGGTCGTTTGTTTTACTTCTTCGACGGTGGCTGAAATTTCGCTGACGGCTGTGGCCGTCTCTGCAGAACTGGTGGATAATTGCGTCGATGAAGCGCTGATTTGGCTGATGGACGTCGTCAACACATGGGCGGCATCGGTCATCTGGCCTGTCATTTTACGAAGTGCTTGCACCATGGAAGACAGCGCATTGCCCATGGTATCTTTGTCTGAAAGCGGAATGACTTCGTTGGACAGGTCCCCGTTGGCGATGGCAGTTAAATGTTCGGCATGGCTGTTGAGTGAGGCCGCCATATGGAAAAACGCTCGTGCCAGGTCGCCCATTTCGTCTTTGCTGTTGACGTCGGGTAAATGAATATTGAGATCACCAGTCGCAATGCTATTGGCCGATTCAAGCAATCGATGTAAGGGCTGAGTAATGCGTCGACTGATAACAATGCCTGCACCGGTCGCCACCAAGATGGCAAGAATCGACAGCATGATCACTAAGTTGCGTTTTGATGCGGTATCTTGTTTCAGGTGATCTTCGGATTGAAATGATTTTGACCTGACTTTTTCATCGATATTGTTCAAGAGCGTCCGAAAGGCAATAAGGCTCGGGAAGAGCTTTTCAATATAGAGTGTCGAGGCAAGATTATGGGCGATCTCTTGAGTGTTGTTCTCGTAATACCCCTTTAATATATCGAATGTATGATGAATTTCATTGTGATATCGCTCAATGGCTGAGAGGTCAGCGGCTGTACTGGGGACAGCTTCCTCCAAAACACGTTTTCCGTCACCATAGAACCACTTGCCAAACGCGCATTCTTTAGGATCTGACTCGACATTAAGGTTTGTGATTTCATTGCTGATGATTCCACGGCTAATCGAGAGAACCCAATCTAAATGGTTGATTTCCATTTCCTTGATATTCATCGCAATTCTGGAACGGGTGACAACACCATCGACATCTCTGTGGAGGTTGTCGAGTCCGACAATTTCAATGGTGCTGACAACAATCAGAACGATGAGCACCAGCGCGAAGCCCAAGGCGATTTTGATGCCGATCTTGAGATGGTTGAACATGGTTTCCTCCGTAATTCGCCTATATCTTCGGTTTATCGCTGCAGTGATGTACTACGACAGCAAAATTATTGTATTGAGTTGGCTTGTTATCGTATGAGCACAAAGCATTATCTACCGGGATTTGCTCGGAGAAGTATGTTTGCAACGCGCATTACAGAACGACCTCATCATTGATCAGGATATACTCATCTGTAAGCAAGGTTTCGGTAGAAAGAACAAGGAGACCATCTGGTGAGAGCCCCCTGACAAAACGAACCATGGATGCGTCTCCAGGGGGTTTCCATGGCGACAGGATATCGGTTTGGATGGAATTGACCATGCCAACCGATGAGGCCAGTATACTCGTTTCCATATCATTGTGTTGGAGCAAAACAATCCTATCAGCATCGGTGAGCAAACCGGATGGAATACCGAACAGACGACGGACATCCATAACCGAGCAAACACGACCGCGTATACTGACCACCCCGAGGATGAAATCCGGTGTACATGGAATAGGCGTGAGTCCGGCTACAGAATGCACTTCCTTAATGTAATTCGTTTCAATACCGTAGCGCTCTTTGCCAATACCAACTTCAAGAATACTCAAAGTATGACCGGATGGTTGTGTCGGAGGAGCATGTTCTTGAGCCAGTTTATTGGCTCGAGCATTGAGCACGGCACTCTCGTTAGGTCGAGAAAGCTCAAGGTTCTGTTGTTCTTTCATCCGTTTTTCCATGGATTCTTACCGAGGAATCTTATCTATCATATGGAGAAGTCCGGCGGCACTTAATCCTTCTCCACAAGGAACAAGGGCATCTGGTTCGAGTTGGCGGAGAAGAAGCTGCGCATTGTGGTAGGCTTTATCCGCTTTATCAAATTGTTTTTCTTGTCGGTACAAATTCCCTAATTCGAATAATGCCAAAATGAAATTTGAATCGATATAGAGCGCCTTTTTCAAATTGGCTTTGGCGTCGTCGAATTTATTGTGTTCCATCTGAATGCTCGCCAAAAGAAAGCGAAGATACGGCGAGAGCTTATCACGCTTCACAGCGAGTTCTCCCCAGTGCTCAGCCGCATCGAGATCCCTCATGTTGGCACAAGCTTGGGCCAATAATCCCAGAAACTGACCGTCCAAATCCTTGTGCGGTTTGAGGTCTTCTTCCAAAATTCTGCGGACTTCTGGGTACCGCTTCGCAGTAAAGGCCTCTCGTGCGTGTTTGGTGAGCTGCTTAATGTTTTCGTGGTGCGAAACCGGTGCAATGGGACTGGGAAGTATTGGGGAAGGTTTTTGAGGAAGAGAAGCCTTTTTGACGCAAGCAATAGAAGAAATGGTTTTGGTTGGAAGGAAAACAGGTGTTTCGGGAAGCGCCTGGGTTTTGACATAAACCATGGTTTGCGCTGCTGCTTTGGCAAAGAACAACCCCGATGAGGTCGCAAGTGTTCCTTCAGAAGCGCTTAATGCGAGAAATCCACGGTTTGTAAGACATGCGTGGAATCGTTTGATCACTTCGTTGCGGACTGATTCGACAAAATACATAAGGACATTGCGGCAAAAAATGACATCAATATTCGATGTATTCGGGTTCGAAGAAGGATACGGATCAAGCGCAAGGTTGAGTCTTGCGAATTGAACCATTGATGCAATGTCTTGGCGGAGTCGTCGTGAATCATCGGATTGGGACGTAAAATATTTTGATGTCACCCATTCCGGAGTCCCGCGAAAGGACCATTTTCGATAAACTCTTTTACGGGCAGCTTGCAGGGAAAGTGGATTGATATCTGTTGCCAGAATAGACACCTTGGGACCACCGCGCTCCTTGATAATGGTATGCGCTGTGATGGCCAGCGAATAGGCTTCTTCACCACTGGAACAGCCAGCACTCCAGAGGCGGATGGTGTCGGAGACGGGGCTCGTTTTCAACAATTGGGCAACGGCATTCAGTGCGCGAGACTCACGAAAAAAATACGTTTCTCCATTGGTCAAATGGGAAGCGAGCATTTCAATACGTTCGGGGGTGTCACGTGTTCTGAGATACCATGTGATGAAATCGTCGGTTCGATCAAACCCGAAGGTGGATGCAGCCGCGCTGAGACCACGGATAAGTTCTCGTTCCCGCTCATCGAGAAAAGACAATCCAAGCTCGTTGGCAATATATTCCGTGAAGGTCTGCAACAGTTGGGGGGAGACCGTGTTGCCATATTGGGAAGCGGCAGTGCTCATAGCGAATCCGACATATCGTCGCGGTCTTCGATCTCTTCGGAGCGAGAAGCCTCGAAAGGTGATTCGATAATGGCATCGGCAACGGCTGCGCGTTCGTCTTCCGTCAGGAAAGAATCGGGGTCGCTGACAAATACGGTGATATCTCGAAAAGAAGACACGGAAACGACATCGTGATATCCTGGAATAAGATCTTCGGCCGCGATGACATTTTCGCTTTGAAGGAAATCTACATCAAGTACCGTGTCTGCAAGGACGAGAACTGGGCCATATTCTGCTTGAATTTCAAGAAAAGCCTGAGAAGTCCGAATCGGTGAGGGATCAAAACCAAGATGCACACCTGGATCGACGAGAGCGATCATTCGTCCATGGACATTAACAACGCCTAAAACTGTTTGTGGAGCATCAGGTAATGGTGTTGTTGCCACAGCTTGGTGTACTCGCCGGACCGAAGCAAGTGGGAGAGCAAGGATTCGATCCCGCACGACAAAGAAAAGATAGGTTTCAGCTGTGTTCATAATGGCCGCACCGTGGTTTCACGGTTCAGGCTCTGCCACAAGCCTTTGTTCCGTCTTTCACGCTGTGTTTTGTTGCCATTACCGTTTTTGGGGAACAAAGAAAACTGTTTTGCCGTACCGAAATCGGTCGGGGGAATCTGGAGGAATGTGGTGCGTATCGTGATAAGCTGTTTCTTGGTGTGCGCATGGGGAGGAACTGCTTTGGCGATGTCGCTTCTTGACGATATGACACAACCGGTTATTGAGCAGGCTACATCCATCTATGACGTTGCGTGGTGGACCATGACGACCAGCATGGTAAGCGCGATTGCGTTCTGTCTCTTTGTACTGGCTTTTCTTGTTTTTGGATTACGAACCAACAATATTGAAAATGTACTCCGTGTTTTCGGAGTTGTTTTTGTCATCTTTCTTCTTGTCGTTCTGGTATTGCTCCGAATGATCAATATGACGACCGACGGAATTCTTGGGGGCGTCTGTCTGCTTGCAGGATATTGGCTTGGGGGGATCCGTTCTAAACGAGATGAAAAACACTGATCATTGCACTGAAACAGAATCAAGAATGAAGTGCAATATAGGGAGCAATGAGGTATTTTGTGTTATTGAATTTGTCGTGAGGTGTACAATAATGGGATCATTTGGCTTCAGGGTAAGTTCCAGTTTCCCTGTGGAGATGGATTCCGTGGTAACGGGCAATAATGTCTCTTGGGTCACTTCTAGACCGGTCTCGGTATCGGGAACCAAGTGGGTGATAACGGCATTTCCATTGGCCAATCCATCCAATAGCAGGGTTTGATGTTCGAGCTCAGGTTCTAAGGCATCGTCCCACCAAATGACATAAACGGTTTTTTCCTCAATATGAGCTTGGTAGGTACGGATCGAATCGGGAGTATTAGGGAATGTGGCAGCCGTCACCGATGTCATATCGATATTCTCAAGTAGCGTATTGACATTGTGTAACGTGTAATAACTCAGCTTTTTCGCCCCTAATCCAAGATCGTCGCTTCCTAAACCATCATAGATGAGGCCGGTGTGGTCGAAATATGTATCATTTCCTAGAAAACCTTCCATTAAGCCCCAGGCAAGAAGGACAGTATCGAAGCCGCGGCTCGCTGCAGTGATTATGCGTTTGGCATAATCGGCAGCTTGCTGTCGCTCGGATTGGAAATCATAGAATGGTTCCTCGGGATCGCCGGAATAACTTCCCATTTCGGTGATGATGAAGCCCGTACCTTCCAAAAGGCCAAGCTCATCAAGAGTGGTCCGAATTGCCGTCACGATATCTTCACCTGTGCGACGGTCAAGAAAGCGATAGTCACCAATTGCATTACCATACCAATGTATATCGAACAGATCGAAGGGCTTCCCTTCCAGTTTTTGTAAAATGGGGACGTAATACGTATCGAATGTATGGATGTAATTAAATGGGTCGCCTGTAACGCCACCAATGGCGACATTACACTCCGCACACGCCTGCTTTATGGCCTCATACGTGATGGTAAGCAATTTATCGTAATCAGCACGGACATTTTGCGGCAATCCCGGTTCATTGGCCACCTGCCAATTTTTAATCTTGGCGACAACATCCGGTGCATCATCAATGCCGTCTCCATCATATCGTTCGACAACGGCCGAGACAAAACGAGAATATGCCTCCTGATCCACCGGCAGCCACGAGTCCGTTTCAGTCCACTGCGAGAAGGAGTTTCCGTCCGGTGCAATATTGGCAATGACTGACATGGAGTCAGGAATTGCTCCATATTCGGCATCAAGCGCCTGGAAATTGAAAACAGGATTCTCCAAGGAGACTTGGACGAGACTCCAAAATGCATAGAGACCGGGACGAGTCCAACCGACTCTCGCTTCCTGTGCATCACTGTATCCGTTATGCTCGTACTCTGATTTGTTGACCGATGCTTGATGAACTCCAAATGGGGAAGCAGCAATGATTTTGTCTGGCAACATACAGCCAATGAAAATGGTCATGACGAGTGCCATACAAACACGTTTGATATGTTGGTATCGGCGGAAGTCTGGGATTGGGACGTATTTGAGGCTATACTGCATTGGTGATGTGTCCCGGAATGCGAGCACTCCATATTGTTACGGATAAGATCAAACTTGCGAGCATTGAATATTGAAGCCAAAGATCACTCTAGCCTCGTTTCTTTCTCGCGTTATTCGGTGCTGTCAGGTGCTCTGTTTTCTTGCTCAATCTGCTTTAAAAAAGCAGTTTCCGCTTCGTCGAGTCGCTTTTTGAATTGATCATAAAATGCGTTGATATTTTCTGTTTCACGTTGTCGGGCTGTTCTTTCCAAATCGAGTGCGGCTTGTCTGCACAGTTCGGCACCAAGCGATGCACAATTGCCTTTTGTGGAATGGGCCAACCGTGTCAGGACATCCCAATCAAGTTCGGAAAATGCACTTTCGAATTGTGGCCGTTTTTCCTTGATGTCTATAAGGAAGGCTTCTCGAATATCATTATAGAGATCTTTATCGTCGCCTAACCTGGAAAGCGCGGCATTGTAATCAGATAAAGCATCTTCCTGTGCAGGCAAGAGCGATTTCGATTGAGTTATTGGCGTACCTTTGGGGATTTCTCCCAACATATGCGCAAGTTCCATGTATTCGACAGGTTTCGCGAGAAAGTCATTCATACCAGCACTCAGACATTGATCTCTATAGCTTGAAAAGGCATGGGCTGTCATGGCAACAATGGGAATGTTTTTGAGCTTTTCACCAACGTCACCGCGCCGTATGCGATGCGTGGCGTTCAGCCCGTCCATTTCCGGCATTTCAAGATCCATAAGGACAAGATCGTAATGCGAGCAAGACAGTTTATGTAAGCCTTCGAATCCCGAACTTGCTGTATCTGCGGTGTGGCCGAGTCTGGTGATTAATGCCTGACCGACTTTCAAATTGACCTTGTTATCGTCTATAATCAAGATTTTTTTGGGAACGGCATCATTAAAAAGAACACGCGATTTCAGTGGAGATCGTTGCTCTGAACTTGGTTCGCAACCCATGGGAAAACAGGCATCGAAGGTAAAGGTGGAGCCAATCCACGGACGGCTTGTGACCAAAATGGTTCCGCCCATCATTTCTGCAAGGTGTTTACTGATGCTGAGTCCCAAACCTGTACCACCTGCACTTCGTTCGTGTGTGCAACAAGCCTGTCCAAAGGTATCGAAGATGGATTGTTGTTCTAAGAGGGAGATGCCGATTCCCGTATCACTGATTTGGAATTGTAATTGAACGGAATCGCTGTGAATGTTGGTTGCTCTGACAAAAATATCAACAGAGCCGACATGCGTGAATTTAACGGCATTGCCAGCAAGATTGACCAGAATTTGTCGAATTCGGTGTGCATCGCCTAAAACATATTTCGGAACATTCTCGTCGATAACGACAGTGAATTGGATATCCTTTTTACATGCTTGAAACTCAAGAGGTTTCAGTGCGGAATGGATCATTTCCCGAACGTCGAAGTCTTCGATATCGAGAACAAGCTTATTGGCCTCGATTTTGGAAAGGTCGAGAACATCATTAATAATAAGAAGTAAATGATCAGAGGAGTCACGTACATTGAGGAGATAGTCGCGGACGGTTTCGTCAATATCCATATGCAACACCAAGTCTGTTAACCCGACAATGGCGTTCATAGGCGTACGGATTTCATGACTCATTCTGGCAAGAAAATCGCTTTTGGCTTTATTGGCTTGTTCTGCAGCGTCCCTGGCTCTGATGAGTTCGTCTTCTATTTTTTTTCTCTGTTCAATATCGAGAATAAGGATCTGAATTTCATCGGTGCTGATGCGTTTAACGCTTAAAGCGATAGGTCGATGCCTTCCATCTGGTCGACAATAGTCGATCTCGAAACGCGCGGGAACACCGACAAGAACGGCGTCTATTGTAAAATTATCTTTGTTTTCCAGAGGCTGAAGAAAGAGTTCTCTTCCATCGCAATGAGATTCATTTGCCAGATCGATTCCAAGAATGCGTTTTGCTCGTTCATTGGCGTCGGTGATGATAAAATTTTTATTCGTTATGACGATACCTTCCACCGATTGCTCGTAGAGAATGCGGTAACGTTCTTCATTTTTTCGCAATGCTTCTTCAGCTTGATGCCGTTCCACGGCAAAAGCGAACATCCCGGTGAGCTGACGAACAATGTGGATATCATTTTCCGAATATGGCGACGGTGCATTGGCGAGGGCGACCAATCCCAATAACTTGCCTGCCACAGTCGCCGGAGCAATGAGAATACGATCGATCGGTACATGGCCTTTTGGTAAACCGCTCACATCTGGATGATCTAAAGGATGCTCCTGGGCATATGTTTTGTGTTCGACCATAGCGGAACCCCAAATAGGGTGTGTTGCGACGTCGGGCTCCTGGACGGATAAACATATGCTGCGTTGTGATAACGTACACAACCCTTTCGTGGCGGGTGAAATGGTATGGCCAATAAGTGTACCGTCTTCACCGTCGGTTTTTGCCACGAAACCAAATGAAGATCCCGTCAGTTTCAGGCACGTATTGAGGACAACATCAATAAGATCATCCAAAATAAAGCGGCTGCTGAAAATAACATCTGAAATCTCAGCAATGGCGGATTTAAAAGCCACTTCCCGCTGAAGTTCCAATTGTGCCAATCGGCGTTGCTCGATTTCTTTTTTGAGCTGATCATTGGCGCGCTGCAATTCCTCCGTACGTTTATCGACTTCTTCCTGCAAATGATCTTGGTAAGATTCAAGCATACGCCGATGCGCATGACGTTCGGTGATGTCATCGACGGCAATGGAAATATAGTCCTCGCCTTTAAAGGAGAAGAGATTCAGATGAAGTTCGACGGGAAAGACGTATTCCATTCGTGTCGTGTGAATGCTTTCCAGCGTCTTATGGCGTTTTTTCTTGAGTTGCTTCCAGATCGAATCCCACCACTGCGACAGTGTCCCAATGTCGATATCGTCAATACTTGTATCGAGAAACCATCTTCGATCATATCCGTATGTCTGGGTTGCCGCTGTATTGACATATTGGAACGTTTTATCCGGGCGAAGGAGCATTATGGGAGCGCGGGTATTTTCAAATGTCAGCAAGAGCAGATAATACTCGTCTTCAATTCTGTTTTTGGCGGAAATATCGATAACGAGTCCGCGAAAATGATCTATATTTCCTTTTGGATCGGTGACGGAAGTAATCGTAAGCGCTAACCATGCGGTGGAGCCGTTTCGTCGACGAAATTCTATCTCCACATTTTGTATGAGACCGTCACGTTCCAACCGGCGGAGAATTTCTTGTCGTGGAAGAGGGCCAACATAGCATGCACTGATGTCTTTGACTTCATCGAAGACTTGTTGTGGAGTGTCATACTGGAGCATATTGGCAAACGCTGTATTGATTTCCAAAAATTGCCCACCGACAGACGTTTTGAACACCCCTATGGAGCTGTTTTTCATCAGCTCCAGAAACACATCGGGCGAAGATTTTGGAGAAAAAGCGCGCCCGACGGCAATGATGTTTCCGTTATGATTGAGGCTCCCTCCTCTCCAGGTAATCCAATTTACGCCATTTCTTCCAATAAAACGGTGAAGAAAATCGACTGGACCTGTGCTTTGAGCAACCTGCTTCAAGGCGACTTGTACACTGTATTTTTCATCAGAATGGACAAAATCAAGAAGGGATTTTCCAACAATCTCATTCCGTGAGTAGCCAGTCAGATAGAGAAATGGTTCATTGAAACGGCAGCATGTTCCGTTTGCGTCGAGGATGAGAACGCATTCTTGTAATGACGACGTGAGATGGAGTCGATCTTCGTGAGAAATGAGTGTTTCAAACGAAGAAATATCTGATTGCTGTGTATTGACTTTCATATCAGGGACAAAATCGTTTTGCAGGGTTGCGATACCGGCAATGACGCATCAATGTCGTGAATTGTGCTCACTCTTCTCTCCCTCTTTGCCAGATCTTCATCGTGTTGTGTTGAGAACTCGATCGCAACGAGCAATTGAGTTTGGAATCGAAATGGCAGTTCATGAAACATCATGCGGCAAAAGGGAAAGATATTACACCGTCGACCGATTAGGTATCTTGAACTCAGCGATGTTTTATGATGGGGACTTTTTGAATGATTTTCTCATAATACACTTGGTCTTTTTCAAAATTGACCGCACGGCCATAACGAATATTGAACTGTGTGATCATGATGTTTAATTTTTGGATTTGGCGATATCGTTCTCGTTCGTCTTGGCAGTTCGACAACAAGTCCATCATGGTTATGATTTCTTTTTCTTCCTGGATTTCCGGCGGTGCGTGTCCAGAGTTTTTCAGTATTTTATACGCCATGCGCAAATCTTCAGGAACCATAGAGTCATCGTCGTAGCTCAACGGTTTGCCTTGCCCTTCAAGATTATAGAAGTCCCCATTCTCCATGGATTGGCGGATACGTTCTTCAGCAATGTCGGCAAAAGCTTTCAACATACATCCCCACATATCTGAACGCAGTATTTCCAGGAAAATTATACTTTGATTTTTGTTACGGCAAGGGGACTTCTATTAAAAAAAAGAGACAACACGGTTACATTACGTAAAAGCATTGTAGAATGAGGGGGATATACGAGAAATTAAAATAATCGAGCGGCATCTGAAAAAACAAGACAGCGGAAAATTCATCAGTATTGTCACGAATTCTATAATAAAAAGAACTGGTACGTGGTAGATACATTCTATGGATCGGGATAATTATTTCAAGGTTGACATACATGATTTTGTTACAATTACAAATCGTCTGATATTTCCTGTGTCATTGCATGCGCGAAAGAGTTTGCTGCATTTGTTGTCGCTTTGTTTAGGGCTTGTCGTGCAGATTCGGCGATATCTACCGGATTAAGGGCACGAACGGGAACGCGTACATCGACGTCGTCTGCCATCAACCATGTCGTCCCGCGCTTTGTATATACGTCGTAGTGAAATCGAACCTGAAAAAACAGGCTTGCTTCGGTATGAACAGCGAACGATTCTACACGTCCCGAAAGAACAAGATCGTGTGGCATGCTCGGTGAATAAGGAGTTCTGGCAAAAAATCCAGGTTGACAATTGAGTGCGGCAACCAGTGCACCCGTAATCATTTCGCTGGGCGACCCTTCCCAATACCATTCCAAACTCGGTGTATAAACGCCATGTTCACCAACTAAGACAGCTAAACGGTCGAGATAATCAAACACGGCGAAAGGCTTTACGGCAATCATGGTATCGTGTGCGGTGCGCGTCTGGATACATGGTGATTTGACGGCTTCGATACGAAGGAATTGTTGCACTCCGGGTTGACCAAAGCAGCCCGTTGTCAGAATGGAAAAGAGAATAGCAAGAAAGAGTCGTGTCATACCTGGCTCGTGTATCGTTCGTTTATTTGGGGGCAATGATAATTTCCCAAGGACGCTCACGAAGACGTTGCATAAGAAATTTTAGATCTCGTGTCGCTTTTTCGACATTCAATAAAATTGTCTCCACTTGCTCCTGATCAAAGGCAACACTTTCGTCGAGGGAGTTCACTAATTTTCCAGCATTATCGAGCTGTGTACGGAGTGAGGCCAAGGTTTTTTTGACGTCATTTTTTAGTTCGACAACGGAGTTGTCCATTATATCAAGGCTTCCGTCAACGCGATCACCCAGTGTATTTGCACGTAAAACCAAGTTGGAAAAATCTTGACGCACTGACACCACTGTCTGGGTAGCTTCATCTATCAATTTCGGAGCATTGGCCAGCGTTGTATTGAGATCTGCTGTATTGAGGCTCTCGACAAGGCTTTCGATTCCCTGCGCGATATTGACAAGCTTGGGTTTCAGTTCTTCAAAAAGCTGTCCGACTTCCGCAGCGAGCTGCTGCATACTGATAGATTCTTCGGCTGGGATAACGGCATCTTTGGTAAGTTTTTCTCCGGCATGACCACGGAGCTCAAGGTAGATATAATAATCGCCAACAAGGCCTTTTTGGGAGATGCTGGCTACCGTTCCTTGATAGAGTGGAAACCGTTCTTTGATGCCAATATCAACGCGTAATCGTCCAGGATTTGCAGGGTCGACAACAATGGATTCAATGCGTCCAACGGACAGGCCTCCATATTTGACGGGTTGCCCTGGCGTAAGATCTTTGACCGATTTGAAATAAATAGAATACGGAGTCAGCGTTTCCCAAAAGCGTAATCCACCGAGTACGACAATAAATGCAGACAACACAGCGATACCAAGTCCAAGCATAATCCACGCTTTGACATACATTTTTTTGCTTGATTGTGTCTGCATACGTTCTCCTTCTTGAAATCAATCCGATGAATATCTGGTCTGTGCATGATGCAGCGTTTTGTTTAACGCAATGTATCATTTGTGTTTTACAATTTGAAACGTGTGCTTTTTATGACGTCGTGTCGCGTGGCGATGCTTCTCGCGCAAGAAATTGTTTGAGAAATGGATCGTCACTCTTCACCATATTTTCTTTGGAACCCTCAAAAATTTTTTTTCCCTTATTCAGCATCACGACATGGTCAGCAATGGTGTGCAGACTGTCCAGGTCATGGGTGACAACGACGGTTGTCAACCCGAAGGCATCATTGAGATTGAGAATGAGTGCATCAAGCTCTGCTGCGGTTATGGGGTCGAGACCGGAGGTAGGCTCATCGCAAAGGAGGACGCGTGGATCGAGCACCATTGCCCGTGCCAATCCAGCGCGTTTACGCATCCCACCCGAAAGTTGACTTGGAAAGAAATCAATAAATTTTTCCAAACCGACTAAACTCAATTTCATGCGGACGACGATTTCAATTTCATTATCATTGAGTTCAGAGTGCTCACGCAGTGGGAGAGCAACGTTCTCTCCAAGTGTCAACGAACCGAGCAACGCCCCATCTTGAAAAAGGACTCCCATGCCTTGTTTATACCTGCGAAGAGCTGGAGGACTCGCATTGTAGATATCTGTTTCGCCGACAATGACATGTCCTGACTTAGGAGGAAGCAATCCCAAAATGGATTTGAGCATGGTGGATTTTCCACCTCCTGATCCGCCAAGAATGACGGACACTTTTCCGGCCGGCAACGTAGCACTAATATCGTTGAGAATAATTCGATCACCATATCCGACAGTGATATGTTCGAGGGTAATATCGGGAATAGTGAGGCGCCTGGAAGGCGTCGGTGAAGCAATGGGCTCTGACATAACAACGCCGCGTGATCCATTATTTTTTCACATGAAACATTTGTAAATGGCCGTCTAATATATTTCAAAAATTATCGTATGAGATATGACAGCCAAGTGAAAAACAGGTCCAAAACAATTATGAGGAATATGGCTTGGACAACAGCCTTGGTCGTTCGTTTTCCAACATCGGAGGCTCCTTCTCTTGCGAGAAATCCTTGCCAGCATCCGACAAGAGTGATGGTGGCGGAAAAACCGAGGCTTTTTACTATCCCGGAAAAAAAGTCGGTCAACTTAAGAAAAGTAGCCGTTTGTTCAAAATAGGCCTGCGGACTGAGTCCAAGAACGATTGCACTAAATGCTCCGCCTGAAAATATTCCGATGAAATCGGCCCATGCTGTCAACAGTGGTGTCATGATGAGCATGGCTATGAATTTCGGCCAGACGAGATATCGGACAACATCGATACCCATAACGTTAAGAGCATCGACTTCATCTGAGATGCTCATGGTTGCTATTTCAGCGGTGAACGCGGCTCCTGCGCGACCGGTCAAGATAATCGCGGTCAATAACGGACCGAGCTCCATGATGATGGTTACACCGACAAGATTGGCTACATAACTGAGAGCGCCAAAACGTTCGAGCTGAATAGCGGCCTGTAATGCCAGGATGATACCGGTGCAAGATGCAATAATGCTGACAATGGGGAGAGAGTCCGTTCCAATCCAGGCAAGATGACTCCACGTTTGTTTACGTAAATACACCTTGCTGGATTGAAAGATTGAAAAACAGCATTGCGACAAACTCAGGATGAGCCATGTCAGCGTTTCGAATTCGCGATGTAAGCGCTCGGAAAACATGCGCTATAACCCGAAAATACTGCCTATCTGAGTTAAGCTGAATATTTTTTCAACTTGAGGGGATACTTCGGTAATTTGGATTGTGCGATTTTTATCTTTTAATTTATTGCGCAATTCAATGAGTACAGCCAAGCCGGAGCTGTCTATGTATTGGAGTGGAGCCAGATCAAGCACAATATCGCCGTGTGTCCGGTTCAAAAAATCATGTAACTTTTCTCGGACTTGTGGACTTACGGAGAAATCAACTTCCCCACCGATGATAACACGATTCTCTTCAGGATATTCTTCCCACGTCCAAAATTCTTGTCCATTCTGATTGTCGTGATCCGACATAGTGGTTTCACCATGCTTTTGCGTTATATCATGACAGTGTTCGATGCGTCATATTGGGAACAAGCCAGGACGCAACGGTTGCTTCTGGAAATTCTTCGACGGCTTTGAACAAGTCGTGCGGAGCGACTGTCGCTGTCCCCACTTGCCCAACAACGATACCGGCAGCCAGGTTGGCAATGTAACTTGCGGTCAACAAATCCAAGCCTCCGGCTAAAGCCAATGACATGGTCGCAATGACAGTATCGCCAGCTCCAGTGACATCATAGACTTTTCTGGCGACCGCCGGAATGTGATAAATGGTATCTGGGGCAATAAAAAGCGCCATGCCCATACCACCCAATGTCATAAGTAAATGTTTGTTGCGGAACCGTTTGAAAAGCGCAAGTCCCGCACGAACAATATCTTGCTTTTCCCGAGGTGTCACACCAGATAATGCCGCTGTTTCCTTGGCGTTCGGTGTGATAATATCCACCTCTTCATAACAGTCGGCATTAACGGGTTTGGGATCAGTAAGAATATATGGTTTGGGTGTACGTTGAGCAACAGCGGAACGCAAGGCCGACATAAGTGCCGGAGTCACCAAGCCTTTGCCATAATCGGAGACAATGATGCCGTCGCAACGTGAAACCGCTTCAAGCATTGATTGCGTGAGACGGGTATTGGTTTCGGCATCAAGTTGTTCCCGAGACTCTCGATCGACACGAACAACTTGCTGATTTTGTGCAAGGATACGTGTTTTGATCGTTGTTGGTCGATAGGGGGACGTCTGGCAGGCACATTCTATGGCATTATCATGAAGCAATGCCGTGAGTGAGCGCCCTGCTTCGTCATCTCCACATACAGATACGAGCAGGGGGGTGCCACCAAGAGATTGTATGTTCTTGGCGACATTCCCCGCTCCCCCCAGCATAAATCGTTCATCACGAACGTTCACCACGGGAACCGGCGCTTCAGGAGAAATCCGTTCCACATCGCCGAAGACATACTGATCCAGCATGACATCGCCAAGGACAAGGATGGTTTTTCCTCTCATCGCATCGAGTGAAGTGCGCAGGCTTTCGGCATCAAGTTTTTGCATGGGGAGGTATCCTCAGTGGTGACGCGTCGAATCTATAAGGCTGATGCAAAGCCTTCTTCCGTTGGTTGTGTCGTAGAATCCGGAATAGGTTGTGCTAACGCCTGGGTATCGTTCTCGTCAGATGCGTGCGTATCGTTTTCCAAGGTCAGTGTATCCGACGAAGCTTCAGAAGCATTTGCATCGGATGGCTCTTCAAGAGATTCATCTATGAGCATCTCTGATGTTTCTGAGGCGTTTGCATCGTTGGCCTCATGCGGCTCGAGGACATTCGTCTCTGCATCATCAAGGGATTCATCAGAACTCCCCTCTTCGGCTTGCTGTAGTTCATATCCCCATTTGCTGAGCACAGTCATGAGCTCTTCAGCGCTTTTGTAGCTTATGGTGATGCTTCCTTTATCAGCAGTTCCACGGAATGAAACCGGAACACCAAAACCTGACTGGAGTGTTTTTGCTGTCACGCGCAATCGAACATCAGGTGCAGGACGCGATGGTTTCACCGGAGCCGTCACGGTTTCATTCTGCAAGCTGGCGGCAACTTCCGGCGGAAGTTCCTGTTTTTTGTTCCAGTTGGAAACGATTTTTTCGACTTGCCGTACCGACATATTTTCTTTGCGAATGAATGCCCAAATTGCTTCTCTGACCGTCGTATCCTCTACCGATAATAGCGATCGGGCATGACCAGCTGATAATCGTGCTGATGCGACATCTTCTTTGATTGCGTCAGGAAGCTGGAGCAAACGAATCGTGTTGGCAATCGCTGACCGACTCTTCCCGATTTTTTTGGACAGTTCTTCTTGGCTCAAAGAAAAACGGCTGATGAGTTCTTGTAAGCCCATAGCTTCTTCCATGGGATTGAGATCTTCGCGTTGCAGGTTTTCAATCAACGCAAGAGCGAGACTTTGTTCGTCGGTAACATTGCGTACAACAATAGGGATTTCTTCGAGCCCAGCCATTTGACTCGCTCGCCAACGCCGCTCCCCAGCGACGATTTCATATCGAACCGGATGAGCACCCCGTACTTCCCTGACGAGAACAGGTTGGAGTACGCCTTGTTCGCGAATCGACTCGGACAAATCATGCAACGCCTCTTTGGAAAACTCACGGCGCGGTTGGTTGGGGTTGGGCCGGATATGACCTAAAGGGGCTACTCGTACGGTGTCATTGGTTTGCCGGGCGGAAGAACTTCCCAATAATGCATCCAATCCACGTCCCAGTCCTTTGGAAACACCTGCCATGTTTTTTCTCCTTCACATTCCATGCGCAGTATATGCGCGTCATATATCTCGTAACTTGACAAGATGTGTCGTAACATTACCCTTTGACTCTCGAAAAGAAAAGGACCATATCCACGCGAAACGTGGTACCTATTTCAACGGTCAAAAGGAGATGCCATGGCCGATCAAAAGAATCATTTTCAACCTCTCTACGATGAGAAGCAAAAACTTCTTGGTATTGTCATTTCACCGGAGTTATGGATGGCGATTGAGAAAGAGGCCAATCCTATTTTCGATGCTGCTCTTGCCACATTGACAGGAAAATCTCCTGAAACAGTGGAAGAAGTACCCGAACCGATGAAGAATTTTGAGCAATTCAAAGAGTATTGGGATTTTGCTTATGAATTGCCGTATGACGTTCACTGCGATCAATGTGGTCAACAAACAGAAAACTGGCTTGAAGACGAGCCGCGAAAATTCAGATTGCGGAATGCCAACCTTGGTGGTCTCCTTTGTTTCACTTGTATGAAGTGTAATGCCAGTGTTGCCAAAAAGCATTTCAAGAAACACGTTGCGGTGGAGTGCACGCCACGAAAGACTTCATAGAGGTCAATATGGACAATTGGGTGCAACAATACGATTGAACTGTTGCGTATATATGACCACCGCCATGTAGGTTTATTATGTATAAAAAAGGGGAGCTCGGCTCCCCTTTTGTGTTTCACGTGAAACACAATCAGGCGCACGCCATAAAACCATCAACAACTTTGGGCTCGCGCGAAACCACTTCTTTGGCAAGAGACAAATAGGCTTCAGACCCTTTGGATTTGATATCGTGAGTAATAGCAGGCCGTCCAAAGCTAGGAGCCTCGGAGAGTCTAATGTTTCGTGGAATCAATGTCATGAAATGGTGGCGAGGAAAGCATTTCCACACTTCTCGTTTTACATGACGATTGAGTTTATTTCGTCCATCATACATGGTCAAAACAACACCAAGTAGATCAAGTCGAGGGTTGAAATTTTCTTTGACTGCTTCAAATGTACGGAGAAGTTGAGCGATTCCTTCCAAGGCATAGTATTCACATTGAAGAGGAACAAGAAGTTCAGTACCTGCACAAAGTGCATTCAATGTAACTAATCCAAGAGAAGGAGGACAATCGAGCAAGACGAAATCATACTCTTTTGCCACTGTCTCAGTTATACTGCGTAAGAAGTACTCTCTTCCCGGTTTATCTACCAATTCAATATCAGCCGCGACAAGATCTGGACTTGATGGTAATACATGTAAATAGGGTAATTCCGTTTCGTGAATTGCCAGATGGGCACGATTCGCGTCATACATTACATTATACAAGGTTTCCCTGATGACATCGCCATAAATACCTAAACCACTGGACGCATTCGCTTGAGGGTCACAGTCTATAATAAGGGTACGCTTTTCCATGACAGCCAAGGCAGCTCCAAGATTGACCGCCGTGGTTGTTTTTCCGACGCCGCCTTTTTGGTTGGCGACAATGATGATTCTGGTCATGAAACCCCCTCTTCCTCGTCTCTTCTCTACTCACAACGGGTTATTAATAAATGTTCAGTGTGAAAACTGCACCGTTGCAGTCACCTTGAATGAACTAGTCTCAACAAGCCTTATATTCACTCAAAGTGAGTATGCGTGCAAGGGATTTTTTAGAAAAAGCGAATATATCATAAAGAAAATGTGAGTAGAGCAAAAAAAAGCGCAATGTTTCACGTGAAACATTGCGCTTGAGTGGAAAAAACGTTCTTAATCTTTGAATGTGCGATGGCAGTATGTTTGTGCTTCATTCAATGATTCGATCAGCATGACAGCATCTTCAAGTTGCCCTTTCTTAACAGCTTGAAGAAATTCCGTGGCAAGGTGGGCGAAATCTTCGGCCTGGTCAACCCAGCCTTCGTCTGCCGTCATGTGCATCTGTGTTGTTAGGCGAACGAAAGTGTTTACCTCTGCAACTTCCGGCAATTGGTTGTCGTTAATTTTTGCGACGATGGCGTCGTATGCCTCTTGCAAATTTTGTTTCAGGGCCGTGAAATTCATTGCAACAATCCTGGATGGCTTCCTTGTATTCGAGTTTGAAATGTTGATCTCTTGTAAAAAAACCGCGGAAAATGTGTCAACTCTTTTATGCAGGTAAGAGTCATATCATATCATTCTTTACTGCATTTTCGTCATAATTTTATTTTTGGCTCTATGCTCCCCTCCTCCCCCCTCCTAAACAAGGTAGAAAATGTATCGCGAACACGTGATTGCACTTACACACCGTAGTAATCTCTGTACCAATCAACAAATGCTTGAATGCCTTTTTCCAAAGGAGTGGACGGAGAAAAACCGACATTCTCAATGAGGGCATCCACATTTGCATAGGTGGCTTCCACATCCCCCGGTTGTATTGGCAAATAATTTTTTTGAGCCTTCATGCCGAGGCATGATTCAATGACTTCGATAAAATGTCCGAGTTCAACTGTGTTGTGATTTCCAATATTATACAGCCGGTAAGGTGCAGGACTTGTACTTGGATCGGGATGACTGGCGTCCCAATTCGGGTTCGGTTGCGCCGGTTGAGCAAGAACACGAATGATGCCTTCAACAATGTCATCAATATATGTGAAGTCACGACGCATTTTGCCGTTATTGAATACAGTGATGGGTTTGTTTTCCAAAATAGCGCGGGTAAAAAGAAACAACGCCATATCTGGTCTCCCCCACGGGCCATACACGGTAAAAAAACGTAAACCGGTACACGGGAGTCTGTACAGATGGCTGTATGTATGGGCAATCAACTCATTTGACTTTTTGGTTGCTGCGTAAAGACTAATAGGGTGATCCACATTGTCATGCACGCTAAATGGCATGGAGGTGTTCAAACCGTATACCGAACTTGATGAAGCATATGTGAAGTGCTTCACTGCACATCGTTTTGCATTTTCCAAAATATTGAAAAAACCGATTATGTTCGCATCAATGTAGGCTTGTGGATTTTCAAGACTGTATCGGACACCAGGCTGTGCAGCCAAGTGTATCACGTTGTCGACGCCATGCATGTCGAAAAGATTTGATACGGCTTCCATAGAGGTCATGTCGGCTTCTACAAGACGAAAACCGCTATGTGAGCGCAGTCGCTCTGCCCTCGCTTTTTTTAAACTTGGGTCGTAATAGTCGTTGAAGTTATCGAGCCCTACAACGTCTTGTCCATCAGCAAGAAGCCTGGATGAAACATGATATCCAATAAAGCCGGCCGCTCCGGTAACGAGAATACTCATGATATTGTCCTTTACTCAATGTGAAGTGTTTGCATAAGGAAAGACGTCGTATGGGTCAATGCCAAGAAAAGCATATATAATAAGACCGTTTTCCCTTCGCCTTTCTTCTTTGGACAATTCCAAACTCTGAACAAGCCAGCTTCTGAAAACAATATGCTTCTCTGTGACCATCTCACAATACAGGTCATAGAGTTGAAATGTGCAATGCTCATCCGTGGTTTATTTACCGGTTGTTTCCTTCACGCCATTGAGCACTCCCCGAAAAAGGTCAAGTGGGATGGGAAGAATGGTCGAAGATGATGTTTCCGCAGCCATTTCTTTCATGGTTTGTAGATATCGCAATTGCAATGCTTCAGGATGGCGGCTGATGATTTCAGCAGCATCTGCCAGTTTGGCAGCCGCTTGGTACTCCCCTTCCGCACCGATCACTTTCGCTCTCCGCTCACGTTCCGCCTCGGCTTGTCTGGCCATGGCGCGTTGCATATCTTGTGGTAAGTCAATGTATTTGACCTCAACATTACTGACTTTTACTCCCCAAGGGTCCGTGTGGAGATCGAGAATCGTCTGGATTTGCTCGTTGACTTCTTCGCGGTGGGATAAAATTTCATCAAGTTCAACGCCACCGCAAACACTACGTAAGGTTGTTTGGGCGAGTTGTGAGGTGGCATACATGTAATCTTCCACCGTCAGAATAGCTTTGCTTGGATCGATGACTCGAAAGTAGACTACAGCATTGACTTTGATGCTGACGTTGTCTTTGGTAATGACATCTTGATTTGGCACATCCATGGTCACAACGCGTAACGATACCCGGGTCATACGATCAATGATGGGGATTAAAAAAATCAGGCCCGGTCCCTTGGCTTCGATAATACGCCCCAATCTGAAAACAACGGCGCGCTCGTATTCGTTGAGGACTTTGAGAGAAACAAAAAGCAGAATAAGAATAACAATAAACAGTGGAGCAAATGTCATCATGACGAGTTCCTCTGCCTCGAGGGCGTTAAGGGTGTTCGGCGTGCTGCAACGTGATTGAGTTTGTATCGGTCGCCGGTTCGACATCAAGTACAAGCCCGTTGACGCGAACGACACGGACATAACTTCCGTTGGTGAGATCCGACGTCTTAAGGAAGTGCGCTTTCCACAATTCTCCGGCAACAAAGACTTTCCCTGAATCTCCGTCAATTTTTCGAATTTCAGCCCGAGCCCCAATGAGGCCTTCTGTCCCGAGTTGTGGTTTTCGCCTGAACGCTCGAGCAGCGAGAGTGGCTATGGAAAGAAGTATAATGGCCATGCCGCTGACTGTAACAATGATGGTTGATAAAGGAATCGTTGACATCCCCTCCCCTGTTCGGAAGAGGAGTAAAGAGCCGAGAAATAATCCGATGAGTCCTGCCAAGCTCAGGAGGCCGAAACTTGTTATGAAGAGCTCCAGAATGAAAAGCACAACTGCAAAGACAATAAGCAGGAGTCCCGCGGCCGAAGTTGGCAAGATGGACATGGAATACAGACCAAGCACAAGACACAAACCTCCGATTACACCGGGAAGAACCGCACCAGGCGTAGCCAATTCAAAAAATAATCCAGCCATGCCGCCAAGTAAAAGAAAATAGGCTATTTGTGGGTCGAGCAACCACGACAACACACGGTAACGAAATCCTGGATCAACGTGTTCGATGGTCCAGGCGTTCTCATCGAAAGTGACCATGGTATTGTTGATAGGTACTCCTCGGCGTCCAAGTTGATTCATTAAATCCGTTTCCGATATCGCCAAGAGATCGACAATACGTTCCATAACGGCTTCCGAGGCTGTAACATTTTCGCTTTTGGTGACGGATGAAACATACCACTCAACATTACGTCCGCGATGCTTGGCCATACCACGAAGCAGGCTTGTAAAATCATTCTGAATTTTTTTTGCCATGGTTTCGCTGATATCTTCTCCGGAAGATGTCACCGGCGATGCAGATCCTAAAGTCGTTTGCGGGCTCATGGCTGCAATGTCGGCCGCTGCAACGAGAAACACACCGGCCGAAGCAGCTTGTGCACCGGCGGGACCGACCCAAACAGCAACGGGGACTGAGGCATTCAGGATTTGTTTGACCATATCCCGCATGGATGATGCCAATCCACCAGGAGTGTCGAGGCGGAGAAGAATCATGTCGGCGTGGCGCTCTTTGGCTAAAAGAAAAACCTTCTCCAACAGATCGACCTGCGCCGGAGTAATTGCTGCATCGATCGCACATTCAAGCACGTGAAATGTGTCTACTGTTGTTCGAGGTTTTTCAGATGTTGCGATGTCATGAGGAGCTTCAGCCGGTGCCGCTCTGGCCGAGACAGAAAGCAAAAGTGTGGAGAGGATAATGAAAAAGGACATCACCCGTATGGAGATGCGGAACGAAAACCTATCTGGTGTCGTATGCTCACATGGCATGCTGGCCTCGCTTGGCACGCCGTTTATCTGAAAGACTGGTATGAGAAGGTCTTGTCAAAGCATGGCGTGCGTTTATCCCGAGTGAATAGCGCGCAGCAGATGGACGGTGCGTGACATGGCAACACCTTCATCGGCTATAAGCTCTTCCGGATCGGGAAGAATTTGGAGAATTCGACCATGCGCCGGTTTCGCTCCCAATGTAAAGTGGTCATGAGGAAAAAGTGCATGAAAACCAGCTTTTCCAAAAACGAGAATATAGCGGGGGTTGATGGATTCGATTCCAGAGAGAAATTTCTGTGGCGCTGCTTCGAGCGTTCCTCCTTGCAGAGCACTCAGCGGCCAGAATCCGAGAAATCCGGGTGGCCATTGAACCATGGATCGCAGATTGCGCCATAAAGCTCCTCGTCTCGGATCACCCTTGCCGAGGAGATCAAGACCGAGTTCCCAATAGGTCCAAATGACGCGAGGCCGCTCCGGCAACAATGCTGTATAGCGATCCCACACCGTGTTTTCCGTGGTGTTTGAAATTGGTGTAGTTTGCGCCGCTGTCGTTTCAGTGGAAGGAGAAGGATGCGGCGGCGTTGTTCTGGACTGGCTTTCAGGTGTTTGCACTGGGGAAGGCCGTCGGACTGTCTCCTGCAGTGTTGCTTCTGAAGGTTGTGACGGCGGCGCTGGACGTGTTGACGTCAGACGTTGTTGTGGTGGGGCGTATTCCGGGGGAGCTGATTGGGCGTGTTGTTGATCGGGACGTCGTAAGGGCACTGGACCGCTCTGCCCTGCCTGGGCTGCCGCCGCTTTCCGATGAGCCTGAAAGGCTCGTCGTGTTTCTTCAGAAACAAAGAGACTTCGCACGCCGGCCAAGCGCCAGACGCGGACATGTTCAGGCATGGTTAAAGGTGGGCGATCCATTCCCAAATTCTCCAGGCAACCTCTGTTTTCGCGAGTGTGGGCCACGTTTCGGCGCGACCTTTCGCATCAAGGACAAACACACGATTTGTTGCAACACCAAATCCGGCATCAGGCCGCGTAATATCATTGCCCACAATGAGGTCGCAATGTTTTCTGCGGAGCTTCCCTTCAGCCTGTTTTTCAAGATCATCCGTCTCTGCGCAAAAGCCGATCAGTTTTTGATGCGTTTTTTTGGAATCCCCCAGGCTTTGTAAAATATCTTTGGTTCGGTTGAAGTGCACCGTCAAACCATTGTCTGCAGATGCCGATTCTTTTTTGAACTTGGATGCCCCATGCGCAACTGGCGAAAAATCTGCGACAGCCGCACAAAGACATGCCATATCCATGGCTGGCCACGTGTCCATTGCAGCTTCGTACATCGCCTGAGCCGTCGGTGTCTTATGAACTGTAATGCCATCAGGCAGCCACATATCAACCGGCCCACTAGCGACGGTCACGTGTGCTCCAAGCATCCAGGCCGCCACGGCAAGGGCGCCTCCCATGGTGCCCGAGGAGGGATTGGACCAGAATCGGACCGGATCGAAATATTCACGTGTCGGCCCCAACGTGAGAAATATCTTTTTTCCTTCAAGATATTTTGGGGCCATGGCTCGTAATACGGCCATAAGGATACGTCGGCTATCGGCAAGCCTGCCTTGACCCGTATCACCGCATGCTACGCGCCCTACTTCCGGGTCTACCCCAATAACACCGCGATCACGCAATGTCTGCCAATTGGCTTGGGTTGCAGGAGCATCCCACATGCGAGGGTTCATTGCCGGAGCGACGACGATTGACCGGTTAAAAGATAAAGCCTGTGTGGAAAGCATATCGTCGGCCAAGCCATGTGCCATTTTGGCCAAAATATTGGCTGTTGCAGGAGCAATGAGCAGGCAATCTGCTGATTCGCCCGGTGCGAGGTGACCGAACACCGCGTCTTCGTGATCGAAAAGCGTTGTATAGACAGGATCGGCCCCAAGGGCGCGAAGTGTCAGTGCTGGCAGAAAACGTTCACCGGATGCGGTCAGTGTGGCACCGACACCGGCTTCTGTTTCGAGAAGCCGGCGCAGGAGCGAGGGAACCGCACAAGCGGCGACCGAACCACAAATCCCGATATGGATGCGTTTTCCGAGAAATCCGGTAAAGGTAAGATGGTTGTCGCTCATATGATCCTTATTAATAGGTAGAATTGCCATTAGACGTGGAATACGAGTTTTGCGGTATGGCCTTGGGAATAGACGAAGATTGCAGAGGGGTGTCATTGGTGTCTGAGCGAAGGACAACCCAAATTTCCGCCGTGGTGCTAATGGTGCCTTCATCTACAAGAATAATAACGTCCTTGCCCTGTTTCTCAAAAATCATCAGGCTCTTGGCGTGTTTGAAAAAGCCGCGCAGCGTAAATCCCTGACCAGGCATGGTGTCGTAGTAAAAACGGTACAAGGACGGTGCATTGACTCGACCGGTCAAAACGAGCACGCCGGTTTGTCGTGAAAGTGTTCCGATGACGAGCGATTTCTGGTGATCGACACTCATTTCTTTGGGAATGGGAATATCCGTGAAATCGGCAAAGTAAATGCCTCCGTCATTGTTTTCACTTTCGGTGGTTTGAGTATTTTCCGTCGGTGTATCAACTGCCGACGGATTCGACATAGCGCAGCCACACAAACTAGCAGCAAGAGTTATGGCAAGACAGGACGTCAAAAAACGCATGAATTTCTCCCAGGTTGGGGACTAGCAGCGAAAATAGGTCCAATTCAACAAAGGCAAGGCCGGAACGTGAATTTTACACGCGTAAGGCCGTCAGCAGCCGTTAGTTTTTGCACATTTGGTTGTATTGATGGTATATGCTGGAGAGTCACGTCATTCTGTCGCGACTCTAGCATGACGCGGCCATGAAGCAAAACCCTTTACAACGCCCTGATTGGGCAAGAATTCAATTATTTATTCTTAATGCACACTGCTCAACTCATTTTTTATGGGGAACTTGCCCACTCGTCAGAGCACCTTCATTTGAAGTATCGTTTCATGTGACTCGGCGAGCCTCAGTGAAAGATGTCATGGAGTCCTACGGTGTTCCGCATACGGAGGTCTTCGGGTTGCTTGCTAACCTGCAGCCTGTGGGTTTCAATCATATTGTCGTTCCTCATGATCGTATTGTTGCTACACCAGCCGTTTTTCCGATTCACGTAGAAAAATCGACTCGGCTTCGCCCTGCCCTCCGTGGTCCTGTGCGTTTTGTTGTAGATGCAAATGTGGGACGACTGGCCGGGCTATTGCGTATGCTCGGCTTTGATACAAGTTACTCTTTTGAACACGATGATGCAGCTTTAGCAGAAATATCATTCCAGGAGTCTCGTATTGTTCTCACACGTGATCGAGGATTACTCAAACGATCGGCTGTCATCCATGGACGCCTACTACGAGCCAATGATCCTTGGGATCAACTTGGGGAAACCGTTCGTGCATATGGTCTGACCCCACCGTGGGCGTTGTTCAGTCGGTGTCTTCGGTGCAATGCCCTTCTCGAAAGAACGACGAAATCACATGTAATCCATCGACTCTTACCTAAAACAAAGCGCTACTATAATGATTTTTCTCTGTGTCCGAGGTGTGACGCACTCTATTGGCCGGGATCGCACTTTGACGCTATGCTGGAACGCTTGCAGCGATATGGGCTGATTGAAAGAACAAAAGGCACGGAATCCTTTTTTATAAAAAATACGTGACGAAATCATGTGATTGACGTATTGGAGCCGCAAACACAACAATTTCTTTTCAATGTGTTTTGTATGCCCGATTCTCATTTCTTGGCGGAAATTATGCGTTGATCGGATTCCCGGTCTTTCTCCCATAGATACCCGCAAACCAGTGTGTTGGCGATTCATCGGGCAGTGTTCGTTGTTTTCGGATATATGTTTTGAAGATACGCCAATTCTGCTCTGGTATTTTCGAACAAGTCGGGTTTAAGTCCAAGTTGATCGTTTGTATTACGATTGCACTCGTTTTGTTCGCTGTGTTCAGTAGCGCGACGTTCTCTTTGGTGATGAACCACTTTGGAAATACACTTGCCTTTTCCGAGTTGCACCAGATACTTCGCGTTGCTGAAAATCGGCTGGAACTCTCGGTCGAGGGGTTCCGCGGCCACGTCCTCTTGGGATTACGTCAGGAAGATTTTCTCCGTGAACTCTATGACTGGGCAATGCTCGGTCTCCAGTCCAAAACATCACAAAAAGAAGCCGCACTCAGTCATTTTTTGAGTCTTACCGAGCATTCCGGTATTGAATCCGTGGCTATTGTTCTCGATGATCACATCCAAATATTCCTTTCTCGTGGACTCTTCGGGATTCAGACAGAAAACGGTTTTTGGGGGCAACACTTTGATTCCACCTCCCCTGCCCTTCAAGACGTCATTCGTTACGAACGGATATTGCCTCCTGATCGACTTGTGCACGCGATTCAGCAGTCCACTCCAGGGTTTTCTCTTGTATGGGGAGAGTCTGAACTTGCATTGGTGTATCGGAAATCCCTGATTTTTTCTGTAGAGTCGGAAATGAAGACATCCAAGCATGCTGAGATTACCTTTGTGCAATATTTGAATGCAGCCTGGTTGCGATCGATGATATTCGATCATGGCATAGGCATGCTTCTTGCCGACTCGAAAGGCAATAAGACGTTCCGTACATCTAAGGCCTTTGCCACAGTCGATCTCAATGCGATAGCTCTGGCTGCGCAAGATGCGTTTCGTAATGATCGTGGAGTGGTGGAAGGTCATGCATCTGGAACATATCATGTCTTTAGCATGATTCCTCTGGGAGCTGATCATGATGCCGTTATGCTTGGTGTCACGATACCGGATGTATTCTTCCAAAAACTCATTTGGCGTTCCATTGGGATTGTTTTTGCTCTTTCCATGGTGATACTGATCGTTCTTGTGTTGATCGTCAGGGGGTTGCTTCAACGAATGATCGCCCCGATTACGGAGTTGGCAGACGCTGCGACTCGACTTGCCGGCGGTGATTTCGAGAGCCCCATAAATTGTACGGGGCATGATGAAGTGGGTTTGTTGGCACAATCCTTTGAAACCATGCGTCATAACCTGAAATCAAGTTTTGACGAAATTTCAATAGCACAATGCCGATTGAGCCGATTTATAGAAAAAACACTTGAAGGGGTATTTCGGCTGGATGAGCAAGGCCTTCTTGTCGAGGCAAACCCTGCCATGGCGCATATGTTCGGGTATGATGACATTTCGCAATTCTTGAGAAGCCCTTATCGATTATTTCTACAAAGCTTTACGCATGAACAGCATGCCGATGCCTTTTTGAGTTGCCTTCGCGAAGGACACGCCGTCACCGGATTTGAAGTGTTACTCCAAACACGTAATGGACCGACACTCTGGGGGCGCATTTCTGCCCTTCCCGTCAAGGACGATACAAATCAATTTTGTGGGGTTGAGGGGCATATTGAAAACGTGACGGATAGAATCGCTGCCTATAAGGCGCTTCACCAGGCAAAGAAGGATCTTGAGGTGCGCGTTGCCGAACGAACATCACAGCTTGCCGCTCTCGTTAAAATACTTGAGCATCGTAATGAACTGGTTGCCCGGCTCAATACGATGAGTGCTCAGCTTCAGGCCTGCGCGAACATGGCCGATCTCTGTAGCGTACTGCAAGACGGGCTTGCTGCGTTATTCCCCGAAAATTCCGGTGCCCTCTATTTACGTGTTGAGGGGGGAGAACAACTCGTCAATATTCACGAGTTTGGCGATACTCCTTCGGAGGAACCGTTGATTGACGTCAAGAGCTGTCGAGCATTGACTCAGCACGATGCAATCGGTCTTCGATTTGAAAAAAAACACCTCTGCGAAAATTTTTCTCGTCCAGAGGAAATCGTATTTTGTATCCCTCTGCGAGGCTACAATATGACGCACGGGGTTTTTCAAGTACGCAGTCTGAAAACAGCGTTGCGTGATGAACACGAACATCGGTCCACTCATGAACTTGCTGTCGACGTCGCTGACCACATTGCACTGGCGATAGCCAATATTTTGCTCCGTGAAAAACTTTTGCAGCAAAATGTGCGAGACCCCCTGACGAATTTGTACAATAGACGCTACCTCAAAGAGGTCATTGACCGGGAAGGTCAGCGCGCTAAACGACATCAGCGTACAATTGGTGTCATTTTCATGGATATCGATAAGTTCAAACTCTTTAATGATACCTACGGACATGACGCCGGGGATTACATCCTGAAGCAAGTCGGAGGGTTCATTAACGATAATATTCGAGAAGAGGACACGGCCTTCCGCTACGGGGGGGAAGAGTTTCTTATTCTACTGCCCGAAATCGATTTGGAAGATATTATTCTGCGTGCCGAGAGTTTACGCCGACAAATCAAGAATCTTTCGTTTCAATATAAGGATACAAACTTGGGTCCAATCACGGTTTCGGTTGGAGTGGCCGTGTTTCCGCAACACGGCCACGATTTGGATAATGTTGTGCTCTATGCTGATGATCTTCTTCTTAAAGCCAAATCCTCAGGCCGAGACCGTGTTGTCTATCCCGAGATTGAAAACGAGTAAGTTGTTTTTGGCTTTTCTTTTCTTCCACTCCTCCTGAAACGATCAATGTCTTAGAGGTTATCTTTCAGTTTGAGAGTGTGAATGAGTTTCGCCAGCAGGGTTGGTTTTTCGTGAAGATCGGAATTTTGAAGGAATGTCCGACGCTGCTTGAATCGGTCGTTGAGTGTGGCAATGTAGGTTGCTTTATTCTGCACATCGGCTGGATTATAGCGATCGTAATATCCAGGAAGAATTGCTTCAATGGATTCTTTCGTCGGCAACTGTGCACCCTGAATGATATCCCAGTCCTCCCACTCAAGCTGATCGAGCAAGATCGCCGTTTGTAATGTCAGTGATGTCTGAAGGGGAATTGATGTCAGCTCGGTATCAGAAGATTTCCAGAATCCGACGGAATTAAAGCAGTATCCTGTGGCCCCATGTTCGAAAACATTCAGAAAAGCCTCAACGTCTTTCCAAAGCTCATAGACGCGAAATGGGTTGGCATACGGAACAAAGACGAGTTGTTGTAATTCCTCTTCGGAAACGTTTTCGGCCATGTTGCGTTTGGTCATAAGGGAAGCCCCCATGGCCACGGCAAGAGATCGTTTAGAGAATTTGAGGATAGGCGGCAGACAGGTGTCCTTCATAAGCCAAACCATGATGTGAGGAAAATCGCATCGATTCACTGACGTCCCAAGAAGATCCCGATCAAGTAGAGCGCGTCCATTGGGATTACGCAAGTCGTGACCAAGGGGGAGCTTTTTCCCTTCGACTTCGAGGATGGCGTGGTTCATGACGGAAATGACATACGGCCAGTCCGGATGATCCAGCGAGCGGGAATCGGTTTTATCAAACAGCGTGGGTTCCCATACACGGCACACCTTGTTTTTACAGTCAATTTGAAATGCATCGTCATGAAGGACAACTTTGTTGAACCCTTCGGGCAATGTGCCGGCATTGTCGCTTGCATTTGTGTGTGAAGATTTTCCGGTTCCCGAAAGACCGAAGAATGCGATGGAACGCTTTCCAGCTTTTTGGGCTGCGGGGTCAGAACAGGAGCTGAAGTCGAGTTCTTTGATGCCACCATGACATGCGGCCATATTCAGACGCATACCGGAAGTCCAGGCCAAGGTCAGCGTCCCCTTCTTTCGTTCTCCGAAATACCGCATGCCGAAGTTGAAGATAACATTGGCCTGCTCGTCGACAAGAGCAAGCATACGTTGCCCCTGCTTGTGATAGTATTCATCGTCCAAATCCCAGGCATTGTCCGCCACGACGATGATATCCTGGATGGGGAGCTTGGGGCTGGATTCGTAGATTTGGGCCAACTCTTGATATGGTGTGAAATTGACGAGCCAGTTGAAAACGTTGACGGCATCGTCTTCGGTGGTGATGAAGCTTGCTTTGATCATGAGGTCTCGATCAAGCCCGATGATAGCTTCTGCTTTGATGAGTGGACGAGGTCGCATCTCGAAAACCGCTTCACGCACGTCACCGAGAACTTTGCGCTGTTCGGCCCCGGACAGCCTATTGTAATACCGTATAGCCTTGGCTGTTCTGCCGACAACCCGACCATGACAATTATTGGGGACACGAGCACCCTCAGGAAGACCGAGACGTTTAGCAGCCGGTGGGTAGATGGGCATATCCGTCATCATGACATCGGATTGATTCTGCGCGAGACGATAGGCTTCTGCTGCATCGACGGTGCGTATGCGAGGATCGCAAAGCAGAGTTTCCGCCATAGCTCGCAACGGCGGCATGGTCGGGATAGCGTTCTTATAATATTCATAACTGGATTGGCTTGCCATTGTGACGATCTCCTTTGGACATTGGCGCTGTTTTCTGACTGAGGCGGTTTGTGTAGAGAAAACGGTAGCCCGATCAGTATTGGGCGTAGGTGTTGAGTTCTTGATTATTCCTTGAAAGCTGACGAAAAGGTGTCAGACGAGTTTCGCAGGATTATAGAAACAAAAACGTGATGCCGTCAGTATCTAACGTATACTTTGGATATTTTTCAATGAATAATAATAATTGAATTCATTTTAATATTTATTACGGAAGAAAGCAGTGCCTGAAAGAAAAAAAGTGGATAAACATTGACAGGTTTGAAATGGTAATGCCAATAAATTTGTTATGACTTGATCAAATTTATTGCGAGAGAGTTTGGTTCTATATTGAACTTTTGTAACACGCGCCGGAACAGAAATGATTACTCTTAAAATCAAAAAAATTGTAGGATTATATGCGCTGTTCGGTGCACTATGGATTCTTTTCTCCGATAAGTTGGCGGCACTCTTTTTTCCAACAACTGAAATGTTGGTATTTGTCAGTACTCTCAAAGGCTGGTTTTTCATTCTAACAACATCAGCGATGTTATGGATATTACTGTCTCGTTATGAGCAGAAGCGTGACCGGCAGGATGCAATTCTGCGGGAAAGCGAGAAGACATTTCGAGCATTGTTTGAAGGATCTTCCGGGCCAATATCACTTATTCAAGATGGAAGATTTGTCGAATGTAATAAAGCAACGCTCAGGGAATTTAGGGTTCAAAGTAAAGAGCAGTTTATGAATTCCAATCCTGGCGATTTTGCTCCGGAATATCAACCTGATGGGCGGCTTTCTTTTGAGGCGGCAGCCGAATACAATGCGACAGCTTATAGAGAAGGTGTCTGCCGCTTTGAATGGCAGTGCAAGCGGTATGATGGCACGACATTTTTTGCAGAAGTGACCTTGGTACCGATATGGCTCAAGGGGGATCAACTCCTCCACGCCTCTGCGCATGATATTACTTTGCGCAAGCAGGCGGAAGAAGCTATGCGCCGATCCAAGGAAGAATTGGAACGGGAAGTGGAAAAACGTACTGTCGAGCTTCAACGACTGAACACTCGGCTTCAAGCTCTCGATAAGCGGAAAAGTGAATTCTTATCCTCGGCGTCACATGAGCTTCGTACGCCACTCACATCGGTGTTGGGGTTTGCAAGTATTGTGGTCAAACGATTCCGTAGATATTTTCTTCCACTTGTTGAAGGTGATCCAGTCTTACGTCAACGCGCTGAAACATTGCTTGAGAACGTTCTGCTTATTGAGAGTGAAGGCAAACGCCTGACAAGATTGGTTAATGATTTATTAGATTTAACCAAGATCGAATCAGGAAGGAATGACTGGAAGTTTCAAGATGTCAATGTCGTAGAGGAAATGCGCGCAGCAATTCTGACGGTGTTTGAGGAAGGAGATGATCGGTCTCGGGTAAAATTCTCCGCCATGTATCCGCACGAACTGGTTATTCAGGCTGATTCAGACCGTATTCGTCAAGTATTTCTCAATCTTCTTTCCAATGCACGAAAATTTTCAGGGCCTGGGGAGATTTGTGTGTCGGTCGTACGTCAGGAAAATATGGCGGAAGTTCGGGTTCAGGATAGTGGGACAGGCATTAAGCATGATGAACTTGAGCGTGTATTTGAACCATTTTATCAGAGCCAAACGCGTTCCTCGGATATGGTTCGGTCGCAAAGTACTGGACTGGGGTTAGCGATTTGCCGCCAGATAATAGAGCATTATGGTGGGGCTATCTGGGTTGAGTCAGAATTCGGTCATGGGGCGACGTTTATTGTTTCTCTTCCACTCGAAGTGGCATAAACGATGCTCTCCTCTGCTTCTCCAATCGACATCGCGTGATCGTAAGGCACAATCAGTCGTCTTCGTCCCCGGCTTGCTGTGCTGTGGGAATGACTGGAATAGGAATGAGGACTTCAATAGGTTCGATCAGACCACCTTGTTTTTTGAAGTTGCTCAGCCGTGCGAGCATGATCTTGCTGACCTCAAGGCTTTTACGGGCCAGAAGAACACCGGAATTCGACATAATGTCATGATTGAGAATCATGCCTGGCCGTAGTTCTCCAACAGGTAATTGTTCTTTGGTGAATCTGGCTTCTACGCCCAAAGCGCATTCCAGGAAGTAGAGAACTTGGGGATCGTATTTATTGTCTGTATCTTCCAAAGCAAGAAAGGATGTCCCCCAGTTGTCATGCCGTTTGCTCATCTCTTCTTCAAAGTCAATGGCAACCCGCAGAATGCGTGCCCCAAGTGGAATATCTTCACCCGCGACATCATCAATGGGGATACCGCTTCCATCGAAATTTTTACGTTGGTATGCAATCATGCGTCCGATCGTGCCTAACCGGGGGATATGGCGTACGAGACCACGGCCGATCTCAGGAACCATATCATAGAGTTGTCGTTCAGATGGGCTCAATACTTGCCCCAGAGCAATCTTTTCAATGGCTTGACCAGGAAGAAGGACGCAGCCGATTTGCGAGAGCATTGCCGCAATTTCATATTGCCAGAGACCGCTTGTAAACATTTGGCTGGCAATAACATGGACGAAACGACGGATTCTCATTGAGCGACCGAAGGCTTCGGGATTCACCAAAGACAGGGTTTCCGTAAGGACTTCGATAGCGCCTTTGAGTGTACGTTCAAGAAGAACGCGTTCCGAGACGATAAGACGATGCTGTTCCAACCCAGAATTGAGAGCGTTTCGGAGATCTTGGTCCTGACAGGGCTTCACGAGAAAACGAAAGATATGCCCTCTGTTGACGGCATTGATGGCTACTTCGAGATCGGCGAACCCGGTGAGGATGATACGTGTTGTCTCTTTGCTCAAACGATAAACTTTTTCGAGGAACGTAATGCCATCCATACCAGGCATTTTGAGATCCGAGACCACAACGGCAAATCGTTTTTTGCGGAGAATTGCCAAGGCCGCTTCAGGACCATCGGCGGTTTCAATGGTATATTCATCGGACAAACTCCGCCGAAATGAGGACAAAATAAGTGGGTCATCGTCTACAAAAAGGATGGATTTGTTCATCATATCCTCGCAATCAAAAGATCAATATGGCAATTGGAATACTGGTCAATCATTCTCTTTTTTGTGAGCGACGTCTTGCTCGTTTTGCTCCTGTCCCTCTATAAGAGGAAGAGAGATGATGAAATTCGTCCCAGTATGAAGATCAGTGGTAAAGTCAATCGTGCCATTATGACTTTGAATTATATTATATGCCAGTGATAATCCCTGGCCGACGCCGACTCCAACATCTTTCGTTGTAAAGAATGGATTGAATATAAAATCTGCTGCCTCAGGAGGAATACCGGGCCCATTGTCCATGACATGTATTTCCACGCGTTCACGGTTTTTTCGAGTGCAAACACGGATACAGCCTGATTGGACGTCATGCATGCCGGATACAGCCTGGACCGCGTTGATGAAAATGTTGAGAATGGCTTGGCTTATTTCAGGTGATGAACAGATGACTTCAGGGATATTCTCTTCCAATTCTAATTCCACCTGTGTGTGTTCTCGCCATGTCCCTTCTGACAACGTGATGATATTGCGAATGAGGTCGTTGATATCGACTGGTCGTCGCACGTCGCGTTTTTTTGGGGTCAATTGCTGTAAGGCCGTAACAATGGTTGATACACGGGTCATGCCGTCACGAATATCGTTCAAAGCGGAAGGGATTTCTGTCATTGCTTGTTGCAAAGCGCGTGGTTTGTCATCTTGTGCCATATTTTGTGGTTGATTGATATAGTCGACAAGTTGCGTGAACGAGCGTTGGAGAAAGTTGATATTGTTGAAAACATACTGAATAGGCGTGTTGATTTCGTGGGCCACGCCTCCTGCCAGGTGGCCGACAGCATCAAGTTTTTGCGAGGCAACCAGGCTGCGCTCCATGGATTTTCGTTCGGTGATATCCTGACAGGTGACGATGATGCGTGATCCGGAGGAAGTGCTTTCGACATCTATTATCAGCACAAAATGGCGGAGCTGATCGGAATCGAACTGTATGGAAAATTCCGCTTGCCCACCGACTCCTTTTTCTCGTGCTATTTCAAAAAGTCGGCGTACTGAATCTTTATACGGATCGTCGATCAAGTTGATTAAGCCGTTGACACTCATGTCAACATCGCCGGCTTCAAGGCCGAAAAGCGAAAACAGTCCATCACTCCATAGGGTTTGCTGCGTACTCGGGTCCACAACAAAACTGCCGAGATGCGCTGCGGCTTCAGCGCGAGAAAGATCTCTCTTACTCGTACGGAGCGACTCAAGTAACTCTGAATTGCGGAGAGACATCGCGATAAAATCGCCAAAAGCCGTTGTTAAGCCCGCGTCTTTGTCAGTAAAATCATCGGGTTTGTTGGCTAACCCGATGATGCCAACAGGCATATTGTTAAAGAGGAGCGGAGCGAACAGAACATTGTTGAGGGCAATATGCCCTGCAGGTAATTCTGATGCCCACTGGCTCTGTTCATAATTATTTTCATATGTGGCGCGCAATTGGGTATAGGCATGTGCACGGAGGCCGCGGATGGGAAATGGCAACGTTGGGTCGACATCACATTGCTGTTCACCGTTTTCGAAAAATAGAATTTCGTTTTCTTCGCCCGAAGCAGACATCAGTCCAACGAAACCGGACGTTGCGCCAATGAGATTGCGACACAAATCAAAAATTTTACGTGCCGCGGTGGGAAAATCCACTGAATGCAAAACCATTCGGGCAGCTTCAAGCAATGCGTCTGTATAGGTCGTTTGTTGCCGCGAGGCTTCAAGGGCGCGGGTAAGAGCGAGACGCTTTTGGTAAAGTTCAACAAAAATGCGGATTTTAGCACAGAGTGTTTCTGTCACGACGGGTTTGAACAGGTAATCAACTGCCCCAGTCTCATATCCTTTAAATACATGGCGCTCAGATGTATTGACGGCAGTAACAAAAATAAGAGGAACATCTTGGTTGCGCTCTCCCGTTCGGATATGTTCTGCTGTCTCAAATCCGTCCATTCCCGGCATCATGACATCAAGCAAAACCAACGCACAATCATGTTCTTTCAGGATAGACAATGCCTCCAAGCCGGATTGAGCCATAAGCACGTGGACGCCGGGAACACGACGAGCCATGGCAGCGAGAAGGAAGAGATTCGTTTCATCATCGTCCACAATGAGGATCGTTACTTGCTCATCCATAGAAATACCCTATGGAACTGTTTGCTTCGTATTTTGAGTACGCGAAGCCGTTCTTTTTCTTCGCATCCCCTGGATATCCCTCGCCTGTAGAGCCAGTGAGCAATGTTTGTGCAAATTCTAATCTCCATGATATTGTTTGTCTCCACCTCATATGCCATGCAAAGTTAGCATATCGAATTGAAGAAATAACAAAACACAGGTTCTGATTACGCTCCCTGTATGTTTTCTGCAAGAAGAGAACTGAATTTCCTTCCTTATTCCCTTTCGAATTATTCAGTATTGTGAGCTCGTTCAGATTATGGCAGAGACAGTCCCTTCGCAGCAGGCTGTATAAGGGCTGAAAACAATGTTTCTGGAGAAACACCATGAGCGAAAGTGCTGTTCCAAGTCGTATCACAAACGCCCCTCGGACTGAGAGCCGTCAAATCGCCCTCGCGTATTGTTATGTCTTCTTGGCTGCAATTATGTGGGGGCTAATAGGACCGTTATCCAAGTATGCCTTTTCACAAGGCATGGGAACAGTGGACGTCGGATTTTGGCGTACGACACTCGCTTTCGTCATGTATGCCGTTCACGCCTGTGTCATCAAGGAAGTTCGTATTTATAAGGCGGATATTCCCATCATATTTGCTTTTGGCATTTGCGGGATCGCCGGTTTGTTCGGATTTTATGTCGTGGCAGTGCGTGAAGGTGGTGCAGCTCTGGCTTCAGTCTTATTGTATACAGCTCCGGCCTGGGTCGCGTTGTTGTCGTATTGCGTTCTGAAAGAGCGCATGACGGTTTTGAAAATAGCTGCAGTTGCGACAACGATTGTCGGAGTCGCGTTGGTCAGTTTTGGACCGAACCTCTTTGGACATGCGTCGTTGACGTTTACGACAGCCGCCATTGTTTTCGGTTTATTGTCGGGATTTTCGTATGCGTTATATTATATTTTTGGGAAAAAATTTCTTAGCCGTTACAAAACTCCGACACTTCTTGCGTATGCCATGCCTGTTGGAGCTCTTGCTTTAGCGCCGTTTTGTTCGTTTTCCATTCCCAATCCCGAATCTTTCATCGCCTGCATCGGTATTGCATTTGTGTCTACCTATGGAGCGTATTCGGTCTATTACGCCGGCTTGAAGCATCTTGAAGCCACCAGAGCATCAGTCGTTGCAACGATGGAACCAGTTGTTGCCTCCGTCGTCGCGTACTTTTGGTTCGGGGAACATTTTGATTATACGGGATATGTTGGAGCCGGTCTTATATTAGGGAGTGTGTTACTCACCGTATGGGATGGTGTGCGCGATGGAAATGGTGGGAAGAGAAAATCGGCAACCGAAGGAAAAGACGAAAATAGCAATCGTTGATTGCATTTCTTCGTGATACGGATGGACCGTATCTTTCTTTTCCTTCGGGAACCGGGGGACCGTCATTTATTTGGACGGATTGAATTCAAGTTCCAGGTTGTTTCCTTTGCCGGCTTCTTTGATGCGATAGAGGCCGCCATTTTCCATTTTGAGCTCGACTTTTTCGGCTTCATCGGCCAAGGCGGCGAGGAATGCATCGTTTTCTTCAGGAGTGTTCTCAATATTGAGATATGCTATGGCCGGGCCATCGATATCGTCGCCAAGTTGAAAGAGAAAGTGATTGTGCATGATAAACAGCATATCTTCGTGGGCATGGGTAATGCCCAGTCCAAGCTTTTCCATCATGTCACCTATTTTACGAAAACGGGGGTCGTTGTCCTGCACGGGAACCTCACTGAAACAGGTTGTTTTGAATGAGTATTTGCAAAAATGTATAATAGTACTTTTTGGCTGAAGGTCAACTGGAAGGAAAAAGAACGGTCAATCAGGCGTGAGAGAACGTGGTATACTTGAGACTTGGCTTGCCCGAGACCAGCTTTCAAGTTAGTGAGTTGAGTGTTTCGAGAGAGCCTATTGCTGGTGAGATAGGAAAGTAATCAAGGAGACGAGTATGGTGAGCCTTTCTTGGGTTATGATTTTATTTGTGCTCTATGCCGCTGTGTTTATTGTGTATTATTTCTATTATTTTCGGCCGCGCATGTATTTGCTGTTGTTGTCCGAAACGAACTATATGAATTGTTACCTTTCCAAATTACCGCATATGGACGATGGTTCTTCCGATCGGAGTGAAATGGAAGCGTTTCTTTTAAAGAAGCGGTCAGTATTTTTGCGTCGGTGTAATCGTTTCTTGTTCTCTGCAGCAGCGTTTTATGTCGTTCTTGTTCTCATTGCGGCCGATTTTTAAACATAGAGACGTGTCCCCTGAGAAAAGACGGAGCGTTGCTTGGTGAGCGTGGTCATTTGCAGTTCGGTGCAAAGGGGAATACTGTCGCAACAAACCCGTCCGAAGAGTTCGGTCGGACGCAGGGAGAAGCGACGTGATACAAAAGATAGTGCTTATTGGTCTGGCTGGCAGCCTTGGTGCGTTGTCTCGATATGGAATCGGTTCTGTGGTCCATTCCTTCATGGGGCGGAATTTCCCATGGGGAACGGCCGCAGCGAATACGATGGGATGCTTTCTGTTTGGTCTCGTCTGGTCGTTGGCCGAAGATCGCTATATGATTCGACCAGAAACGCGAATCATTATTTTGACGGGCTTCATGGGAGCTTTTACCACATTTTCCACCTTTATTTTCGAAACGAATCAATTGCTTCGAGATCAGGAACTTCTTCGTGCTGGCCTGAATTTTTTCGGACAATCATTCGCCGGTTTTGCCGCATTGCTTTTGGGACTTGCTGCGGGCCGTATCATTTAATTTATGCTATAGACTGATCCTATTGTCGTTGAGGAGGTGGTTATGGAACTTGACCATATCGCCGTGAATGCGTCCGACCCCCTTCGACTCGTCGCATTTTATGTCGATGTTCTCGGCCTCACCCCGATGCGTGTGACGGAATATGAGCGCGGCGATGTGCCATTCCCGTCTGTACGGATTGGACGCTCTTCGATTCTTGATTTTTTCCCATTCGATGAACACAGCTCCGAAGGCATAGCGCCTGGCGAGCGTCTTAATCATTTTTGTTTCGCCATTGAATCGACCATGTGGACCGGGATGCTGAAACGACTCAAGGCATACGGTGTCGAGATCATCACAGGGCCGGCGAAACGATTTGGTGCACGCGGAATGGGAGAGTCTGTATATTTTCATGATCCTGAAGGAAATGTGGTGGAGCTGCGCCACTATCCGCAGGAAGGAGCTGGTACATGACAACGAAAGTCGTCACGACATGTACACGTGACTGTCCCGGATGCTGTGGATTGAGTGCAACCGTCGATGCCGGTCGCTTGACCGGTCTTGGTGTGAATCCGGATTTTCCTTTAGGCCGAGGGGGCGTTTGCGCGAAAGCTCGAGCATATGTCGATCGAGTGTACGATCCCGAACGGGTTGTGACTCCCCTGCGCCGGACACGAGCTGGATTCGAACGTGTCGGCTGGAGTGATGCGCTTGATGAAATGGCTGACAAGTTGTTGGCAACACGAGAAAAACATGGTCCGGAAGCGGTCCTGTATTACATGGGATATGGAGAACGGACAGCACTCAAGTTGCTGAATGCCCGTTTCTTCAATCTGTTCGGCGGAGTGACGACACTTTCCGGTAGCCTGTGTGGCGGTACAGGACAAGCCTCGCAGAACCTTGATTTTGGAGAAAGGATTTCTCACGATCCCCTTGATCATTTGAATGCCCAAAGCGTGATTTTGTGGGGACGAAATCCTGTTGTGACTCAGCACAGCCTGCTCTGGGTATTACGTGATCTCAAAAAGCAGGGAAAAACGCTTCTTGTTGTTGATCCGACTCCAAGTGCGACGGCTCGGGTCTTTGGTGGACATATTGCTGTTCGTCCCGGTGGCGATGTGTGGCTGGCCATGGCAGCAGCTGGACGCGTGATGGAACGAGGTTTGGTCAATGATCGTTTTATCTCCGAATATGGTGAGGGGTTTAAAGAGTTTTCGTCTCTTGTCAAACGCTATACAGTTGACGATATGGCCTATCGGGCCGGTGTCTTATTGGATGATGTAGACCGTTTGGCCTCAGCTATGACCAACGGTGCCCCGGCAGCCATACTCTTAGGATGGGGTTTGCATCGTCGCAAGACAGCGCACCAGTCCATTCGGGCCATTGATGCACTTTCAGCCATGACGGGGAATATCGGCATTGCCGGAGGTGGTGTCAGTCAGGGGTTTGAAGAGTACGGGCCGTATGACCCGGCCATATGGGGAGAAGATCTTGCCGAGCCGCGGCGCAAACTCTCTATGCCAAGCATAGGCCGATCAATTTTAGAAGCGAAAGATCCCGGTATTGAAATGATTGTCGTGAGCGCTGCCAACCCGGTCTGCATGGCACCACAGGCCAAATTGACACGACGTGCATTCGAAAAAACGCCGTTTGTGGTATCCATGGCGCAATTTCTTGATGACACATCGGAACTGGCTGATCTCGTTTTGCCATGCGCAACTTTTTTGGAAGAGCGCGATGTGGTTGCCGGATATGGACACAATTATGTCGGGCCGGTCAATAAGGCGATCGAACCTGTTGGAGAATGCCGCTCCCAGTTCGACATCTTTATGGATTTGGCCAGCCGATTCGAATTTGGCTCCGAATTGATTGATACGGAAGAACGCTGGCTCACGCGAATCTTGCGTCCGCTTTTCGATAAAGGCGTGACACTGGCCGACATTGAGGCCGGTCCGATTCGTATTCCCGATGCTCCGTTTGTTCCGTATGCAGACAAGATTTTTCCGACGCCTTCCGGCAAATTTCGCTTCATGACAGAGTTCGTGGAAGAGGTTCCCAACGAAACGGAATCGTATCCGTATCGTCTTCTCAGTGTTGGTGGAGCAAAGTTCTTGTGTTCCGAACGCACGATGGCTTCACACGTCGGTCTCCCTGAAATCTCCATGGCGTATGAAGAAGTTCAACGTCTGGGGGTGTCGGATGGCGATGCGGTTGAAGTCTGTAGTCCGTACGGACGGTTGCAGGCACAATGTAAGTCTGTGAAGGGACAACGACGCGATGTGGTCATTATACCCCGAGGGGGCTGGATTAAAGCGGGACACGGCGTCAACCTCCTTACACGTGATGGCGCAAGTGACGTGGGCGAAGGAACGCCCTATTATGATTGTACTGTTTCTGTGAAACCCATGGGGGATTAAGAACGATTTTATATTGAATTTTACTTTGAAAAGAATCAATCTGAATATTCAGATGAGATAGCATGGAATGATGGTGTAAAGACAGGATACGCATTCGTGGTTGATGGGGCGCGCTTCTACCGGGTATTCGTTTGGGGAAAGGTGAACTGCCTGTCAGCGTAGGAGTCGATTTCCCAATGTCAGGGGGTTCCGACTCATGTGGGATACTCAAACCGTCGCCGGATTTTTTATTCCCGATGTTGTGGCCATCGTCTTCGGGATGGGCATACTGGGTCTCCTGTCCTATGCGTTGTGGTCTACACAGACTCGGCTTCGGCGACATATTCGACGACTTGAATATGAGTTGGAGAAAGAGCGAAAGAAACGCCGTCGAATTGTTGCGTCATACAGAATGAACCGGACGTTCTTTGATAGCGCGCTTGATGAAGTGCCTGTACCGATTTTTTTCAAGAATGCTGATGGGCTATATACAAAAATCAATCAAGCTTTTGCTGACATGCTTGGTCAAAGCCGGAAGAACGTACTTGGTTTCGGCGTCAAAGATGTTGCCCCATCGGATCTTGCCAAAACGTATAAAGATATGGATCATAGGCTCTTTTGTGGTGAAGAAATGCGGCAATCCTATGAGAGCCAGGTGTTGTTCAGTGATGGGAAGAAACACGATGTTGTTTTCCATAAAGCCGCCTTGCGAACAAAAAGTGGTGTGGTCCGGGGCATACTGGGAATGGTTTTCGATGTGACGCCATTGAAGCGGACCGAGCAAGAATTACGCATGGCACTTGATGAACTTCAGGCCGTATTCGACAATAGTCTGGTTGGTGTCGTGTTGCTCAAGGGCGGCCGGTTTATTGAAAGAATCAACGCACGGGGAGCGGAAATATTTGGTTTTAGCCCGGAAGAGTTGCAAGGTCAGTCGGTGAGTGTCGTCCATGTGTCTCCGGAACATTTTCTTGAGTTCGGAGAAAAGTATGTTTCCATGCTTGAACATCAGGATTTATTCAACATCGAATACCCCTTGCTCCGCCGAAATAAGACCACGGTGTGGTGTGCACTCTCCGGAAGAGCCGTTTCTTCCACCGATCTTTCACAAGGGATCATCTGGATCATTGACGATATAACTGAACGCAAGCGTCATGAAATCATGCGTGAGGAAATTGGTCAATTGGCTAGACACAGTCTCAAGTCTCCCTTCGGTGCAATGATCTCCGTTTCCGACATGTTTTTAAGTGAAGAAAATTTGACCAAAGAACAGCTTGATCGGATCGCCACGGTACAGGACACGGCCTTACACGTATTCGATTTGGCGAATGTGTTTCTTGTTATGGCTGGTGATGGTCCTGAGCATTTTTTGATTGATCGCGAACCCGTGGATATCGCTTGGCTTGCACGGCGCGTGGTGGTCAACGTGCAACGGCAGGCCGTACAGCGGCAGTGTACACTTGCTGTGTACTTTGATGGGCATGAAATGACAACGGATGATTCGCTGCTTATGCTTGGCGAAAAATCTATGCTTTACAGTATGTTGTCAAATGTGGTCAAAAATGCGCTGCATGCATCTGATCCTGGACAAGCGGTGTTGATATCACTTTTCCAGGGGGATTGCGCCATGATCGAAGTGCAGTACGAGAACTCTGCTCCCACTGTAATATGCGAAACATTTTTGCACGATGACAAGTGGTTTGAAGCGCAAGCAGATATTGATTTTTCCTTGTATTCCATGCGCCTGACTGTTGAAGCACATCGTGGCGAAGTGGATATTGATACCGACAGCGCAACAAAAACCATATTTCGGATTCGATTGCCTCGTATGCAGGCCGCGTGTGAAGCAAAGGCTGAAACTGTATCCATGCAAGGAGGCGATATATGAGAGGCGTACCGTGATGCACAACAGGGTCGTGTCCTGGGCCACGTTGCCGATTGTGGATGAAAAGGGAATGGTTTGGGGAAGTGAGTTTCTCTATAGAAACTCACCCGACGCCTATGTCGCCTTTATTGAAGATGCAGATCAGGCAACTTTGGATGTGCTTTCCCATGCAGCGATGAATCTGGGTGGTGGAAGCTTCGAAGGATTAGCTCTCGTCAATTTTACGCCCTGGACGATTACCGAAGATTTTTGTTTGTGTCTGTCTCCGCGGCGAGTGGTGATCGGACTCACCGCTCTTGATGATATGGATGGAATGCTACGCGCTATCGATGTGGCAAAACGCCAAGGATACAACGTTTCTCTTTCTGTTGATTCGGTCAAACAATTTTCTGCCTCGATTGCCCAACGTGTTGATATGGTGGAGTTTGATGTCAGTACAATGTCGTCAAACGAAGCACAGCGCCTTGTTGCCATGGCACAGCGCCATCACGTTTCAATACTTGGAAAGTATATTTCAAATCGGGCACTGTTCAAGGCGGCCAAGTCTTTGGGATGTACGCTTTTTCAAGGATTTTTTTTCTCTGAGCCGGTCCGGTACGCTAAGCCTCGCTTTTCCTCTTCCGCATCGTTGCGTATGCGTCTTCTCAAAGAAATCGAACTGAATGAGCCCGATATTGATGCATTGACGGTGTTGGTAGAGGCTGAACCGTCGATTAGTTATCGTCTGTTGGCATGTATTCACGCCGTTTGTTTCTCGACGGTTTCAGCCGTGACGAGCATTAAACATGCTATACGCGTAGCCGGCTGGCAGAGTGTGAGGAGTTGGTTACGCCTTATGGTCGTGACAGATGTTTCTCCGCCTGATACTCTGCGCAACCTTGCCTATCAAGCTGCGGTTCGTGCCAAGACTTTGGAGCTCGCCGCACTTGAAAGTGGACAGCGCGATTTAGCCAATACATTGTTTCTTCTCGGTCTTTTTTCTCTTCTTGATACCCAACTCGATGATTCTATGGACTCTCTTGTCGGTTCACTTCCTGTCGATACACCTTTGGCCGATGCGTTACGTGGTCATGACAATGGGCTTTTTCATTGGTTAGGCCTCGTTGTTATGGACGAGCAAGGCGATTTCGAACGTGTCGACCAAGCGTCGGCCGCATTAGGGCTTCCCGCCAATCTCGTATCGTTGTGCCGTATAAAATCTGTTGCATGGGCTCAGGGAGTTTTCAACCTTTCCCGATGACCGCTTTGTACCTTCCTCCACCTTGCTTTCCTTTCTAGCTGTGCTATTGAAGATGCTCTATTATTAACATTGTCACGGTTATCAATATAATGAATCTCCTTATTCTGGTAAGTGCCGTTGCCTTGGTACTTTTGATACTCTTGTTGTATCAACTCTATGCGAAAGATCGAATCCAACGTCGACTTACTCACTCTCAAGTTTGTCTTGAACGTATGGCAAAGGAATATGACGATCTTTTTGCACAGGCACCTCTTGGCATATTCCGAACAACTCCAGGTGGAAAATTATTGATGGCTAACCCGGAAGTAGCGTCTATTCTCGGGTATGCTTCTATAGAAGAAATGAAATCCAAAGTAATGGATGTTGGGCAGGATATGTACGCCAACGCCATGGCACGTGAAAAAGTTAATCGTATTTTTGAGAATGGAGGCCGACTTACGCAGTTTGAAGCTCAGTTCAAACGAGCCGACGGTTCCATTACGTGGGTGTATATTAATGCGGCGGCAACGTATGATGAACAGGGGCGGCCTATTCGCTATAATGGCTTCTTGAGTGATTATAGTGTTCAACGCAAGAAATCGGAAAGTCTTCGCGCTTATGCTCGTGAGCTGGCTCGCGAAGTGCAGAGCCGCAATCTTGATTTGCAATCGGCATACGATTCTTTACTCAAAACGAACTGTCAGCTTCAGGAAGCGAAAGCTGCTGCTGAAATGGCCAATAAGGCCAAAGGCGAATTTCTTGCCAATATGAGTCATGAAATTCGTACTCCGCTCAATGCTGTTATTGCCCTGTCCGAGGTAGTTCTTGAGACCGAATTGAACAATCGGCAGCGTGAATATATTGAAATTATGCGCTCTTCCAGCAAATCGCTGCTTAGAGTCATTAATGATATTCTTGATTTCTCAAAAATTGAAGCCGACAAGCTCGATCTGGAACATATTGAATTCAAACCACGGGAACTCCTTGACGATGTTGCCGACATGTATCGTGATAAAGTCGCGGCAACCGCCGTTGAACTGGTTATTGATGTTTCACGCGATACACCTGAAGTTCTGGCCGGTGATCCCTATCGATTACGCCAAGTGCTCATCAATCTTGTTTCCAATGCGTTTAAGTTCACCCATACGGGAGAAGTATACATCGGGCTGCATGTTCATCGCGAAACGACAACGCGTATCAAAGCGGTCTTCACGATTAAAGATACTGGGATTGGCATGCCCCAAGATGTGATCGAGAATTTGTTCGTTCCCTTTTCGCAGGCCGATGGCTCTACGTCCCGTATGTATGGTGGAACCGGGCTGGGGCTGGCTATCAGTAAAAAATTGATTGGGTATTTTGGCGGCGATATTGATGTGTCGAGCGAAGTCGGATCGGGAACAACCTTTACGTTTACGGCATGGTTTGAGAAACGACATGCCGACAAAAGTATGGCACTCCGTGTTCCCGACGATATCGCACAGAAACGCGCCATCATCATTGAAGACAGTCCGGGAAGCCGGCTGGTATTAATGAATTTGTTGCTGTCTCTTGGGATGCAGGCGGAGGCATTTGAGCATGCCGAGCAGGCACTGGAAGCCTTGGAGTCATCACGTGTCGAGCCTCCGGGATTTCTGTTTCTTGACCAACGCCTCCCTGGCATGTTCGGTCTGGATTTTATTGAAGAAGCCAATCGGCGTGGAATGTATATTCCCCCCACGGTCTTGATGACGGCGTATAATGACGAAAAAGAGTTCGATCGTGCCGAGGCTCTTGGGATACGTTCCATTCTCATCAAACCGTTGACGCGTTCACGGCTGTACCAGTGTATTCTCGATGCGGTCGGTGCGCGGCCCTCACGTCGTAAACGTCCTGGACAGCATCGAGCTTTACCCCAACCGGGAAGTCGTATTCTGCTTGTTGAGGATAATCCAACGAACCGGCTCGTGGCGAGAGAAGTCTTGGAAGGCGCACACCTCGTTGTCGAGGATGCCGAGCATGGTCGAGCTGCGCTTGAAGCGGTGTCTCAAGCAACATATGATGTTATTTTGATGGATATTCAAATGCCCGGCATGGATGGTTTTGAAGCGACGACACGTCTTCGTACCCTCCCAGAGCTCGAAAATACGCCCATTATTGCTATGACCGCACATGCCATGATGGGTGATCGAGAACGATGTCTTGCTGCTGGAATGGATGATTATATCGCAAAACCGATTGATCAGACCGAGATGTTGGCCATATTGGCTCGACATATCCCAACGAAGCAGGGAGACTGGAGTCCGGCTGCACACATGCAATCGGCTGCTCAAAAGGAGCATAACATGGCTGCTCAGACATCCCTTTCACAACAGCTTGATTCCGACCGGCTTGAAGAACTTGAAGGTATAGACTTGGATGAAGCAATGGAGCGCCTTGGTGGAAAACGTGAATTATACAAAACGATCCTTCTTCGCTATCGGGAAGATTTTCGGAATCTTATCGGGGAGATAACGCAAGCGGTAGAGAGTAGGGATGAGACCAAAGCCATGCAACTCGCCCATCGATTCGGTGGGGCATCTGGAAATATTTCAGCTCGCTTAGCCCGGAAAGCTGCTCTCGATTTTCAAGCTGCACTCAAAACGGGAGATGATGGAACAATACATCGTGCGGTACAGCAATTGACGGAGAACACTACTTCATTGTTTTCAAGTATCGATATGCTGAGCCATAATGAGAGGTGAGCAAAGAGGGATTTTTCATTGCAATAATGTTGGATACTGAGTAGAAGAAAACGTATTTTGGCTTTTTGATGAAAGTGTTAAACAGGAGACGTCATTTCTATGAGCAGAGTTCTGATTGTTGACGATGACATGACGTCGCGTGAAATTTTGACGAGTATTGTTCTTGACGCTGGACATGATGCGGTGACAGCAGAAAACGGTGAAGAAGCGCTGGCAGTTTATAAACGTCAACCGGTTGACCTCGTTTTTCTTGATATTTTCATGCCTGAAAAAGAAGGTCTTGAGACTCTTAAAGAACTATTAGTTCTTCAAAAGAACCTCCCTGTCGTTGCAATGACCGGAGGGAGTGCATTCACTTCGTTTGAACCATTGAACTGGGCAAAAAATCTCGGCGCAACCCGGGCAATTCTCAAACCCGTTGAACGGAAGGAAGTTTTAGCCATTTTAGCCGATCTCGATGGTTGATTATCGATCCTGACTCCCCTCCCCCCTCTTGTTCGCCTTCAAGCTCGTCCACGCGGTATTTTCTTGTCGATGTTCCTTTTCGTTGTACTTCTGTATTCGATATGGAACCGAATTCGTATACATTGTGTTTTAACACTACATCATCGGGGAGCATTGTTGTTCTTCCCCGATGATGACTCGTGAATTGTTTTAACGCGGTGATTATTCGTTCATGACAGACGGAAATTCAAATCCGGCTTGTTCAAGCTGTTGAACGGCTTCGTGGTGGCTAATGTCTCCGCAGGCAACGAGTTCGGTTATTTGGCGCGTGGCGTTGATAAAAAATCCAATTGCCGAAATAATTTCAAAGCACAGTGCTGTGTTGATCGAAGCGTCATTGGTAAGCAAGGAATAGTTGAAATAGATGAAGCCTTCATCCTCGATCAGACCAAACGCTCCTAAGGGCAGAAGACGGTTGACCATAAGCAGGTACAGGCCGGTTTCTGCAATATGGGGGGTGTCGACGACAAAGGGTGCCATAAGGATAAACTGAATGGAACGGGGTTTGTCTGCTTCGACGGCAAGGCCATGATCGCCTGCGGTGTTGCCGAGAGAAGCAATTTGAAGGGTGTATTCACGTTTGTGGTCATCCATGTCGAGATGCACATACAGTCGATCTGCCGGACAGTTTTCGTCGGCCGACTGGTCATAGAAAGACACGTTTTGTTCTGTGAGAAAATCGCAAAGCTGTTGCAACCAGGGGGCTTTCATGGCGGCATCCTTTCTTGATGGCGTTACGGGTTCGCGGCTTGGTCGGCCATAAGCGTGGCCAGACGTCGTGTGAAACGGCGTACGTCGTCTTCGGTCGTATCGAATGAAGTCATCCAACGCACCTCGTGGGTGTCAGCATCCCAAACATAAAATGGAAATTCAGCGGAAAGCGCGGTGGTAACGTCAGGAGGAATGACGGCGAAGACCGCATTGGCTTGTGGAGTTTGCGTAATGCGAACGCCAGGAATATCGGCTGCGAGTGTAGCTAATAAGGCTGCCATTGCATTGGAATGACGGGCATTTTCAAGCCAAAGATCATTTTCGAGCAACGCGAGGAATTGGGCGGCAAGAAAGCGATTTTTGGACGCAAGCTGCATGCCTTGTTTGCGAATATATTTAAAATGGCGAGCGAGTTCCGTGTTAAAGAAGACAACAGCCTCGCCAAACAGCAGACCGTTTTTGGTTCCACCAAAGGAAAGGACATCCACTCCGGCCTCAACGGTAATGGAGGCGGGAGATACGCCAAGGCTGGCGACGGCATTGGCAAATCGGGCACCGTCCATGTGGAGGTGCAGGTTGTGCGCCTGACATACGTGGCCAATGGCGCTGATTTCACTCGGGGTGAGAACGACACCACATTCCGTTGCCTGCGTGATGGACACCACTTTGGGCTGAACACGGTGCTCATTGCCGACCTGACCAAGATAATGCGTTATGCCCTCAGGCGTAATACGACCATCGGATGAAGGCAACGTCAGCAGCTTCATTCCACCGAAGCGTTCTGGTGCTCCGCATTCATCGACATTGATATGGGCTTGTTCGGAACAGATGACAGCTTGATGAGGCCAGAGCAGGCTCGACAGCGACAGAACATTGGCCGCTGTTCCGGTGAACACGAAAAAAACTTCAACTTTGCAGCCGAAGAGTTCACAAAACGCGGCTTCAGCACGTTTTGTCAGGGGATCGTTGCCATATGGAGCGACGTGGTCGGTATTGGCTGTTTGCAATGCAGCAAGGACAGCAGGATGCGCTCCGGAGACATTGTCACTGGCGAAGCTAACAGTTCTATGGTGTGGCATGCAGTAATTTTTCCTGATTATGATTCAAAGTAGGTATTGTACCACATTTCAAGGCACAAAAGCGCATACAATCGCTTGCCGTGATCGACGAGACCGGATTTATGTTCTTCAAGCAGGCGTTCTATTTCCGAGGTATGGAAAAATTGGCGAGAAAATGTTCCGTCGAGAAGCCGATTTTTGGTTTCTGCATAGAGGCTTGTCCGAAGCCATAACCCGACGGGGAGACCAAAGCCCTGCTTGCCCGCGTTGACAATGTGTTTGGGCAAAAGGTGGGCGAATGCTTTTCGCAGCAAAATTTTGCCGGCAAATCGAGTGGTTTTATACTGCACTGGTAGCCGAGAAGCAAACTCGGCCACGCGGATATCGAGTAACGGAGAGCGTCCTTCAAGGGAATGCGCCATCGCTGTACGATCGGATTTCACGAGAAGGTCGCCGGGAAGATACGAGCGCTGATCGACAGCCAACGTTTTGTCGAGAAACGTGCTGGCTTCGGCAGCATCGAAGAGATCGGACAACAGCGTTGAGGTCGGGGGAAAACCGGTTTGTTGTAGCGCTTCGGATTGGAAGAGCCGGAGTTTATCTGTTTCCGAAAAATACGACCCCCAACGTAACAGACTGGCGCGTCGGTCTCCGGCAGCGGCCTGCGCTAGGCGCTTGAGACCGGCGGAATAGTTCTGCTCAATGGGGACATCGGCACGCTCGGGTAAACGTGAAACAAGCCAGGGGACAAGTCGTTGAGTCAGCCAGCGCGGCATTTTTGTATAGATATTCGCCCAGGGATCAAGCCGATACCGTTGGTAGCCAGCAAACATCTCGTCGCCACCATCACCATTGAGAGCAACAGTGACATGGCGGCGAGTTTCTTCAGCAAGGACGAGGCAGGCAATCGCCGATGGGTCAGCCAGAGGCTCATCGAAAACCCGCGGTAAATGGTCAATCCGTGAAAAGAGGTCTTGTCGGTCAACAATAAATTCACGGTGATCGGTGCCGAATCGATTGGCAATATGTCGAGCTCGATCGAGTTCCGAAAAACGCTCTTCACGAAAACCGATAGAAAAGGTGCGGACCGGACCGGAGCCGAGTTCCGCCATGAGTGCCGTGACAATACTGGAGTCGATACCGCCGGAGAGGTGTGCACCAAGTGGCACATCACTGACCAGACGTACCCCTACGGCATCGGTGATAACTTCACGGAGTTGCTCAATGAGAGCATCTTGTTTTCCGGTCAACTTGGGTTCGAATGACGGATTGTAATACTGCTCGACAGTCACGGTATTCGACTGGACCATGAGTCGGCAGCCGGCAGGAAGTTTTCGAACCCCGGCAAATGCACTCATATCGTCGGGGACATATTGCAGGCTCAAATAATGATAAATGGCTTCGAGGTTGAGGCGGCGGTCGATATCGGGGTGAGCGAGCAGGCCCTTTATTTCCGAGGAAAAGACAAAGTCGCTATGTGCCAGGGCATAATGGAAGGGTTTTTTTCCAAATGGATCACGAGCGGCGAACAGTCGTTTTTCACGTTCGTCCCAGATAGCGAAGGCAAACATTCCCCGGAGTTTGTGAACACAATCCACACCCTCTTGTTCATAGAGATGCAGAATGGTTTCGGTATCCGATGTTGAGGTGAACCTATGCCCGCATCGTTCGAGATCCTGGCGCAACTCCTGAAAGTTGTAGATTTCCCCGTTGAAGACGATCCAGATCGATCGATCTTCGTTGGTCATGGGCTGGTCACCGGTGACAAGGTCAATAACAGCCAGCCGACGATGCCCTAAGGCAGCCCCGGTCCCGCGAACATCAATGCGTTCAACAACGCTTGACCCATCGGGCCCGCGATGAGCCATGGCGTCGCGCATAGCATACACAGGAGCCAGCGCTTTGGGACCGCGATCGGTCACAATGCCACATATACCACACATGAAAGAAACGCCTCCCAGCCTGATTGGAGTTTCACGAACAACGTCCCTGCTCTGCTCATTATGCACGTTGTGTATTTCCCTTACAGGAAGCCCCATGGACCTGGCAACACAAGGAGAAATAGAGAAACGGTAAAATATGTTACAATGTGTTCATTGTGGTGATGACAAAAAGGGGAATTCGAAAAAAACGGAACGTATATTCTTTTTCTTCGTTCTTCGATCGTCATATGCTACAGCTTGCTGCAATTCTAGAAAATATTATCATTAATAAGGAGATAAGTTATGAAATTCATTCGTACTTTCCTCGTTGCCATGACATGTGTTGCCGTTTATGCGGGCGTGGCCGGCGCGGTCACGATAACGGGAACATTTAATGGATGCGATATCGGCCAAGGCATGTGGGGATGCTCCATCACCACGGCGAACGGATATGACTACTATCTCAGCGCGTCAGCGGACGGAACAGAAGGCTTCGGCGATCTGAACACCCCGAATGATGTTTTCGAGACCATCGATATCGATAACTGGAAAGGAAAAACCGTCATCCTTGAGGGAGAACTGAACCAAGACGGTGAACTTATCGAGGTGGATTCCATTCGGTTACAATAAGCTGTTCTTTGAGTGAATGAGTAGGCTGTATAAAGCATATGAGGGACCAGGCAAATATTGCACTTGTACCGCCGGGGGCATTGATTTTTTTTATCAAAAAATGCTCTAGAAAAAATATAATCGCAATGACGGCGGCATAAATGCATACATGACGTATGCAAAACGGCAGTCTCTCTTTAAAAAAACAAAAGCGATGTGGGAGCGTCACACCATGAACGCTCCCGCATGATGCCGGTTCATCGCATATATATCGAGAGCCCATGAGTCAAAGGCCACGCTTCACACACATGTAATCGTCAATTGGATACTTCCTTTATTGTTTCCATAAAAGCTCCAAACATCATTTGGAAAACAATAGAGATAGCCCGGGCGCGTTATTGTCAAGGGAGTATCCTCATGCTTGGTGAGGTTGACATATTGATGTGGGACCGGACTCCCGTCGTTATGAACGCCCTTGTTCGTCGTGTTCGATTCGCCATCGTTCGCGATGGCGCCGACCATGACAAACCATGGCATATCCTCTACTCGTTTTGTCATTAAAAAATCCATTGATTCATTCTTGATAAGTTTCTTCACGGCGGATTCGACAACTCCCCATAACGAGGCGACCGCACGTACAATATCACCGCTGGTGATCGTGTTGTTCTGCGTGCCATACCAGTCACAGTCATCCTTGCTGTCTTGCCATGTGCCGGAAGCAGAGAAACAGTAGGACTTTCCGGCTTCCAGATAGACATTGGTGGCGTTCCAGTGGGTATCTGCAAAAACATCGATATTGACGTTTTCATTGCGATGTAAAATTACCGTGGGATGGTATGCGGGGTAGCTAATGGGAGAGATGTTTTGCCGTTGAAAGGCGCTCTGATGGAATTTGTCTTGGTGTTCATTGGTCATGGCCGGAATGTTTCGAGGGCGAGAACGGAGCTTTGCAATACTTCCCTTATATGAATTGTGCATCATCCCCAACGGATTCGCCCGGATCGTTTTCTGGAGACCGGGACGAAAAAGCAATCCTTTGCTGGCGCTTTCTTCCATCATCCAAAGAAGCGCCCCATTGGAAAGATCGCCGTTTGCATATCCGCCGCCCACGTCGGAATGAGAACCGGGAAACCAGACTTCCTTGACGTTCTTGTTCTCTTTGACGTTTGCCCAATGGGTTACGGTAAAACAGGAACGAACTTCATCAATGGCCATTGCATGACAGGCGTTTTTGATGTGACTGCTGATATTGGTGTCGTGAAAGCGCCATTTTTTACAATTGTCGAGGAGATTGAGAAGCCCCAATTCATCAGGAATGCCTAAAGCGCCAACCGTATCCCAAACTCCGAGAAAGTGAATCGGAGTCGGTTCGGAATTGTTAAAGAAAGCCCAATCGGATTCTGCCCACACTTCTGGTTGTCGTTTTTCTTCCTTGTCGGCCCGATACCCGACATCATATCCAGTATGTACACGCCTCCATGCTTCTGGCGATTTTATACCGCGTAAGTCGAGAAGTCCCATTCCGATAAATCCGGCCAGACTTCGGACGGTAAAGGCTCCACGACTGAAACCGAAAAGGTAAATTTCATCACCCCCTTCATAATTGGTCGCCAACCAGTGGTATGCGCTGCAAATGTTCCGGCTCATGCCGAAGCCGATTGCGCCGCCAGCAATCCGATCAAAGAGACTCCTTCCACTGCCAACACCGGGGTGGTAGTATTTCAATTGCCTCGTTGCATCGGGCCCTTGGTCTGCAACCGCGTTGTAGAGCTTGAACACATTCGTCGGTGCGGGAATGCCATTCTCTTCCTGTTCCGGTTTATTCCAAGTTCCATCACAGCAAACGATCAATCGCTTCATCGCTCTTCTCCTTGGTGGTCTTTTCCAAGACTGTACATTGTCAGGCCATTTCCTCCCATGCATCCTACGTTACAAACAATTCATCTATCAAAACAAACCATGTGACAACGATAAAAATCAATTTAACCGAAGATGTATCGCCTCAATACGCATCGAGATAAAATTATACGTAACCCATCCCATATATATCTCGCTTTTAAATATACATTTCTTGCATAACATCGGCCCGTTTTGCGTTGGCATGGGGTTTCCCCTTTTTAATTTTGTGACTATTTCAGACCTGGGCGATGCGTTGTCAAAGCGCTGTGGATGCCTTAAAACGTCTTGCTGTCTTTCATTTTTTATCGGGGGAAGAGGTCGTATGCGGCGAATTGTTGTAGGGGTGTTGGTGGTTGTAGGAGTGTTGTCCGGGATGTTTGGCGCTACGGTGTGTCGAGCGGCGTCGCTGGATATCAAACTTGGCATCGTGACGACGCCGGGGACGGCGCAGTATATTGCTGCGGAACTCTTCAAAAAATGTATTGAAGAGCGGTCCAATGGTGATATCGGGGTGACCATTTACCATAGTGCCAGCTTGGGCAATGAGACTGAAATTCTCCAGCAGATTCAGATGAATGCCATTCAGATGGGCATCATTACGTTAGGCCCCTTCGATGTGTTTGTGCCTGAAGTCAATGTGGTCGCCTTTCCGTTTCTCTTTCATGACTACGATGAAGTCTCGCGGATTCTCGATGGTCCTCTTGGACAAAAAGTTCTCGATTCGCTTGCTCAGGCCGGGTTCAAAGGGTTGGCGTTTTCCGAGAACGGGTTTCGGCATCTCACCAACAGCAAACACCCTGTCAACACGGTCGACGATGTATCCGGCCTCAAGATTCGTGTGATGGAATCCAAGGTTCATCAGATGTTGTGGCGTACACTTGGCGCCAACCCCACGCCTATGGCGTGGCCCATCTACACTGAACTCCAACAAGGCACCATCGATGGTCAGGAAAATCCGCTGAGCGTCATTGACCTCTACAAGCTTTATGAAGTGCAGAAGCACCTGACGCTGACTGGACATGTTTACTCCGCCCATATCGATATTGCCAATCTGGAATGGTTTTCGTCGTTGTCCACAGAGCAACAGGATCTCATTAGGACATGTATGCGCGAAGCCGCCGTGGAACAGCGCAAATGGAACCGCGACAACGAAGTAAAATTTTTGGAATCATTGAAAGCTCACGGCATGGAGGTTGTCGAGCATCCGGATAAAGCCTCGTTTCGCAAGCGGGCCGAAGCTCTGAAATCCATGGATATCTATACGGCGAACCCCAAAACAGCCGCCTTGCTCGACGAATTTCTTACGGCAACGGCAGAGCCGCAATAGGAGCCGCATGGTTTTGTCTGCGTTGCAAGCTCTCCAAAAAGGACTTGTTTGGGGAAGTGATATGTGTGGCCGGCTGGTCGATATCGTTGTCGCTGGCCTCGCTCTGAGCATGGCCGCGGTTATTTTTAGCCAGGTGGTCAGCCGGTATCTCTTGAATCATTCTTTGTTTTGGTCTGAAGAACTTGGACGTTGTCTGCTTGTCTGGGTCACGTTTCTTGGCGCGTGCGCAGCCTATAAGCGTTCCGCCCATGCCCGGATTGACGTTGCCGGAGTATTGTCGTGCTTGCCCGGTCGGTGGGGTGGGGTTTCGGTGCGAACTGCCAATATGATCGGTCACCTCGCCGGACTTGGGCTTTTTTATATCATGATCCGGTATGGATTCGCCTTTTTTACTTTTCTCAAATTTCAACAAACCACGAGCCTTGGTGTCTCCAAACAAGTGCCATTTGTGATTGTACCCATCAGTGGAATCATTTTGTTTCTCCACGGTCTCGCCTTTTTCATGACGGATATCGTCGGCCAATCCGATGACGGCAGGCCGAATACGATCTCGGGAGGCACATGAGCCTGCTCCTCGTTATCGTTTTACTCGTACTCATCGCGTTGGGTACCCCTATTGCCGTGGCCATTGGAGCGGCGTCCTGCCTGGCTTTTTTTCTTCCCGGCGGTGTCAGCCCCATGGTGGCGGTTCAGCGAATGTATGGCGGTGCAGATTCGTTTCCATTGATGGCTGTCCCTCTGTTTCTCCTCGCAGGATCACTGATGGAAGCGGGCGGATTGTCACGGCGTATTGTGGATTTGGCTGATGCACTGGTCGGCTGGCTTCCCGGTGGATTGGCTGCGGTCTCCATTGTTTCGGCCATGTTTTTTGCGGGTATTTCCGGATCGGCGGCCGCAGATACGGCAGCGGTCGGCGCTATTCTCATTCCAGCCATGTCCAGTCGAGGATATCCCGCTCCCTTTTCCGGGGCTGTGCAAGCCGCCGGTGGATCTATCGGCGTCATTATTCCACCGAGTATTCCCATGATTATTTTCGGAGTGCTGACCGGCGCCTCCATTGGAAAACTTTTTGCCGCCGGACTTCTCCCCGGCCTTCTCATGGGGGCCAGTCTTATTGCTGTTGCTGCCATCGTGACTGGTCGATCATTGCATATTTCGCGCTCCCCGTTCTCGTTGGCACGCCTGGTTCGGGTTATAGGGCCGTCGCTTTGGGCCTTGGGGGCTCCTGTCTTGATTCTTGGCGGAATTTTGGGGGGCGTGTTTACGGCAACTGAATCGGCGGCTGTAGCCGTGGCGTATGCGCTTTTTGTCGGGGTGGTCGTCTATCGTGAATTGCGTCTGCCCGAAATTTGGCGCCGCGCGTTGGAGTCCGCGGTGATGTCCGGGGTAATTATGTTCATCATCGCCCAGGCTACCGTTTTTTCCTGGCTGCTTGCCTTGGATCAGGCACCGACGGCCGTGGCTGGGGCGCTCTTGTCCGTCACCGATAATCCGGTGTTACTGCTCGTGTTGCTCAATGCCGTCTTGCTGGTGGCCGGTACGATTCTCGAAACCACGGCTGCCCTGCTCCTCTTTGTTCCAGTCGTCATGCCACTCTTGCCGACGCTTGGGATTGATGTCGTTCAACTTGGTGCCATCGTTGTGGTCAACTTGGCCATTGGTATGCTGACACCTCCGCTTGGTATCTGTCTGGTTGTCTCTTCGGGACTCAGCGGCGCGTCCATTGTTCGGGTGAGCCGGGCTGTGCTGCCATTTCTTGCCGCTTTGCTTATCGACCTCGCATTAATTTCGTTTTGGCCACCACTGACGACGTGGCTGCCTGGATTTTTTTAGGACGGTTGTGATTTTTCGTATCATTTCCTACCTCTTCTCAAAAGGGGACAGGCTCTTTTTCTTAAGAGCAATATGACGGTCGTTTGGGCGAGTGAGATGCCAGTCGTTGTCGATATGATTGATGTCTATGTAATTAGTCTATTTTATTTGATATTTTGAGTCCTTTCAAATCGGAACGAAGTGTATTATAAGGATACGCTTCTACGCGGGCGGTTTCACCGCCCGATTTTCATGAAATTGACGTTTTCTACACATAATCAAGCCGAGGGGCTCTTCATGTTCCTGAAAGTCATTCGCAACGAGATTATCGAAGGCTTACAAAAATCTTCGAGTATCATTCCGGCCAAAGCCGGCGCGGCGTTTTTGCGCACTCTGTGGCTTGAAGCCGAAGGGGATTCCCTGCGCATTCTTTCCACCGACTCCAGCATTGAATTTACCGGGGCCTACCCTGCTCAAATCACCGAGCCTGGTCTGGCCGGAGTTCAGGGCCGGTCGTTTAACGATCTCGTCCGGAAACTCCCGCCCGGTGACATTACGCTGAAAATCGACCCTGAAACAGGCAACCTGCTCGTTTCTCAAGGTCGCAGACGCTATACCCTGCCCACCAGTGAAACGAGTTGGTTCCAAGCTTTTTCAGAATTTCCTGCTGGCGAGGCCGTGCTATGGTCCGGTGATTTCTTGTCCGACCTTATCGACAAAGTCGGCTTCTGCGTCAGCGACCAGGACACCATGGAAGCGATGTCCTGCATGTTCATGAAACCTAGTACTGATTCAACTCGTGTCGAAGTGTGCGCGTTGAATGGCCATCAGTTTGGTCTGTTCTCGTTCGTCAACGACGACATCCATGCGATTTTACCGCAAGAAGGTATCTTGATTCAACGCAAGTATGTGACTGAACTCAAGAAATGGTTGACTGATGACGAAATTGAACTGTCCATCGGCGACAAACGGTTGTTTGTGCGCACGGCGGACAATCGTGAATCCTTTAGCTTGCCGTTGTCGTACTATCAGTTTCCCGACTATCGGCATTTTACGGCGAAGGTCACTGAAGACGGAGCCGATTCATTGGAAGTCGATCGAGCCGAACTCATCGACGCATTGGATCGTATTCGCATCTTTAATACGGATAGCGAACGGTGTACCTTCTTTGATTTCGAATCATCCAACCAGATCGTGTTGACCAGTCAGGGACAAGAGGCCGGTGCGGCCAATGAAGCATTGGAATGTGTCTTTACGGGCAATCTCAAACGCGTTGCGTTTCCAACCAGTGACCTCATTGAAATTCTTAATCACTTCGTCTCGCAGAAAGTGCGTTTTGTGTTGAGCGGCGCTGAAGGACCGTGTGGCATAACAGGCGAAGAAGACCCCGATTATCTCATCATCATTATGCCAATGAAGGTTGTGGAAGACACGTATTACGAGGAAGAGGAAAACTAAATGGGCCCGACCCAGAAACACGAATATACTGCTGAATCGATTACAGTTCTTGAGGGATTGTCTGCTGTTCGGAAGCGGCCGGCCATGTATATTGGATCGACCGATGCCCGCGGTTTGCACCATCTTGTCTACGAAGTTGTCGACAATGCCATCGATGAAGCCATGGCCGGCTACTGTACGCGCGTGCGGGTCATCATCCATCTCGATAACTCCGTAACCATTGTCGACAATGGTCGCGGCATCCCTGTCGATATGCACCCCAAAGAAAAGCGACCGGCTGTCGAAGTCGTCATGACGGTGCTGCACGCTGGGGGCAAGTTCGATAACGAAACCTACAAAGTTTCTGGTGGGCTGCACGGGGTCGGCGTTTCCGTCGTCAATGCCTTGTCTGAATATCTCGAAGTCACGGTCAAACGTGCTGGGCAATCCTATGTGCAACGCTATGAACGCGGTATCCCCGTCACCAAGTTGGAAAATACCGGGACAGCACAGCTCACCGGGACAACAGTCCGTTTCCGTCCGGATGAAGAGATTTTTGAAACGGTTCAGTTCTCTTGTGACGTGCTTCGTAAGCGTTTTGAAGAACTTGCCTACCTGAATGCCGGTTTGGAAATCGATTTCCGGGATGAACGGAGTGGGCAGCACGAAGTCTTCAAGTTTGATGGTGGTATCGCCAGCTTCGTCAAAGATCTCAATAAAGGCGAATCAACTATTCATGATATCATCGCCAATCAGATGACGCAGGACGGTATCGCGGTCGAATTCGCGCTACAATACAATACGAGCTATAAAGAAGAGACACTGACATTTGCCAACAATATCCGCACGAAAGAAGGCGGTACGCACCTTGCTGGTTTTAAGACGGCCCTGACACGCAGCATCAACGGATATGTCGAGAAAGCTGATCTTCCCAAAAAGCTGAAACAGAAATTAACCGGGGATGATGTTCGTGAAGGCCTGACTGCGGTGGTCAGCGTGAAGTTGCCGAATCCGCAGTTTGAAGGCCAAACGAAAACCAAGCTCGGCAACAGCGAAGTAGCTGGCCCGGTGTCGAAAGTCGTCTTCGAAGCTTTGACGACATACTTTGAGGAAAACCCCAAAGATGCCAAATCCATCGTGGAAAAGGCCGTCGATGCCGCGCATGCCCGTGAAGCAGCGCGCAAAGCCAAAGACCTTGTTCGACGCAAGGGGGCATTGTCCGATCATTCCTTGCCGGGAAAACTTGCCGATTGCCAAAGCAAAAAACCCGAGGAATCCGAACTTTTCATCGTGGAAGGTGACTCGGCGGGCGGTTCGGCCAAACAGGGCCGAAATCCAAAATATCAAGCTATTTTGCCGCTCCGGGGTAAGATTCTCAATGTCGAGAAAACCCGTATCGACAAAATGCTTGGTAACAAGGAAATCCGCGCGCTCATCACCGCTATGGGGCCGGGATTCATGGAAGGCGACGAAGTCGACCTCACGAAACTGCGTTATCATAAAATTGTCATTATGACTGACGCCGACGTGGACGGGGCGCATATTCGCACCCTGCTCCTGACGTTCTTTTATCGGCAATATCGCAGCCTCATTGAAAGCGGGTATCTCTATATTGCTCAACCGCCATTGTTTCGTGCGCACAAATCGAATTTTGAGCGTTTCATCAAAGACGAGGCAGAACTGTCTTCCTTCCTGTTGAGCCGGATTGAAACCGAAGCCATCATCAAAGCACCATCCGGTACCGAGTTTTCCGGAGCAGAATTGACGGCACTGCTTAAAAAAATCGAGTTTGTGAAGACGAAAAAAGCAGAAGCTGAGAACATGGGTATTCCGGAGGAACTGTTTTCCATTCTTCTTGATATGGATACACGTATCACCCCGTCGGATTTTGCTGAAGAGGCGCCGGCTACGCTCCAAAATGCGTTGGCCGAGAATGAATACACAGTCTTCATTGAAACAGAAGAAGACGAAGACGAACATCGGTACTATGTTGTTTTTGTGAATAAAAACAATTTGAAGACGCGTCTTGCTGTGGAGTTCTTCAATTCACGCCTCTATCGCCAACCGTTTGAGACCATGGCTGAAATCAAATCGATGTGTGGTGGTTTCGACTTTGCTCTTGTCAAAAAAGATGAAGAAAAACCTGTAGAGGGCCTGGAAGCGTTGCTCACCACTGTCTACGAGGAAGCCCACCGCGGCATCAATATTCAGCGCTACAAAGGTCTCGGGGAAATGAATGCAGGTCAGCTTTGGGAAACCACGATGGACCCGGAAAAACGCACGTTCCTTCAGGTTCGCATCGAAGACTTCACCGAAGCCGACGATATTTTCTCCGATCTCATGGGCGACAAGGTCGAGCCCCGTCGGGAATTCATCGAACGGAATGCCTTGAACGTCCAGGAACTCGATATTTAACACCGAGCGGCATGTCTGTACGACGCGTTCTTCCGACCGGCTGGTATTATGCTTGGTGTGAAGGGCGCGTTTGGCGCATGACTGCGAAAGGCGTATGATATGATCGATAAAATCTCCATTGAGGAAGAGCTCAAGAAATCCTACTTGGAATATTCTTTGAGCGTCATCATCGGCCGGGCGATTCCGGATGTGCGCGACGGGTTGAAACCCGTCCACCGGCGCATCATGTTCGCTCAGCACGAATTAGGAAACTCCTACAATCGCGCGTATAAGAAGTCGGCTCGTGTGGTCGGTGACGTTATCGGTAAATATCACCCGCATGGCGACTCGGCTGTCTATGATGCCCTGGTGCGTATGGCCCAGGAATTTTCCATGCGCGACCCGCTGATTGATGGCCAGGGTAACTTCGGTTCCATTGACGGGGACGCCGCCGCAGCCATGCGTTACACCGAAGTGCGCATGTCACGCCTTGCCGGTGAATTTTTAGCCGATATTGATAAAGAAACCGTCGATTTTCGGCCTAACTACGACAATACACTCCAAGAACCATCGGTTTTGCCCACTAAGGCACCGAACCTGCTCCTCAATGGCAGTTCGGGGATTGCCGTTGGCATGGCTACGAACATTCCGCCACATAATTTGGGCGAACTCTGTGACGGTCTGTTGCATCTTCTCGATACGCCGGAATGTTCCGTCGATGACCTCATGGCCTATGTCAAAGGCCCGGACTTCCCGACAGGGGCGTCCATTTATGGGGGCAAGGGGTTGATCGAGGCTTATCGGACAGGGCGTGGCTCCATTAAAATTCGTGGTACCGCAACCGTTGAAGAACGCAAAAAAGGGTATGAATCCATTATTATTACGGAAATACCTTATGCGTTGAATAAGTCGAGCCTGGTTGAAAAGATTGCTGCGCTGATCAACGATCGCAAAATTGAAGGCGTGTCCGATCTGCGTGACGAATCCGATCGAAACGGAATTCGGATTGTCTTGGATCTCAAAAAGGGCAGCATTGCCGAAATCGTCATCAACGCACTGTATAAATTTACGCCGCTTGAGACCTCGTTCGGTATCAATATGCTGGCCGTTGCGCATAACCGCCCCGAGCTGCTGAATCTCAAAAGTATTCTGGTCTACTTCCTTGACCACCGACGTGAAGTCATTCTTCGCCGTACTCGTTTCAATTTGCGGAAAGCGGAAGAGCGTGCCCACATTTTGGAAGGTTTGCGTATCGCGCTCGATTTCATTGATGAAGTTGTTGCCTTAATCCGTGCGTCCAAAACGCCGCTTGAAGCAAAAGAAGCATTGATGGCGCGGTTTGAGTTATCCGAACGTCAATCTCAAGCCATTCTCGATATGCGCTTGCAGCGATTGACCAACCTGGAGCGGGAAAAACTTCTCGAAGAATATCGGGAATTGCTCATGAAGATCGAATACTTCAAGAGCATTTTGGAGAATCCGCAAGTGCTGCGCGGAGTTATTCGCGACGAACTGACCGAGCTCAAGGAAAAATACACCACGCCGCGCCGTACCGCCATTTTGCAGGATCTCGAAGGGATCGATATTGAAGACTTGATTCCCGATGATGATGTCGTCATTACGTTGTCGCGTCGCGGCTATGTGAAGCGCACACGTATGGACAACTATCACCAGCAAAAACGCGGTGGTAAAGGCATTGCCGGTGTATCCACCTCGGTGGACGATTCGGTCCAGGCGTTTTGCGCGGCAACAAACCACAAGTTTCTGCTGCTCTTCACCAATCAGGGACGTATGCACCAGATTAAAGTGCATCAGATTCCTGAAGGAAGCCGCACGGCCAAGGGCGCGCATATTGCCAATCTGCTCCCGATGGAAAAGGACGAGTATGTCGCCACGGCCCTTACCTTGCGCGACTTCGAGCCGGATCGTTATTTCTTCTTTGTGACCAAAAAGGGCATGGTCAAACTGACGCATACGGAACTCTTTAAGAATGTGCGCAGTACAGGCATCAAGGCATGTACCCTGAAAGACGAGGATGAGCTTTTGGTGGTCCGTGAAGTCACACAGGACCAGGAAGCGATTCTTGCCACCGAACATGGACATTCGATTCGTTTCCAAATGAGCGATGTTCGCCCGATGGGGCGTGCTGCCGCCGGTGTTCGCGGTATTGCACTTCGTGGCGGTGACAGTGTGGCTGCAGGCGTTGTTGTTGCCAATTCAGGACGAGATCAGCTGTTGACCGTTTCCGAGCGCGGTTTGGGGAAACGTACGGAAGTTGGCAACTATCGAGTTCAGACTCGCGGCGGACGCGGCGTTATCAACATGCGTGTGACGCCCAAGACGGGAAAGGTCGTTGGATCGGTCATGGTTGGAAGCAACGATGAAATCATGCTGCTCACATCGGCGAACAAGATTATTCGATTGGCCGTCAACGAAATCAGAACTTCGGGCCGCTCGACGCAAGGCGTCACATTGGTCAGATTCGGCGATGACGATGCCGTCATCGGGTTTGATTTGCTTGATGCAGCCATTATTGATGACGACGAAGAATAAAATTAATAAATCGGGGATACGGAACACTGTGATTGTTCCGTATCCCCGATTTTATACGACGTTTCCACCTCTATCGACGTTGTCGAACCTCTCTCTTCCGCGAATTAATGACTTGGCTCCATGAGCAGCAGGTATAAAAATCCCATCGGTGAGGGTGCGCTGTATTGCATTCCGTGCGGTCCATTGCCTGATGGCGCGCTTGCATGACAGGTCATACATTCTTCGAGCGTTCCCGAATGGCCTTGCCAGGCAATAAATTTGATTGCATCGTTTGGTTCTCGGCTGAGTGCAATCGCGTGGGGGCTGTCATGGCATCCCGCGCAGTATATTGCTCCGTGTCCTGTGGAATATCGATACAGTGCATTGTTTTGTGTATAGTTTGAACCATGGCAATTACTACTGTCACATCGTGGTTCAACATTCCATGGTGAAGAATTACTCGCGACGGAGTCCATTCCACCGTGGCAGCGTATACAGTCAAAACCACTTTCTTGCGTCATGACATCACGCAGGCATTGGGTTTGTGGGCCGGGATGGCAACTGTAACATCCGGCGAGGGTGTTCGGCACCTTTCCAGCGTGCTTGTCATGCATGGCCCGGGACAGGCTGGGCAATCCGGCGACCCCAGGCTTTCCCAATGCGTTTGAACTATGACATTCCGCACAGAGCACCGGCCGGCGGTTCATTAAGGGCGTCGTATGACCTGCAGGGTATTCGTCGCTATTTTCTTTATCATGCAATGTGAGAATGTTTGTTTCCACACGCCCTGTAGCGATGTCTTCTTGGCCGTTGTCCGCGTGGCATGAATCACACCGCATTTCTGTGGAAACGGGTGCAACGACCGTTATCGTGGCGAGTTCTTTTCCCGATACCGAGTCATTCGCCGTCACAACGGCAAGCTGATAGGGGGCACGCGTATTGGGTGCGGAATCGCTAAATTCTGTCAGTGGAATACCTTCCGCAACAAAGTGATCGTTCTGCAAGTCGAATGTCCCGGACAAGCCCTTCCCCGTCAGCCCGATATCGGCTGGCAGCGAAACACCGAAGAGCTGGAGGGCGTAATCCCAAAAATTGGATTTCGTGACGGAGGTTGTATTGTCCGGGAATGCGTAATGGAGGGTGACACCAGACGTGATAATTTGAGGAGGATTGCCGACTTTGATGAGTTGAGCCCAGAGTGTGTTATACGGTGGGAGTACTGCTAAGTCCTGAAAATCATGGTTATAACAGTGCATTCCAAGGTCGTTCCAGGCAAGGAGAACATATTTATCCTGGGCCTGCGCGGGATGCGCGCAAAGGAAAAGGATACTCGACACTATTGTTATAATAAAAGTTTTTTTGAAACGAGTGTCTCGTGTGATATTGTATACGCTCATACCACGATCCTTTGTTAAATATTGCTGGTAAGGAAATGAATACTATATTGTATAGTAATCATACTTTTTTTGTCTAGAAAAAGGCGGCTCCAGCTGAGGTTGGTAGTGAGCATCATGTTCATATGAAGGTGCTGAGCATGGATTGTTGTTTTTCCATAAAGAAGCGGAGTTTGTGGCAAGAGTGTGGACTGGAAACGCTTTGCGGTCCACGGCGTCTATTTTCACATCGATTCGAAATATTGCAATGAACAGCATGATATCTTCTCGTCTCCCCCGCTTGATCCGGGAATGCTCACCGTTGTTTGCATCCTGTACCTATTCAGTATAGGCCAGCCTGACGAGGGAAGATTCTTGCCCTTATTACCAAGACATGAAGCAACGCGACGTCAACGAATATATTGAGGCACTCAAGGCCGCCGAGCGATTGTCGGCAGTTGTGACTGAGCATCGTGTGGTCGAAGGTCATGATGCGGTCTTTGGCGAACCGGTACGGCCATGGCCAACGGTCGTTCGAGAGCTTTTGGAACAACGTGGCATCTCTCAGCTCTATGCACACCAGGCTCGGGCTGCCGATCTTGTCCGGGCAGGAAAAAATATCGTTGCGGCGACGCCCACGGCGAGTGGGAAAACGCTAACATACACGCTTCCCGTTCTTGATCAGATTCTACGCGACCGAGGAAGTCGCGCGCTCTATCTTTTTCCCTTGAAAGCGCTTGCGCAGGACCAGCTACGGGTGGTCAACACGTTGCTCAATGGTTTGCCGGCTTCGGCACGGCCCAGAGCTGCCATTTATGATGGGGATACCTCGGCTAACGAGCGCAAGAAACTGCGTAAGGACCCACCGCACATTCTCATGACCAACCCGGAAATGGTGCATCTCTCGCTGTTGCCACATCATCAAAGTTGGGCGGGTTTATTCGGCGGGCTGACCCATGTTGTCGTGGACGAAGTCCATACGTATCGAGGCGTCATGGGATCGAATATGGCACATGTCTTTCGGCGTATGCACCGGGTATGCGGCCGCTTCGGCGCGCAACCGACGTATATTTTTTGTTCGGCAACCATTGGAAATCCTGAAGAGTTGACCCGAAATTTGACCGGCTTGGAGTGTGAGCCCATTTTGGAGAGTGGTGCTCCGGCTGGTCGGCGCCATTATGTATTTCTCGATCCGCTCGACAGTGCATCATCCGCCGCGATTACGCTACTTCGTGCGGCGTTGGCACGAGAACTTCGCACCATTGTCTATACGCAATCGCGTAAAATGACCGAACTGCTCGCCATGTGGGTGGCTGAGAAAGCTGGCGATTATGCCTCGCGGATTAGTGCCTATCGGTCGGGGTTTCTTCCGGAAGAACGGCGAGAGATTGAAGCGAAAATGGCATTGGGTGAGTTGTTGGCCGTTATTTCAACAAGTGCCTTGGAACTCGGCATTGATATCGGGGAACTCGACCTTTGTATTATGGTGGGCTACCCCGGTTCCATCATGGCAACCTTTCAGCGCGGCGGCCGGGTTGGCCGAAGTCAACGAGACAGTGCTGTAATCCTGGTTGCGGGCGAGGACGCGTTGGATCAGTATTTCGTCCATCATCCTCAAGAACTATTTGATCGACCTGCCGAATCTGCCGTTATTAATCCGGACAATCCCGTCATCGCTGGCCGTCACATCGAATGCGCTGCCGCAGAACTTCCTTTGAGCGATGGAGAAGCCTATCTTCAAGGCGAAACCGGGAAGACCGCATCACAATTGGAACTCCAAGGACGATTGTTGCGCAACGCCGAGGGAGACACCATCTATAGCGCGCGTACCGCGCCACATCGAGATGTCGGTCTGCGTGGTGCAGGAAAACGGTTTGTCATTGAATTACAGGATGGGGACCGGCGCACTACCATCGGCGAGATCGACGAATATCGGGCGTGTCGGGAGACGCATCCCGGTGCGGTGTATCTGCATCGTGGACAGGTACTCCTTGTGGATGATCTTAATCTAGCCGAAGGGACGGTGACGGTTGTCCGGCAACGCGTCGATTATTTCACGCGGGTGCGAGGCAATAAAGAAACCGAAATCCTCAGTGTTGACGACGAAGCGTGTGCATTTGGCATGCGTGTTTTTCGCGGGAGACTTCGTGTTACTGAACATGTGACGGGCTATGAAAAACGCCAGACGCGTGGCAATCGCCTGATGACCATTGTCCCGCTCGACCTCCCGCCGTTTGTCTTCGAGACGGAAGGTTTTTGGTTTGCTGTCCCCCGTGCCGTCCAAGACGAAGTTGATCGGCAACTCTACCATTTTCGCGGTGGTATTCATGCGGTTGAGCATGCGGTGATCGGGTTTTTACCTCTTGTCGTCATGACGGATCGTAATGATCTCGGAGGAATCTCCACGGAACTTCATCCGCAGCTCGGCCGGGCTGCAGTTTTTGTGTATGACGGTGTCCCCGGTGGTGTTGGGCTGACCCGACAGGCGTTTGCGAAAGCGGAAGACGTTATGCGCGGGACATTGGCTGCCATTGCAGGGTGTGAATGTGAGACCGGGTGTCCATCCTGTGTTCACTCGCCGAAATGCGGATCAGGAAACCGACCTATTGATAAAGCCGCGGCAGAATGTATCCTGCGATTACTTGACGAACAAACATGTGAACCGGAAGCGGTAACGGTCGATATATCGCCAGCCAATGGCCCCGAACAGGACGTTCGCCCAGCACAAGACGCGACTTCCGTATTGTTGGGAGCCACCTCGACGTTGTCCGCTGAACTTAAGGAGCATGGAATGGCCAATATCATTGTACCCAAGCGCTACGGTGTCCTGGACGTTGAAACCCGACGCTCGGCCGAAGAGGTTGGCGGATGGGGAAAAGCCTCCAAAATGGGAGTCTCGGTGGCGGTTTTATACGATAGTGAACACGATCGCTTCGATCGCTATGAGGAAGACGCTGTTCCTGCGCTGATAGAACGCATGCAATCTCTTGATCTGGTTATTGGCTTCAATGTGCTTCGCTTTGACTATCGAGTTCTTGGGGGCATTACTCGATTCTCCGCCAAGTCCATACCGACGTTGGACCTGCTTGATGCCATTAAAAATCGCCTTGGATATCGTGTTTCGCTTGATAACCTTGCTCAAGCAACGTTCGGCGTTCCGAAAAGTGCCGATGGTCTGCAGGCGCTTCAATGGTGGAAAGAAGGCAACCTTGAAGATATTGCCAAGTATTGTACAGAAGACGTTCGCCTCACTCGCGACTTGTATTTATATGGTAAAGAGCACGGTCATGTGCTCTTTACCAATAAGACGAAAAAAATCGTTCGTGTCCCAACAGGCTGGTAATCTCATTTATCGTATCATCCATTGTGCCAGCCAGTAGACCACCGCTCCGACGCCAACGGCGCCATACATGGCCAGTCAGGGCGGGCAGCCTTTTTTGATAAAACGAACAAGGATCAGAAAAAAGAAGCCTCCAATGGCAACCCCTGATACCATAGGAATGCTGTGTACAATATCCATCGTATCTCCTTCATTTATAAGGCAGCGAAAGTATGAATTCTTTTGGTTTGTATTTTAGACAGATTGTGTTATGTGAAGTATGAAGTCTTCTTTCATCTTAATGAAGCGATTGATTGACGATTTATTATTAAATGCATAATACAGAGAGTGACATAGCAGGATCCTTCGTTCATATGCGTTATTTATATTGTTGAGAGCGATTATGGAAGATTGTGACCGAGTCAGGCAAGAACTTCAGAAGGAATTATCCCGAGCTCATGCCCGTATTGCGTTTTTAGAACAACAAAACAACGTCCTTACTTCTAACCATAGTGCAACAATTGATGGGTCGGCGATATGGTTTCGCAATCTTGTTGAAACCATTCCAGATCTTGTATGGCTCAAAGACATGGACGGGGTGTTTCTGGGATGCAATCCGACGTTTGAACGTTTTTTGGGTGTCCAAGCCGATGAGATTATTGGTAAGACAGACTATGATTTTGTCGATACACAACGTGCAGATTTTTTTCGCGAACATGACCGGAAAGCCATTGCGGCTGGAGGGCCGTCCAGCAATGAAGAGTGGCTGACATTCGCCGATAACGGATATCATGGACTTTTTGAAACCATAAAAACACCGATGCGCGATGCTGAGGGCACAACCATTGGTGTTTTAGGTATTGCTCGTGATATTACCGATCGTAAACGGGTTGAAGAGGCGTTGGAGAAACGCCTGATTGCCTTGACGCAACCGTTGGATGATCTTGGTGAGATTACATTTGATGACTTATTCAATCTCGATGATATTCAACGGCTTCAAGATGAATTCGCCAGAGCAACCGGTGTTTCTTCGCTGATTATCAAGCCAGATGGTACTCCAATAACTAAACCGAGCAATCTTTGTCGGCTCTGTCGCGATATCAGTCGTGAGACTGATATCGGTATTGCCAACTGCTATAAATCCGATATGGCGCTTGGTCGGATATCCAGTACTGGACCTACCATTCAGCCCTGCACGAGTGGCGGGCTGTGGGATGCCGGAGCGGGCATTTCCATCGGCGGGAGACATATTGCGAATTGGCTTATTGGCCTGGTGCGCGATACGACGCAAACCGAAGAAGCCATGCGTGAATATGCGCGAAAAATTGGAACGGATGAGACGGAATTTATCGAAGCGTTCAACGAAGTTCCTGCCATGACGAAGGAACGTTTTGAAGAGGTAGCCGAAGCGTTATACACTTTGGCCAATCAACTTTCGAGCATGGCCTATCAAAACATGCTGCAGGCACGTTTCATTTCCGAGCGTAAACGTACCGAAAAGCAGCTCATCGAGATGAAGGATAAGGCGGAAGCCGCCAACATTGCCAAATCAGAATTTTTAGCTAATATGAGTCATGAAATCCGTACGCCTCTCAATGGGGTGCTCGGTATGCTCCAATTGCTTTGTTCTACAGATTTGACGTCCAAGCAGCAAGGTTACGTGTCGGCGGCAATTCAGTCTTCAGAACGCCTGACACGATTACTTTCGGACATCCTTGATTTGTCACGCATTGAAGCCGGGAAAATTCAGATCGTCAATGGCTCCTTCAACCTTGAAGTGTTTATGAGGTCTATTCAAGATCTTTTCACCCGCTTGGCCGACGAAAAAGGACTCGAACTCACGTGGTCTATTGACGCCGATGTCCCGACGAATCTTGTTGGGGATGAAATCCGTTTACGGCAGATTCTTTTCAATCTTGTCGGAAATGCCCTTAAGTTCACCGCACAAGGGGCCGTTCGCATTACGATTCATCGTCTCCTGTGCAACACTCCTCTTCTCGTTAAACTGTTGTTTATCGTTTCGGATACGGGTGTTGGCATTGCCGACGATGTGCTCAAAGCCGTCTTCGAACCGTTTGTGCAAGTCGAAGGGGCATACTCAAGACGCTTTCAGGGAGCCGGGCTCGGCTTATCTATTGTGCGTAAACTCGTTCGACTCATGGGGGGAGAACTCGCTATCGATAATACCGGTCCGGGCACGGTGATGTACCTCTCCATGCCGTTGATGGTCGCCCATTCGACAACATTACCGCTGGTGGTGGAAGACCACGATGGTTCTCCATCAGTAGAGAAAAAAGCGCGTATTCTCTTTGCCGAAGACGACGAAGTGACGCTTATTGCGGCATCGGAAACGTTGATCAATCATGGGTATGTGGTCGATACGGCCAGAGATGGCCGGGAAGTACTCGATTTGCTCACGCAAAACGACTACGATATTATTCTCATGGATATCCAGATGCCTGTTTTGGATGGCGTCACCGTGACGCGTACTATTCGGCATGCTCCAGAGTTGGCAAGTAAGGCTACAATTCCGATTATCGCGATGACTGCGTATGCGATGAGCGGAGACAGAGAAAAATTTCTTGAAGCAGGTATGGATGAATATATCTCCAAGCCTGTTGATATGGAAAAGCTCATGAAGCTTATTGACCAAGTGCTGTATGTAGCGTCTTCCCTCGCGTGATGATATCTCGAAAGTGAGGAATGCGGAAAGAGATCGTTCTCAGAGTGTCTTCTGTGTTTTTGGAGTTTGCCTTATGCATCAGCACGTCACGTCAAGTGGTTCGCAGCACCGTCTTCTGCTCTCGATTGTTGTCAATCTCATCATTCCAGTGGTTCAGCTTTTTGGAGGGTTGGCAGCCGGCAGTATGGCCGTTGTTTCGGATGCAATACATAATTTCAGTGATTGTACCGGCCTGATCATCGCATATATTGCGCATAAGACCAGTCAAAAAGGCCCGTCCTTGCGCTATAGTTTCGGGCTACGGCGTGTGGAGATTCTGGCCGCCATTGTAAATACCGGTATTCTGTTCGGTGCTGCTGTTTTTCTTGTTATGGAATCATATTCCCGATTCCTTCATCCTGAGCCGGTATCGGGGGGCATGGTCATTGTTCTCGCGTTGGTGGGGATTATCGGTAACGGCTTGGCCGCGTGGTTGTTGTATCGAGATTCTGCCAATAATATCAATATTCGTGGGGCGTTCGTTCACATGATGGGGGATTTGCTCACATCCGTGGCGGTTTTGCTGTGCGGTATTGTGCTGCTTTTCGCAGATGTCCCCTGGCTGGATCCGTTGTTGTCGCTGCTCATCGTCATTTTCATTGTGAAAAGTTCTTGGGGAATTCTTGTCGAAGCAACGCACATTGTTTTGGAAGGCACACCTCGTGGTGTGGAGTTAATGGAGATAAAAGATCGGCTGGAATCGATTCCCGGTATTCTCAACACGCACCACTTACATGTCTGGAGCTTGGGTACGGAGTCGATTTCATTTATGGGACACGTCATCATTGAGGATCAACCCTTGTCCAAAACAGTCCGACTGCGTAAAGAAATCGATCATGTCTTGCATGACGAATTTGATATCGATCACGTCATGATTCAATTTGAAGCAGCATGTCATGAAGACGAAGATTGTGGCGTGCTGTGTCCCACATTCAACCACCACGAAACGAGGTAAACATGCTTTCTCGTGAAGACGCATGGGAACTCTTGCTTTCTAACAATCCCGAGCCGCACATGCTGGCACATGCCCGGCAAACCGAAGTCGTTATGGCGGCTTTGGCGGAGAAATTGAGACAAGATACCGCCCTGTGGTCTATTACCGGCCTGTTGCACGATCTTGATTATCCGCAAACAAAAGAGAATCCAGAGCGTCATGGCCTTGATGCGGCCGAGATGCTTGCGGGTAAATTGCCTGATGAAGCCATTACCGCCATCAAAGCTCATAATGCGGAAATGACCGGTGTTCCTGCGCAATCGAATTTTGATTTTGCATTGCGATGCGGGGAGACCGTTACCGGTCTGATTAATGCGGCAGCCCTCGTTCGTCCGACACGTATGGACGGCATGAAGGCGAAAAGTCTCAAAAAGAAAATGAAGGACAAATCCTTTGCCGCGTCGGTTTCCCGAGCAAATATTTTGGAGTGCGAGAAGCTCGGCATCGATACGGGAGAATTTTTGACATTGGCAATCAGCGCGATAACACCCATTGCCGGTGAAGTCGGTCTCTCAGCGGAATAGTTTCAGTTTTTACGTTTCCTCGCATACCTCGCACCTGGTTTACCTGAGAAGACACACAAGATAATCGTTTTGACAAAATTGAGATCGCTCGGCCGCTGAAAAGCGGCCGAGCGATCTCAATTTTGGTGAAACACGCGTTGTCTTTTGTCCTTATAACGGGTGCTGAAAGAGAAGCAAATACGTCTTCTCAAAGTCGGTAAGACCGAGAGCATTGAATGTATAGTCAAGCTTCTAAACTATCGAGCAAGAAAGAATGTAAGGAAGTATTACTAAGACGAATCACTCCCTTTTGGGATGCGTGATGGGTGCGCATAATGCGTCAAAAAATCAGTAATGGGGATGGCAATGAATGGTTTTGATAGAACGTGAGGAGTATGGAGTGGACAAGACGTCTGTATTGTCGAGATGGAGCGTCAGACAAAGTGCCGCGCCATGCCACGGGATTGCGATTGCATGGTGAGGTGTTTCGAACGTTCGGGGTGCACCCTTCATGAAACGTGTCGAAAAATTGCATAAGCATCTGCACGCTTTTTCGGATTTGGAACCGCACAGAATGCTTTGCGGACAAGGTGTATGTCCGGTGCTTCCTCCCCATTGGGGAAGGTTCAGCAGAAATGTTTTGCTTGGAAATTACATGCTCCAAGCGTTATCCCAAGGCAGCCAGGCCGAGAACTCCATAGCCAAGGCCAACCAGCACAAGAGCGACCGCGAACCAAAATGAAAAAAAGCATCGCATAACATCCTCCAGGTATGGTCTTCTCTTTCCTTTGGTCGTGTTTTCGGGAAAGATGGTTGCAAAGTTTTTGCCTGAAGTTATATCGTACCAATATCATAAACAAAACGAGAATGGCGAGCTTTTTTATACGGTTTGAGTTCGCATTATTCAGAATTTTTTTACGAAATATCGATATTCTCACAATATATTTCAGCGACCCCGCGAAAAGGAATCACGAAATTATGGAACATGGCATTATGGACACGATTACCCTGGCTGTCGTGCTGGGGGTAACATGTTATACATTGGCGAGACGGCTTCGATTGCCGGCGATATTATTTTACCTTCTGGCCGGTGCGCTTTTTGGTCCCATGGGGTTTCATTATCTTCATGTCGATTCCATGGGGACGGGACTGTCCGCCCTTGTCGAGATTGCCGTTGCCATTATTTTATTTGAGGGCGGGTTATCGCTGTCGACAAGCGGCTTCCGTAAGACTCCGACGACAATTGGACGCATCATTTTCATTGCTTTGCCATTAACGGCCATCGGTGGGACGTTCTTAGGATACAAGGTACTTGGTTTGTCTTTGGAAGTGTCGATCATTTTCGGGGTCATCATGGTTGTGACTGGACCGACGGTCATTGCCCCCCTGCTTCAGTCCGTGAATCTACAGCATCGTCTTGAAGTCTTGTTGCATTGGGAATCGATTTGGGGTGACGTCATCGGCGTGTTGTTGGGAGCGCTTGTTCTTCAGTTTGTTGCCCTGAAAAATCTTTTCGATGTCGAAAATCTGGCAACGACGTTTCTCGGCACCATGTTGGCCGGAGCCAGTGTTGGTATTGCGTCGGGCTTTCTTCTCAATCGTTTTCTCTTGCCCTGGGCAACGGGTCTGAAAATTCGAGGATTGGTCGGTACAATCGCGTTTGCGGCGGTCATGGCGGTGTTCTTGGAAGCCAACTCTCTTAAAATGGCGTCCGGCCCTTTAGCTGCGGCAATGATGGGTTTTTATCTTTCCTATGAAAAAGGGCCTCATCTCCAGGCCGTTAAAGAATTTAAAGAACAATTAGCGGTTTTGTTTATCAGCACACTGTTTGTGTTGTTATCGGCGTCGGTCAATCCCCTTGATGTGGCCGGGCGCTGGCCGTCTATTTTGCTGACGGGTGTTGCTTTGGCATTTATTGTTCGCCCGATTGCCGTCAACCTGGCGTTATTGGGTAGTGAAATGAATTTAAAAGAACGCCTGTATGTGGGGCTGATGGGGCCACGTGGCATTGTCGCCATGGCGGCCGCTTCGCTGGTGGCACTCACCCTTCCCGATCGGAGTGAGGACACGGCATTGCTTGCGACGGCCACCTATTTTTGCATCTTCTTTTCGGGAACCTTTGCGACGCTTTGTGCCAAGCCGTTGGCCAAATTACTCGGCGTAAAGTCGTCGTTGGCACGAAGTGGGATTGTGTTCGTCGGTGCGAACGAGTTGTCGACGGCCATGGCCGAAGTGGCTGGACCGCGCGTTCCGGTAATTTTTCTGGATACAAGTAAAGACAAATGCACCTTCCTCAACCAGGAGAACTACTCCAGTGTGTGTACCGATGCGTTGAATGACGATGTGTATGAACAGGCCTTATCCGAGGGGTTTCGACGGCTTGTTGCATGCACGCACCATGACGCACTCAACCAACTCATCTGTAAACGTGCATCGCATTTTCTCGGTGATGAGAATGTGTATGCCGTCTCCGGAGCCGAGTCTGAGGAAGTCATCACAACCGAACCGCTCTTCCCTGTTCGAGCGGCGTTCACGGAACGTATGCCACTCACCAAGATTCTTACCGACATTCGTAAAAAGCGTGCTGTGTTTGAAACGTTACCAGCCAGTACAATCAAAGAAACACGAGCCTATGAACAGGGACGCGTGATTGCCCTGCTCAACTTCAAGGAAGACGGTGGCGTGTGTTTGATTGAAGCTGCCAGACCATTGCCGGAAACCGGTGAATTGTTCTGTCTGGTGAGAAATGAAGAGAGCGTCGCAACGGGCATTATTTATTAAATATTCGTGCTGATGACGAGGGTTGGACGACGGAAGCGCCCAACCTTCGTCAGAAAAAGTTTTTCCACGAACACTTGCGTACCATCGTGGTATTTCAGCGATCTTCTGTCGTTGGAGAAGGCGGAGTCTTTTCGTCGTTTTGGTCTTCACGTGTGCGAAGACAATTTTTTCCTTGTGATTTTGCGATGTAGAGACAGTCATCAGCGGCACGCACCATAGCGGTCGAATTTTCAAAAGACGACGTATAGTCCACAATGCCTGCGCTGAGCGTGACAACACCGTGGTTACTCCCCGTGTGTGGAATATCGAGTCTTTCTATCGCTGCGATGATACGAGCTCCAGTGGTTCTGACGGATTCTATACTGGAATTGTTGAAGATAACAGCCAACTCCTCTCCTCCATACCGGTACACGCGGTCGTTTTCACGAATATTTTTGCCGATGACCTCCGAAATTGTGCGTAAGACATCATCTCCAGCCGTATGTCCATAGATATCGTTGTATGCTTTGAACGAATCGACGTCGGCAAGTAACAGCGAAAACGACTCGGCGCCATGTCTTGCCTGCGTGAAGACTTTGGCGAGGTCGCGGTCGAAGGAACGTCGGTTATGAATGCCGGTTAAACCATCCAGGAGGCTCAAATCTCTGAGTTTGGAGTTCGCGTTCTCAAGTTCCTTCGTACGATTTTCGACGATTGTTTGAAGGTTGGAATTCACCTCGTATATTTCTCGCGACATGTTCAAAAATGCATTGGCCAATTGTCCAATTTCATTCTTTTCTTCCAATGGAAGTAATACTGGATTTTGATTCACTTCCTTGTATTCACCATGTGCAACGTGGGAGACCGCATTTTGAAGGCGTTGGAGCGGGTTGTGAACATGCTTTGAGATAACATAATATACAGCAATATAGTATAAGACGAATAAAGAAAATCCAAGGGCTAGCACAATGTATGATGTGTGGTGTGCTTCTTCCTCGATCAGTTCTTTTGGATAGACCATGGTAAGCCACCAATCAGGTCCAGGCAGAAATGAGGTGAGGAGATAGCTTTTTCCTATTGTATCATCAATAATTGTTACTTCACTTTGTGATGTTGTATTGTTGTCATGAATGAGTTTGTACATACGGATAATATCTTGATTATTTATTTTATCTAATGAGAGCTGCCCTTTTAACTTGAGTTCATTGTTCAAAGCGCCAGGGTGGGCGATGAGAAATCCGTCGTCACTGACGATGAAATTATACGCTCCTTCAGGGGGGTTTGCATCGAGCCTGTTCATGATGGACTTCAATAGGACATCCATACTGGGGTTGATGAGGTGCCTTCCGTTGTAGTCGACAGGGACTTCATAGGTAATGGTCCATTGCTCGGCGGTTTCATCGTAGTAGAGTCCCGTCCAGATGGATTTGCGCTCAGGATTGGTTGACTGCAACGTCGCCTTGATCGTCCCAAGTTCATTCATAGGTAAATCCGGTTTGGCATTGAGGCCCCACGGGTCATCGGGGTAAAAGGTAACAATGGCATTTTCAGGAAACGTTACGTGGAGGACGCCTTCCGATCTCCATGCGGGACCATATCGGTTGACGAGAATATATGAAATAAGAATGCGCCGTTGAAAGTCCTCCGAATCAACACGTTGGTTGTTGCCGATAAAACTTGAGAGTCCCCACTGTCGACCAAACACGGTATCGAACTTCTCGTCAAAAAATGATCGCTTCATGCGCGTCGCGCCATCTTTATCGACAAAGTAGAGTTTCCCAAAATCTTCTTCTGTAAATGATATGTCCGATAAATATATATTCAGGAATTCTTCACGAAAAAAGTCCAAGTGCTTTCGAGCTGCATTAAATATCTGATTCTCTTGTTGGCTACGTTCTTCCATGTATTGACGGAGGTAGGTGAGTCGGTTGTTTTTACTTTGATTAAATACTTGATAATAGCAAATGATAGTTGCAATAGAGACAATCACCATTCCAAAAAGAAGGACTTTACTGAGTATTTGCCGACTGAGGCGATGCGGTGCATTTTGTGTTGATGAAGAGTCCATTGAAAAACTTCCTTTTCAAAAAATAGAATTCATACGTAATAACTCATCATAGAATTTAAATATGGATAGTGACTTATAAAAGAACGGAGGTCTCTTTCGTCAAGGTGGTTGTTTCCTGTTTGTATTGTGTTCTATCGTATTCTTTATTGTATGGGGTATTCCTTAGAAAGATGCGAGAATTGAAGGTTGAGAATATTATCCTACAGAAGACTCAAAGAGTAGTTTTGTCAACTTTTTTCAAGAAACTTCCTGAACATCTCCGGAGTATGAGAGAGGCCTCTTTTATGTCACCAAATTGATGGGAAAAATGTAGCTATAGAATGAGTTCATTGAAAGCAGGAAAGATTGTCATTGGCTGCGGGATGATTTTACAATTTGTTTTTCTTAATTGTTTTTATAAATATAAAATAATTTAAAGAATAGTATTTGTTTATTTATACTAAATCCAGCCTGCTGCCTTTGGACATGTGTGGGACGGGGCGGCGTCATGAGACGGTGCAGGTGTATTTTTTCTATACTGTACGATGTAGCCACGAATACGCTATGGGAAACTGCAAGAAAATATTATGACAGTGTCGTGAAGACTTGGTCTTGTTCACAAAACGCGCTAGAAATAAATTCTATTTTTTTATTGAATTTTGCTTGAAAACGATTTTCCAGGAGCACGTAGTGGAGAAAAAGTATGCCATCATCCTGGTTTTTGTTCTGCTGGCACTCTCGGGAGTTGTCGCGCATTTAGGATATCGGGCAAAAGTAGAGATTCAGAGTGTTGTTACAGAGCAATTCAATAAGCAACAGCTCGATATGGCCGAACGCATTGCCGGTGATCTTCAGGATCATATGACGTTTCTCATCAAAAGCATTACAGCGCTTTCGAGGGGATGGCGGGGGCTTCCTGGAAACGCGGCGGAGTCACCCGTGGGAATCAACATGATTTTCGACATCGTCAACGACGCGGATGTGGTCGCTATGGGGCGTGTTTTACCGGATAAGTCTGTGAAAGCCTATGCTACCGGTGCTCCGCTTGTTGCTCCATTTGGACTTGAGACCGATGCTATTGCCGGATGGGCTTCCAGACAGAATACCGGTGATTCAATCTATCTTTCACATGTCTTTCAGGCCAAGACAGGACGTTTCAAAAATCGTTTGTTGATGATGTTGGCGACCCCGATTTCGGTTGTCGAAAAGGGAGAGACACGACTTAACGCAGGAGCTTTATTTTTTGTCATAGACCCAGTGGCGCTTGTGCACCGGTATTCACAATCGGCAGAGCCTGGAAGAACGAGTCATTCTTGGGTCATCGACGAGTCGGGCTATATTTTGGGAAGTGCACAACAAGAACTTGTGGGGAAGAATATTCTTCGTTTAATGATGTCTAAAGAGCATTGGAGACATTCAATTCGCTTACAGCGCATTGTCCAAAATGAAATGATGACAGCCGGAAAGGGCGTGACATGGTACGATTATGACCTTGGAAATCCAGCGAATCCGGTATCACGACGACTTTTAGCGTATTGCCCGGCATTATTGAGTCGTCAGAATCCAGGATTATTCTGGTCTGTGGCTGTAACGGCGCCGGAGAAAGAGGTCCAGAGCCTCATTGGGACGATAATAACGCGAGAATGGATTATCGTTCTCGTTTTTCAGCTTGTTGTTTTTGGTGTGCTCGCAGTCTTGCTCGTGTTTTCGTTACGTTGGTCTCGCCAGTTGAACCTCAAGGTGGACGAACGAACCAACGAGCTTCGAATTGCTCATGATAAATTGAGCAAAAGTTTGAATGATCTGATTGAAGCTCAAGAAGAATTATTGCGTACGGAACGTTTCGCTGCCATAGGGGAAGCTGCTGCACATTTGTCTCATGAAATCAAGAATCCACTGATGCTTATGGGGGGCTTTGCGCAACAGGTGATGCGACAGTTGAAATTTGATCGTGAGGATTCGAATGGAAAAAAATTGGCAATTATTGTCGATGAAGCCAAACGTTTGGAATCATTGCTTGTTGAAGTACGTGATTTTACTCGACCCAATCCAGCCAAACTCGTTGTCGGTGATTTTAAAGAGGTGATCAATAAGACCCTTGATCTTATGTCGTCGAGTTTATCGGAGCAAGGTATTTCCATTACGGCGCATGTTCCCCAAACGCCACTACTCGTTGCGTATGATGAGGCGCAATGCCAGCAGGTTCTTCTCAATCTCGTGAAAAATTCAGCCGAAGCATTATCAGGGCCGGGAGAGATTGCTATTGACGCACAGACTGAAGAAAATTCGACGGTAGTAACCGTGAGCGACAACGGGCCGGGAATTGCTCCCGGAATGCTTGAAAGTGTGTTTGTACCGTTTAATACAACCAAAGAGCATGGTACTGGTCTTGGTTTGTGTGTTTCTAAACGCATTATAGAAGATCATAAGGGAACTATTTCTGTACAAAACGGTTCAAACGGCGGGGCAATATTTCGTATCCGTTTCCCCGAAGCGTATTCAACAATACAAGCAATTGAGAAATTTGCCTCATAACGCTTTGCTTTTTGTCCCTTCCTCGTACGATATGATCACGAGATCACATTGTATTTCTCCATAAAAACGTCACGAGGTTGTCACGTTAATGGTCAAAGCTCATCTTTTCCAAAGAGAGTAAGTAATCCTCCTGCCGAGTTCACATTCGCCGCGCGCACTGCGCAAGGGTGTAAGAGATATTATGACCCGTCACGCTCTGGAATTGCTCAAGAACATCATCGGTCTGCGTACGGCAGGCATTAAACCGCGGAATGAAGAAACTCATTTCTGTCCTCATACACCGCAAAATCCGGAGCGTAATCATTTTCGCCCTCATATCCAGGTTGGCCGGGAAGTAGGTGTTATTCTGCTCATGGTGGAAGGTTTTGCATCCATGGCCAGTTTATATGGGACAGAGATCGCAGATACCATTGATGAGGAAGCAGAAAAGAATCTCGCTGAAATCGTCAAAGCGCATCTGGGACGTGCCAGCCTCGCAATGGGAGAACGCATTGAACCTGGGGCATATCTCGTTAATTTCACGGATACGGCACATGCCAATAATCATCTGGATCGTATCAGTGATATTGCCTATGCCATGGGACTCAGCCTTCGTGCTGGCTTACGTTCTGTTATTATTGATCTTGTCGGACAAAATCCGGCCATTCGAGTCGGGTTCTCCAGCATTCCCCCAAAAAGTGATCCTGCACGCTTTCATCATCTTTTTTATGAAGCATATTGTGATGCCCGTCGTATGGCTCAAGAAGGTTTTGATCCGAGTAAATTGCAATTATTGCGCGAATTTCAGGCCATTCTGAATACACCGCGCATTAAAAGTGTGTATCAACCTATCGTTGATTTGAAGCACGGCAATATATTCGCGTGGGAAGCGTTGAGCCGCGGCCCTGCAGATGGCCACTTTGTTTCCCCGCTCATGCTTTTTAATTTTGCAGAAGATGTCGGTTCGGTATTTCGGCTAGAGCGTGTCTGCCGAGAATCGGCGTTTCGACAATTCGGACAACATGACCCAGGTCAACGCCTCTTTGTGAACATTCATCCGCGTACTTTGACTGATCCTGGGTTTTCTCCGGGACAAACGAAAGAACTCCTGGAAAAATACCGGATGCGTCCTCAGGACGTGGTGTTTGAGATTACAGAACGGCATAGTACAAAAGATTTCAATCTGTTTCATCGTACACTCGAGCATTACCGTAATGAAGGCTATCAAGTCGCCGTGGACGATGTCGGAGCCGGCTATTCCGGGCTATGGAGTATTGCGGAAATTCGGCCTGATTTTATCAAAGTTGACATGTCCCTCATACGCGGAATCGACTCCAATCCAGTCAAACGAGCGCTTTTGGAAACATTTCTCGCCTTTTCCGATAAAATCGGTTGTAAAATTATTACGGAAGGCATCGAGACAGAAAGCGAGCTTTCCTGTCTTATTCAGATGGGAGCGCATTATGGGCAAGGTTATTTTCTGCAAAGACCCGACTCGCCAAAACCGAACCTCTCTCCGGAGGTTATTTCACGCATTGCGTTGGGACAGCGCAAGATTTCCAGTTTTCCTGTGCGCTCACAGTCGATCCGTGAACTGGTTGATCACAACCAATTTGTGAGCACCAAGACGACCGTCGGCAAAGTGAAGGAGATTTTTGAGGAAGACGAATCTATTATCTCGTTGGCCGTGCTTGATAAAGTCACCCCCGTAGGATTGCTTATGTCGCACCACATGGACAGGGTGTTGAGTACGCGCTACGGCGTCTCGTTATATTCAATGCGCGAAGTCACGCGTATTATGGATACAAGCCCACTCATAGTTGATGCGGCATTGCCGGTGGAAGACGTTGCCAAAGCGGCAATGGCACGTGATAGCTATAAGATATATGACCACGTCGTTGTTGTAGAAGATGGTGCCTTTTTGGGGTTGGCCTCAGTGCAGCGTATGCTTGATTCTCTGGCGCATCTCCAGGTTGAAATGGCGAAAGGTGCCAATCCCCTTTCCGGTCTTCCTGGCAATATTACCATTGAAAGGGAGATTGAACGTCGCGCAACATCGGGGATGCCGTCCAGTTTCATTTATATCGATCTCGATAATTTCAAAGCCTATAATGATATTTATGGTTTTAAGGAAGGCGATGCGATTTTATTGTTGATGGCAAAAATATTGGTGTGGGCAGCGAAACGTCACGGAGAGGAGTCAGCGTTTGTCGGTCATGTCGGTGGCGATGATTTTGTGCTTATATGCAAACCGGAGAATGCCGAGCGTATTTGTAAGGCCGTCACACGTTGTTTCAAACGGATTGCTCCGGGATATTATACTGAGGACGATCGGAAGCGCGGATATATTGTCAGTAAAGACCGAACAGGGAATACACGAGAGTTCGACTTGGTTTCCGCTTCCATGGCCATTGTAGATTGTCACGGTGCGTGCTCCTTGGATCATATTGCGCATCGTTCAGCCGAAATGAAAAAATACGCCAAGTCCAAACCCGGTAATGTGTATGTCCGCGATCGGCGAAGCCCTATCGGCTGTTGTGTTGATTCGAATACTCTCCAGGATGCACGAGAAATCATTACTCCTTTGGTTGACGTTTCAAAAAAAAGGGAATTGATATAAGACCCCACATGGTCCGGGAGTCAAAGCCGGGCCAAATGGTAATGTCCCTTTTTGTGTTTTTGAACCATCAGGAGTATTCTATGATCATAACGCACAAGGTCGGTGCCTTTTTTGCCGCTCTCTGCCTTGTCGCGGCACTGTCGGCCGTCCCTCTTCAGGCCTCAACCTATCCGACCGGAGATTTTGACCCTCAGCGGGTCTATGTTGTTGTCCAGGCCGTGACGTTACGAAGCGGTCCGGGAACCCAGTTCCCGGCTATTGGAACATTGAAGGCAGGTCAACGTGTTCCCGTACGTGGCGTTATCACCGGATTTCTCAAAATTCCATTGCAGAACGGTGAAGACGGGTATGCGTGGTTTGAGTACCTGCAAGAGGAAGGCGCTGCTTCTTCGGCCACACCATCGGCAAATGGTCTCCAGACGACGGAGGCAACACCCAGCCCGACGCCGACCGAGACAGCATCAGACAGCACGTCGGCGCCGTCTGTCGACACCTCACCGGAAAGCATGCCGGAACAAACACCTCAAGCTCCGGTCGATGAGACGCCTCAAACGGAGTCACCATCTCTTCCGGTCGAGAGCTCCCCTGTCATTTCAGCTACGCCGGCAATTACGGAACCGCCGCATCCCGATATGAATTGGGAGCACCGTTTAACGGCTCGCGTCATGGCGGATGAACGGCTGTATGAGCCGCTTGATGCCATTCGTGCAGCACTCAAGCTGGAAACGGAATCGCTTGGGCCGCAATCCGGGGTACTTATTGTTGGCGGAGAGCCCTTCTTTACGCAGGACGGGAAGAATGCGCTCTTTGTTTATTCGGAAAAAGGAGGAGATTTCCTCCCTCTGCTTCGTGCTCAGGGAACGAGTATTCGGGCATTGACGCACACGACGAACACTTGGCGTGATATTGAAGTAACAAACGGTACTCACGATACCGGCGAAAGCACCGTGTATACTTTTACGGACAACGGGTACAAACCGACACGATGTTTTACGTACTCCACACAAAATAACAACAGAATGTACCAGACGATAACCTGTCCGCAATAATGCGTTTGGGTTAAGACTTTTAAAGGAGAGAAAACAGAACTATCTGTTTTCTCTCCTTTTCTTTTATACGAAGTTATTTTTGGGCCAGGATAGCGGCACCAAGTCCACTGGCGATGATGGAGGCAACGAGAATGGCCAATTTAGCGTGTTCCAAAAAAACAGAACCTTCAGGAAATGCCAAAAAAGCTTTTAAAAACGATATACTAAAACCAATACCAGCAAGACATCCTCCCCCAATAAGGTGGCGAATCGTCAATCCAGTTGGGAGAGAGGTTGTACCACATCGAATAATAGCTAAAGATGCAAGCGTGATCCCAAGGGGTTTTCCTACGACGAGCCCGAGAATAATTCCGAGGGAAACCGGTTCAAGGAGTGTGGATCCTATGGAGGCAGGCATCGTTACTCCAGCATTGGATAAAGCGAATATCGGAATGATAAAAAAAGCAACCCAGGGGTGGAGATTGTATTCGAGCCGTTGTAACGGCGTTTCGGCAGCATAACAGGCATTTTCCAAAGAATTCAATGCAGAGAGCTGGTCTTGGTTGGTGAGTTGGGACGTTCCAGGAACAAAAGCTTTTTCATAAAATTGTAAATATGATTTGGAAGCGTTGAGGAAGTGTGCAGCATTATTTTTTGAGCGGGCTGGAACTGTCATAGCCGACAAAACCCCAGCTACAGAAGGATGAACCCCGGTATTAAGAAAAAAGAACCACATGGCACAGGCGAAGAGCATATAAGGTAAGGGGCGGCGTACCCGAGCTGCATTGAGGAAGAGTAGAATAAAGAAGCAGACACCAGCCAACCCCAAAAATATCAAAGAGACCTGGGAAGTATAAAAAATTTTGATGACAAGCACGGCACCAATATCATCCACAATGGCGACCGCCGTGAGAAAAACTTTGAGATTCGGTGGCACTCTGTTGCCAAGCAAAGCCAAAATTCCCAAAGCAAAGCCAATATCTGTGGCCATGGGGATTCCCCATCCTCCAGACGAGTCCATGCCAACATTGAAGATACTATAGATTATTGCGGGTATGATCATTCCTCCGAATGCCGCGGCAAGAGGCAGGCTCGCTTTCTGCAATGAATCAAGCTCACCCACAAGAATTGATCGTTTGATTTCAAGGCCGACCATAAAAAAGAAGATGGTCATGAGACCGTCGTTAACCCAAGAAAGAAGTGGTTTGGATAGACTGTATTCGGCAAAGGAAATTGAAAGATCACTATGAAAAAACGACGTGTAGGATGCACTCCATGGAGAGTTGATCCACATAATAGCAATGCATGCACAGATGAATGTGATGACGCCGCCTGATGTTTCAACCCTGAAGAAGTTTATGAATGGCGTCAGAAGTTGGTCAACAATATCGGGGTCTGGCGTTTGCTTTTTGCCAATCTTGTTCATGATTTTTCTGGTATGAATTTCTCATGCATCGTTAATGGCATAGACTCTTTATATCATTCCGGCGACCCATGCTTCGGCTGCGGCACGTTCTTGGTCCGTTGGTATGAGTTCGGCTTGGTCGGACAGATTCCAACGGGTGGCATCTCGTGTTGTGAGGTGAACTCGTATGCGTTTGAGTTTGGCCCCTTGCATATTGGCGGCAGAAATATCAGCATAGGAAAAGTCTGTATAAGTTAAATCAGCACCAGTGAAATCGGCGTTGAATAACACGGATTTGGGGAAACGTGTTTGCCGACAAATTGAATTTGTGAAATGCGCCTGCCGTAACTGTGTTTCTTGAAATGTCGCTGTGGTGAAATCTCCCTGAAAATGGCCTCCATCTGCCTGACACCGCATAAAAAGGCTGGAAACGGCATCAACTTGTTCCAGCTTGGCTTTGTCCATTTTGCAGCCGGTCCACATGGCTTGTTTGAGCAGGCATCGGGAAAAAGTAACTTCCTGACACGATGAGCTTTCCCATATGGAGAGCTGCAGATCGCACGTATTGAAGACGGCGTGTTGTAGATTACAGTCGTTGAAGAGTGCTTTGCTGAAGGTGATGTCGGTGAAGATGACATCGGAAAAATCAATGTGATGGAATTCTGTGCGATAAAAATCGGTCTTGCTCATAATAGCGTCGGCAAGGAAGGATTTTTCAAATACTGCTGACAGAAATCTGGCGTTGAGCAAATTGGCATGTCGTAACTCCGCATGATCGAAGCGCGTTGAATCTGCAAGGACGGATTCAAGACTGGCATGGCTCAGATTCGTATTACCGAGATCGGCGCGAGTCAGATTAGCGTGGTCCAAACGGGCATTGGCAAACTGCCCTCCACGAATGAAGGCATTCGTGAAATCGACTCCGGTGAGATTGGCGCCGGTAAAATCGGCATCGTGAAAGACACATCCGGTAAAACACGCGCCGCCCAAATCGGCTCCGCTCAGGTTGGGTGCGTGAAAGACGGTGCCTTGCGCAACAATGCCGGCCAAGTCGGCGTCCGTAGCAACCAGTCCTTCGATGAGACGGCCCGGACCAAGGAGCGCTTCGAATTCTGTCTTATCCATGTCATATCACCTTCACAGCTCCAATACCAAGCAGCGTGCGTCTGATATTGGTTTCTTCCAATTGTGTTTTATGGAACAGCGCTTTGTAGACATCGGCTGAATAAAGGTTGGCACGTCGGATGTCGGTATACCCGAACCGCGCAAATCGAGCGCTCCCGCAATACAAGTTGATGCCGCGCATATCGGCTCGAGTGAAATCGCATTTGTCGAACCGGCCGCGTTTGGCAATGGTCTTGAGCAGCGTGGCCTCTTGAAAGATGCAGGCATTGCACATGGTTTTGACCATGGTGGCGTTGTCGAAACAGGCCTGCGTAAAGTCGGTCGCCATCCAGTTTGCTTCATTCAGATTCGCTGATTCAAAACGTGCTTTCGGAAATTTGGTGTCGCCGACTGATCGTGATTGCACGAGCAGTGCCTGACTGAAATTGACCTCAACCCCATTGGCCTGGCTCAAATCAATCTTGGGTGCGTGGACTTTCGTAAAATCAGCCTCATCGAGTTGGGCGGCGGTGAAATCTGCTTGAACAAGATGCGCTTGAGTGAAGTTGGCCCGGGGAGCTGTGCATTCAGAGAAACGGGCAAAGTCAGCTCGTACACCGGTCAAATCAGCTTGAGTCAGGTCGGTCTTCGTGAGACGAGCATATTGCAGGTTGGCTGACGTCAAGACTGCTTGCCCGAGTTTGGCCGCGTTGAGGTCGGCGTCTTTACAATTCGCTCCGGTAAAGTTGGCGGCTTGCGCGGAAAGGCTATCTCCTTGAATTCCCGTGAGACTGGCCTCGGTGAGATTTGCACCATCCAGGCACGCGCCAGCGAAGAACGCGTCATCGAGTTTGGCATGGGACAGTATGGCCTCGCGGAGAATGGCACGCTCCAGAATCGCACCGGTCAAATCGGCACCGGAAAGATCACAGTGCGATAAATCCAATCCCGTGAGGTCCAAGCCGGCCAAGGATTGTCCTTCCTCGTGAAGTCTTTTGACATCATCGGCAGTGAGCGGCGTATCAGCCGGTTCCGGTGGAGGCGGAGTCGATTCGCTCGCTTCTGGGGGGGATTCGCTTTGGGGCTCTTCGTCCGACGTATGAGGGAATTGTTCAAAAAGTGCCTTGGCCTCTGCTTCGCCTTTGGCAAACGCGTCACGGAGTTCCCGCAAAGCACTTTCGTCGGTTCCCAATGCCGCCATGGCTGCCAGAATTTCTTCGGGACTGGAGCCTTCTGTAGAAGACGTGCTGAATGAGGAGAAATCTTCCGGCCCATCGACTGCGTGCATACCGATTTTCGCCATAACGCTATCGAGATGCTCCCGTGCTTGGGCACATGCCGTTTCTACCTGCTTTATTGCTTCTTCCGGTGTCTGCATTTCGGGATCAGGCATGGGAGGAGGAATGTCGGCTGTCAATGCTGAGCTATCGAGACCGGCATTTTTGAGATGCGTTTCAATTTCACGGGTCAAACGCGCGGTTTCTTCTTCGGCTTCACGCAATACGTCGGCCATACCCGCAGGAAGAGACGGTTCTTCGATAGTTTCCTCTGGAGAAATTGCCGCTTCAGGCTCTTCTATGGGCATTGCGGGAGCTTCAGACTGTTTCTCTTCCGTTTCAGCTTCAATGGGCTGTGGAGGTTCGGGAGTCCGCGGCACGATCTGGCGCTCGCTGTCGGCGATCATCGTTTTGACAAGCTGTTCGTACGCTTCGGAGTTTTTGGATTCCTCGGAAAGTCGTTCGTTCAAAACAACAAGATGTGAGACCAGGCTGGCGTCTTCATCCGAAACGGAGACGACGCTTCTCCACGCCACAACGGCCTTCTTGATTTCCGGAAATAACCACACGGTATCAAGCGACGCCAATCGGTTATCGATAACGGTTTGAGCCATGTGTGTTCGGCGCAGGAAAAAACGGACGCGTTGACCGGGTAAGCGTGAGTGGATCACAGACTCTGTGGGATGAAGATTGGTCAACTCAATGGTTTCGTCGCCGGTGAAATAGACACCGTTCAAGATTTGGTCGGACATCGCCCAGTTAAGCACCGTTAAATCCGAGTCTGAAGCGACGTTGGGCCAGTCTTCGACGAGCCAACGGTCATCATAGGTGCCATGACGTTTGGGATCAAGGACGCGGACATCTCGGTGACTCTCGAAACTGGCGGGAGTCGGGCAATCTTTTGGGGAAACGATAAGTTGATCCGGGTATTCGACGTTGGGCATGATAACGACTTTACGGCCATCATCCGTTAAGACCTCAGTCATGCCGGTTCCCTTGATATTTCCATCGAAGCCCGGTCCACCAAAGGCGCGTTCCCAATCCAACGGCATGGAGACAAAAGGCTTGGGTTCGCCGAGATGGCGGTAGACATCGCCCTGGCGTACCCATTGACGATCTCCGAGAACAAGCAGTTGTTTTGAGATGGGGCCGAGGCGGAGAGAGACGGTGCATGTGGGAGCGGCCTTGCCTTCGGGCTGATGACATGAGCCGGCCAGCAACACTTCCCCGTAGAGTTTCGGGATGCCCTCTTCGCTGAATTTGTTTTTCCGGCACTGCGTAAAAATTTCCCAGGCCGTCCTCTCGGGAAGCAAGGAGTCCGGATCGTCGAGATCGTAGGTTCCCAGAGCAGTGAGAAGAAGCAAAAATTCCTTGCGGAAGCCGAGAACTCGCCAAGAAAGGTAGATGTCGGGAGGGGCGATGGTTTTCATAGGAGTAATGGGTCTGAGTTATCCTAAAGAAATTCTTCCTGCGGAATCAATTGTGATGCTGCCAGCATGACTCATTGTCTCCAGTTTTATGTTACTACGAGTCACTGATACCTTGCAGCTTGCACCAGGCCCCAAAAGAGAAGCCTCAGTTTTTGATAATGTAAGCCCTCCGCCCGTTTCTCCGTGTTCCAAGGAGGATGATGCACCGGTGAGCGAGAGTTTACCTAATTGGGGTTTCTCAACAGTAACAGAGTCGTTATTTATAGAGACTTGACCGTTGTCTGCCTTTTCAAAGACACCACCGTTCTCGTTCAATGTAAGACTTCCCCCGGTGGTCTTGGAGATGGTGATAGTGGGACCACTTGTATTCAGAGAAACGGCATCGTTTATTTCAAATGTTGAAGTCGAATCAGCGCTGTGTACGACATTGAGCTTCGTGGTGTTCGTAGTCATGTCCAGTTCTGAGCTGAACGGTGTCGCCGGGGCTTTGTTCGACACCTTCAATTCGATTTTTTCTGTTCCCTGTATCGCTGACTTTACGCCGATTTCTATGCCTCCCTCCTTCATTTCAATTGTCGACACGGCATTATCGGCGAATGCATCTTCAATTTTCTTGTTTGTTTTGTTGAGTCCGATGAACGCTCCCACGAGACTGCCGACAATTTCAAGGGGTACCACAGAGGTGACGGCCTTATTATCTTTCATGGCATTGCCGAGTTGCGAAAAGAATTCCTGTGCGTTATCGGCCTCGTCACCATCATCCCCGCCTTTGAGTGACGCCGCAGTTATTCCGATATTGGCCGCAACGGTGGTAAATGCGGCAATAATGGCATGCCAGGATGTATTGAGTCCTGACAGCACCGCTTTTGAGTTGGGAATTCCCGCTTTGAGCGTGAGTTCCTCGATGCCATTCACAGCACGTTCGCCGTGCATTTCAACCATTTCATCGCCAACCGCCAAGCCGGGGCCTTTCATGTATTCCAATTTGCCCCCGACAAAAATGTCGGTACTGAGACCGAATCCGATTTCCGCTGTCGATCCCGCCGTAATTTTGGACTCAACGCCTGCCACGATTTCATTGGAACCGCCCCAGATAAACTTGTTCTCCGCTCCGACAACAGCAGTTTCATAATCTCCGGCCGTTTGGACGGAGACACTGCCTCCACCGCCCGGTTTTATCGAACCGATCGCAATGCCGCTGTTATGATAGGGAGACCATAAGCCCATAAACTCATTTCCCTTCTTGTCCCCCATCACGATCTGATTGCGACCTTTCGTTCGGATGACGTTGAGTGCTTGGTTTTTGTTGGAAATGGGGTTGGTCAAATCGCCATTGTAGACGGCGGAGGAGATGACGGGCCGGTCGGGGTTACCGTCAATGAAGGTCAGCAACACTTCGGTATCTTTGAGTAGCGGAAAATGTATTCCATAGCCTGCTCCGCTATATGGCTCAGCAAGCCGGAACCACCATGAGGCCTCCATATTGGGTTTGCCAGCGAGGTCGAAGGGCAACTTGACTTTATATCGTCCCATTTCATCGACCGTCGCGTACTCACCACTGCCTGAACCATCAACAAAGGCATTGATGACACCATGGAATTTGGCGCGCTCGGTACGGAGCGGTGGCCGATATTGGAGTTGGGAATCAACAGCGGAAAATGTATTCCGGTAAGCCTGTTTTTCTTTGGTCGCCACATCAGTTTGGCCATGTTTGGGAATGCCCGTATTGAGATACGCCGTGTTGCGGCCACTGTGCGTAATCGATGTCAGGAGATAGGCGGTATTGAACGTGGAATATGGGTGCATTTTGAGGGTGAACAGGCCTCCGGCGCGAAACATGAGGCAGCCTGACTCTCCATGGTACGTCGTCCCTTCACACAAGAGGGCTTCCGATCGAATTTTGGCCAGGGCATTACCTTCTTCCAGGGTTTGGTAGTTGTCCCCGTAGTGATAGCGGATGCCGGCTCCGTCTTCCGATACCGTTGCTTTGGCTGTGAGTTCCAATGTGGGTTTGAGATAGTTGTAATCCTTGAGAACAACCTGGTTGGGAACGACCTGTTCATGAGAGACAAATGTAAATACATCGGAAACGGGGTCGGTTGGGAGAAGTCCGGATTTTGGGCTGTACCGGAAATTTTCCCCTGGGATAGATGTATGGGCAGTTTTGGAATCCGTAATAATGAGCACTTCACCCGAATCGCCTTCCTCAAAATAATAATAGAGTCCCCGGCTTTCCATCCAACGTGAAATGAAATCAAAGTTCGTCTCATTGTACTGGCAGACATAGTCCATGGAGGGATATTGAGTATATGTCCGGATCTCGTAATGCATCAGGTTGGCGTCTTTGAAAACCTGCTTCAAAATATCAGGGAGCGTCATTTGCAGAAAAATCTGGTTGTGCTCCATGAGCGTCAGTAATGTCATGCGTGGCGTGAGAATTGCTCGAAAAAAGGAAACTGTATCGACGGTTCGTAAATATTTGAATTCGAAAACGATGCCGGAGTACGAGTTCTGACTTTGTCCGACGGTGAACGTTAATTTTGCACCTTTCTTCGTCATATTCGATGGTTTGAAATCGGGATCGCGTGAGAGGAGGGTTATGGTGAACCGATACGGCGTAGAGATAGCGTCTGTTCCTGAAAAGTCGACAACCTCAAAGGTGTTGGGCGCTTGGCCTTCCACAGTAAACGTCGCCATCTGTTCCTGGTTCATATCCCCTCCGTCAATTGAACAAAATGAAACGTCTGTATTGAGACAATGAAAAGAACGCATTAATAATGGCTGAAGTGTATGATAAAAAAGGGAATCAAAGCAATCGTTGATTCGGGTGATTCATAAGAAACTGCAGACAAGCACGCCGACTGCAGGAAGAAGAGATGGGAGGTTGTGGAAGTCTCAACGCGTTGCGTTGAAGAAGTTGGCCGTCCAGTCAAGCGCTTCCTGATAGCAGGAAATGACGGTTGCGGGATCAAGATTGAGGTCTTCGATGAGTTGGTCGAGGCGAGACCAATCCGTTTGTTCCATAGAAAGGGTAAGATGCAGCCAAGGGGCAAAGCGGCCACGGTGTTCAATAAGGGCGATTTTGATGTCGTCGTTTAATGGAATTTTGGCAAGAATCGATTCCATGGAATTTTCAAGCATGGTGTCGAGCAACGAAAACAGACCTAGCGAAAACACGTTTTCCGCGATTTTCGGAAAGCCGGACGACTCGGCCAAGCGTTCGAGGAATCGGGCTCGCTGAGCCGCCAGAACAGACAGCTCCTGTGTTTTGTCGGGAGGCGTAATGTCCGTGAGTAACACCAAACGCAACCAACTCCGCACCCGTTGCCAGCCGACAAGCAAGATTGCATGCTTAATGGAAGAAATTTTTTGAGTGAGTCCAAAGCCCGGAGAATTGAGATAGGCAAGAAACCGATAACTCATCGAGACATCGGCTTCGATGGCTGTCGTCATCTCTTCAAAGTCCGGTTCGTTGTGCTCAAGAATTTGGAGAATGCGAAGACGGGCGGCCTCACTGGCAGAGATTTTACGGCCTTTGAGCGTTTTGGGTTTCTTAAAGAAGAATCCTTGAAAATAGGAAAAACCGAGTTCCTGGACAATACCGAGTGTTTCATAGTCTTCGATTTTGCGCGCCCAAAGCTGCACGTTGAGCTTTTGTAAGGGCGCAACAAGGCTCGACAGTGTGTGTCGGGGAAGATCTTTAACGTCGATAACGATAATGTCAGCCATTCGATACAAATGGAGCAGGCTGATTTGTGCCTGGTAGTTGCAGACGGCAATCGTATACCCGGCCGATTTGAGTTCGCTCACCAGCGCTACACGTTCTGGATCGGCACCGATTTCTTCATCAATAACAACGACGGTTGCTTGAGGAGGTAAGGCAAAGGTGATGTGCTCCGTCAAGCCATCGCCAGATAAATGCACCGCACTAAAGGCCGTTTGGAAATCCGCGTCCGGGCACAGTGAAAATGCTGCCATGACGCTCATTGTCGCCTCAAGGCCATCCGTAAAAACTGCGTTATTGGCAGCCGCATCACGCCTATACAAAAGTTCGTACCCCCAAATAAGGAGGTCCGAGTTAAATATAGGTTGCCTGGCTATGAAGACATTTTCATATGTCATTGATGAGTCTGTTTTTGCCATAGAAGGATGCCATCGAGTCGTTTACTGTAAAGAATAAGCACATACACGATTGCGACCGCGCTGCTTTGCTTCATATAACGCTTCATCGGCCAGTTGAAACAGTTTTTCAAGCCGTGAAATACCTTGAGGTAACCGGCCGGCAACACCGAGGCTTATAGTGAACGATATTTTTTGTCCATCGTCAATGGTGAGCTCTTGGTCTGCTACGATCTGTCGAATGCGTTCCGCAAAGACAAGCGAATCATGAAACGCCGTCCCAGGCAATACAATCATGAACTCTTCGCCCCCCCATCGGCCTACCCGGTCGTAATCACGGATATTATCACGTAAAAGGCCTCCAAGAAGAGAAAGGACCTTATCACCGGTCAAGTGTCCGTAGGTATCATTAATGTTTTTGAAATGATCGATATCAAGCAATGCGATGCTGAATTCTTCATTTTTTCGAACAGCTCGACTCCATTGCTCCTCTGCAAATGAATAAAGATTGCGGCGATTGGCCACACCGGTCAGCTGGTCGGTTAACGCCAGTTCTTTGAGTTTGGCGTTTTGTTTCGCCAATAGCTCATTCAAGATAAGTTGCTTGTTATGGGTATTTTTGAGATCGGTGACATCTCGGCCCGTCGCTTGATATTCTCGGATAGTATTATCGCTATCGAAGAGACCGCGAATTTTCCATTGAAACCACGACGATCGATTTTTTTGAGGGATTTCGAGCTCCATTGTGGCTGTGGGAGACTCTGTGGTGATGTCGGCTGTTGCTTGTGCAAACGAGGTCTGGTTGAAGAGCGGTATGGCCTCAAAAAAGTTGATAACACATGCATGACGTTCGTCTTGGAGAAACTGGCGGCAAGCCTCATTAAAAAATGTTATGTGTCCATCGGGGTCAAATCGACAAATGGCATCAGTATGATCCTCGACAACGGCTTTGTATCGTGCTTCGGCTGTTCGCCGCGCTTCTTCTTCGGCTTTCAATGCTTGTTCTTTGGCAAAACGCTTGATGATATCATCCAAAAAGAAAGGGAGCAAATCGAGATAATCGTATTGGCCATCCTTGGCGAAAGAGCCGACGATGCCGAGCTCTAATGCTTCGTCGTCAAGGTGCTTTGACTCCCCTTCCGTCAGCATGACGATCGGTTGGCCAATATCATGCTGAATGAGGGTATGGCAGAGTTCTTGTCCGCTCATGTCCGGAATATTGCTGCCAACAATAATCAAGGAAAATGATCGTATATCTTTAAGGAGAGCAGATAGTGCTTCTTCTCCTCGTTTCACAACAGTGATCGTACAATCAGGCGTCTTTTTCTGTACGGCTTCGCAAAGAGCCATCGCATCAAGTGCATTGTCTTCAACGAGGAGGAAATGGGAGCTTGAGGGGGAAACAATTTTCATACATGCCCCCGTGCAAGCGTGCTGATACAGGGCGTTGTTCTCATAGATGTGTCATTGCTTGTTTAGCGAAAATTGTAAAGGTGCTTTCTTGTCTTGAGGAGAGTGCGCGATGACGTGCACGCGTATTGTCAGTGCTCTTTTGAGGATTATGACCAACTCGGTACCAGGTATATTAACCTCTTTTTCATGTGGAATTATGCATAGACAACGAATAGTAAATTATATGTTGTATCGATAGTGATAACGAAATTGCATGATGTTACGATGATGATATCGTTTTTTCATTTTTGTTTGTTGATTTGATAGATTATTGAAATGTTTTGTTTTGTAAGATGTTGCATTTAATATGGTTAAAATAGTACAATAATAAATTGAAATATGCAAAACGCAAAAAATACTATTCTTTCCGGAATTTATGTTGAGAGTTGAAACTGTATATTCTCAGGTAGAATGACAAAAATACAATATAAATTCAGTGTTTTTATATCGACGCCACGTGTGTAAAAATAAAAAATGTTGCTGGTGTTTCGGTTTTTGTTTTGACTCGTGTTCTTCTGGTTGTCCCTTAAAACGACTCCACTGTTTGCTATGTATATTTGTTATACATCATGAGATAGGCGTAATGGTATCTGTTGATGAGTATCGCCCAAGCCCCCTGGAGGTACAGGTCAATCTGGCAGTGTACTGGATGGTTATGTTGTGCACTGCGGATATTTAAAACAAAGGGGATAAGGGAAAAGCCTGATTCGAAAGACGTATTAACGAAAAATATGATTTTTTCCTGCCAATTGCAACAATGATGACGGGATCACAATGCCAAGTTGAAGGGCGGTTGTCAGGTTGATAGCAAATGTATACTCGGTAGCTTGAACAACCGGAATTGTTCTGACGTCCTGTCCAGAGAGGATGGAATTGACAAGAACAGCTGTTTCTCGTCCTCCGGCTTGAAAGTCAGGTTGCATGCAGAACAGCGCGCCGCGTTTAACTGCATTGACGGTGCCCCCACATAACACGGGCTTTTCACCTCTCTTTTGAAGCATTCTGGTATACATATTCAATTCGGCCAAGGGCGTCGTCGGCTCCCACCAAAAGTCAATTTGACTGGAGAGAGATTGTGCGCGTTTTTCGACCTCGTCGAGCATTGTTGTAGTGCCTTCAGGCATTGCGCGATATGGGAAGAAAGAAGCAATAAATTGGATGTTTTTTGAGGAGGTGGCCGCTTTGTTGAGTTCGGCAAAGTCCTTTTGCGCAGACGGATAGTCACTTGCAATATAGCCAAATCGGACTGGTCTATTATCTACGACCTGACGTGCTAGTCTTGAAGCAATATTAAATTTCACTTTCTTATCTACACTATATGATCGTCCAGTGATGTTGGTTCCCGATGCCTGACCAATGGCGGGAACGAGGCCTACGCCGACTGGGTCTGTCACAAGAGCAAAAACAAGCGGAATTTGGGATGGTAAAACCGCTTGGGCTGCTTGGGCGGCCAGTGTCGCGATGGCCACGACAATATCTGGATGCGCTTGTTGTAGATATTGACGCAACAGGGCCTCGGCATTTTTTCGGCTGCCTTGTGCGTTGAGAATGACAAACTCCGATGTCTCCAATGAATATCCGAGGTTTTGCATTTCCCAGGTGAACCATCGACTGTACTCTTGAATTGCAGGAGTGGGCATGGTTTCCAGAACAACAATGCGTCGGTGCTTTTCCCCTTGGGATGCAAGAACAGCCTGACATGTTTGAAAAAATAAAAAAGAAATGAGCGCAAGGAGAGGAGCAAAACGTATCATGCTGTTTCACCGGGTGACACATGGTTTTTGGGAGAAATACGCAACGGCAATTATTCACCTTGTTATATCAAAAAATAGAGTACGTCGAATGCTTCCTGGGTTGAAAGGGAGTACATTCTATCTTCACGTTCTCGCTTTCCACGAGACTTGACGTGGTTGTTAAATTCGTCGATACCCTAGGCTAACTCTCGACCTTTTCGCAGGAGGTGCAAAATGAAGTGGTTTATTTCTGGTGGATGCCTCGTGTTTTTTTTGACCTTAGCGTTGAATGTTCAGGCGGCAACCTTTCAATGTGTTCGTCCCGGTGGCCACGTTGTTTGCTCAATTGAATCAACCTCGTCGAATCCGAGTTCAGACTGCAATGCCCAGTGCTTTTCTTGCAACTTGGTCTGCGCAGCCGTTCTTACCATGGAAAAAGGGCAAAACTATTCCCCTACGCCTTCTTCCGGCCCCAAAGGCGTTGGGGGGCAATCTCCGGTGAGAGAAACACCAGGACAATGCCGAAAGAGCTTAGCCGCGTGTCAAGCTCGGTGTAAAACTGATCCGAGCAATACAGGCAATACGTATGCGATGAGTTCCTGTATGTCGGCATGCCAAAATACTTTTAGTGGATGTGGCACTGGAAATTAAAAGTCGACTTCTGGTCTCTATCGATACAGAGTAGACTCCAACTACAGAATAGAGCGAAGAGTACTTCTATGAAATCCAAAATAAAATTCACAGTGATCGTTGTGACGATCCTTTTGGGAGTGCTGGCTGGTTGTGCGACAACCAGTACCATGTCGCTTACAACGTTTCGTTTTCGTTGTACGATGCAAGGAGATGACAAGTTCAATAATTGTGACACACAGGCCGTGTGTGCCCCCTATTCGGCATTCTTAAGTATGCCGGCTTCGTCTTCGTCGCTTGACGCGTGTCTTGCTGGATGCCAAAACGTCTATCAGCAGAATGATAGAATAAATTTTGCCTGTTCATACTCCAAAAACATTGCCCGGCGTACTTGTATTCAATATTGCCGTAGCAATTTCAGCTCTGGAGCTTCATAGCCACGACGGTTGATTCTCGTGTGACAAGCCCGGTTGCGTGGCGGGACAACTATTTTGAGATATATGACGCAAATTTTTCGTACCGATGTTTCTGACGTTAGAAAGGCGCAACATGATTGGCGTGAGGTCTCTCGACGAGGACCAGCCGGGTTTGTTACACGGGTTGAACATGAACACGCCTCCGGTGTCAGAGCCCTTGAAACCTCTCGCCGAGACCGGAAACAACGCGGGCCACTTTACGATCCCGCACCTTTCGTCAGAGCGCTCGATGCGTGGCTTCATTGGTGGGCCCCCGACCGCTTAACATGGTGGGTGGCGGTTACATTTATTATCGGATCAAGTTGTTTCATTGCCGGGGCCGGTATGGCGTTGGCACCATTCTATGATTGGGCATCGTTTAACGTTACAGCCATCAATCAGGTCTATGCGGTTGGGTCGATCTTTTTTTCTTTGGCCAGTTATCTCCAATTTGTCGAGGCTATCAATAGTGAACGTGGTGCTGAATTTTTCGTACGCGGGACACACACACATAACCCACGTTTTCGTTTTTTTGCCTGGGAACCGCGGCACCTTCCTTTCTTAGCGACAGCAAGCCAGTTTGTCGGTGCATTATGTTTTAATGTTGATTGTTTTTTTGCTCTTGTTTCCGGACTCACATGGCAAGAAGTTGATATGTTTCTGTGGGGCCCGTCCATGATTGGCTCCGTTCTTTTTCTTGTGTCGGGATATTTGTCCGTTATTGAAGTGGTGCATCGTTTGTGGGCCATATTGCCACGGGATATTTCGTGGTGGGTTGTTTTTATTAATTTTATCGGATGTGTATTCTTTTTTGTAGGCTCTGCAATGGCATTTTCCTGGCCAGGGCTGGAGAGTGCTAACCTGGCAGCGCTATCCAATGGAGGGACATTGCTTGGGGCGGTGTGCTTCTTTCTCAGTTCATTTTTGATGATTCCAGAAATGTTTTCACAGTAGAAATTTTATTGGCCAGTCGTACAACGTCATATAAGAGAGAGAAAATTGGAGCTATTCCTTGAGGATTCTCTTGGCTTAGGATATTAGTATACTGTCATTTTCAACGTGTTCACGTCTTTCTTCTCCGACATGCCAAGGCCTCACGGGATCTCATTGTATTGTGTGATAGCACTGTCTTTGCTTTGTATTTTTTTACAATTACCAACGGCTTTAAATAACAATCCAGCGGTCAAAACCAAATGTCGTTGAATATTAAAGTAAAATTTACATGTATTGCATCCGGATTATTTCTCGTTGGATGCCTTGTCCTTTCGTTATTTTTTTACATATTGTTCAATCAGATATTCGACCGCTTGTCCGATGTTCTCGAACATGACAACATGACGATGAACAGACATACTCTTGAAGAGTTGACGCAACTGACGGCACAAAATTGTGAAACGTTATTTTCCTCCGCTGAAGAAAGTGTACAATTTCTTGCCATGAAAACAGCAATGTCACTTGATGCTGCATCTTCTCCTTTCCTTGCAGTGCCTCCTGTTTCACTTACGCAGTCTCCGCGTGATGATTTTTTGACTGGTGAAACATCGTCTTCTGTGTCGGTGCTGGTCTGGGAAAAATCTCGTTTGGATGCAACGCGCTTGCGAACAATACATGCCACATCCGTCGTGGATAGTTTACTTGAAGGTGCAGTTGCTCAGTCTAACACTGTCCAGGCTGCTTGGATCATCATGCAAGATGGTTTTATGCGCTCTTTTCCCGACTCTTTTTTTCAAACTCGAATCTCCCGTGAAGACGCACAAGATATTCGTACAAACATTCGGTATTCTGCGGTCACTCCTGACAATGATCCGAAAAAGTCGGTCGTTTGGACCAAGGTCTCTCGGGACCCTGCCACGAATTCTCCTTCGTATGCCGTGTGCTTGCCGATCTATGGAGCACATGGATACTACGGTTCTGCTGGTTTGGATATCAGCATAGATTCCATAATGCATGGCCTGAATGAACAATCCGATTCTCCATCGGCCGAGCCGGATCAACGATTTCTTCTTGATAATCAGGGCTCCATCCTTTTCATGACGAAAAATCTCGCTCAGCGGTTAGGTTTGGCGATGTCGACAGAGGAGTCGGTTGAAGGAATAATGCATAGTGGATCGCTGGCCATGGCCGATAATCCAGACATACGTGAAGCCGTTGACTCCATGCGCTTCACATCATTGCATTATCAGGAATTGTCTGCACCAGGCGGAGCCTTGTTCATGGTTACTACCATACTTCCTTCGACGGGCTGGATTTATGGTGAAGTATTGGAAAAACAGAGCGCCAATTCTGTTGTTGACTTTTTTCGTTCTGAGTTAACCCAAGTAAACACGCGATTCTTTCGATTGGCCGCTCTGGCTGTTTTTGGTCTCCTCCTTGTTTTGCTGGTGCTGTGTCTTTTCTTTTTTCGTCGTTTTTTTGTGCGCCCTTTACATGCGATTATTGATGCGGTTGCAGCGATTGAAGCCGGACGCCGTTCTTTCGGACCCGTTGTGTCGTCGCGAAATGAGATGGGGACTTTGGCGAGAGAAATTGATTTTATGTCTGAAGCACTTGATGTGGAGCGCGATCGGCTTCACCTTGCTCGTAAAAAATATCGGGATAGTATCGAAAATTCTCCTGTCGGTATCTTCCAGGCTGGATTGGACGGGACGCTTCTAACCGTCAACCAAACTGGCGCGCAAATTCTTGGGTATACCGATATCGCGGAATGCCTCCAAGACCGAGTTTCCATGTTGGACAGGCTTCATGATGTCGAGATGGTCCGCAAGCTTCGCCAAACACTTATAACAAACGGTCGCATCGAGAATGTGGATCTGACCATCAAAGGGAAGTATGACCTGGTTGCAGTTCGTATTACAGGACGTCTTCTGCAGTTGGATGTCAACGGTCAGGGCGTTATGGAAGGGATGTTTGAAGATATAAGCCTACAAAAACAACGAGAACGCATTGAGGCTGACTTAGCCAAAGCTGAAGTGATCAACCAAGCCAGATCATCGTTTTTAGCAACAATGAGTCATGAAATTAGAACACCACTCCACTCTCTTCTTGGGAGTTTAGATGTGCTGGAGAATACTGGTCTCGGCGAACATCAAGAGGATATTGTAACGATAATGCGTTCGTCAGGGAGCATTCTTACCAATATTATGAACGATTTAGTCGATTTGTCACAACTCGAAAAAAATGAAATGGACCTGGATACCGCACCGTTTGACCTTCACCGTCTCGTTCAGGAAACCGCTCAGATGTTCGAGGCTAAAGCACAATCCAAAGCTCTTAGTTTTTCTGTTGAGATTGATCCTGATTTGCCGGCCTACCGCCTTGGCGATGAGCGCAAACTCAAACAAGCGTTCACCAACATCGTGGCGAACGCTTTGAAGTTTACAGAATCGGGACAGGTACGTATTACTGTATACAATGACGAAATAATTCATGGCGTAGCACTCTCAGTGCAAGACACAGGACCAGGTATTGCTCCCCAAGATCATAAATATATTTTTGAAGATTTTACCCAGACCGACTCTTCGACGACCCGCCGTTTTGGGGGGGCCGGTCTTGGCCTGGCTATAACCAACAGATTGGTTCGCCTTATGGGGGGGAAAATTAATCTTGAGAGCAAAAAAGGTTCTGGGGCGATTTTTACCATCCATGTTCCTTTGCCTTTGGCCGACCAGGTCGTAGAGGAAACTTCATTATCTGTTCAGGATACAAAAATGTATTCTGGTACAGTATTAATCGTCGATGATTTTATTCTTGGTCGTAATTTGGTGGAACTTTATTTGGAAGATACAGGTTTGTCGCTCGATATGGCTGAAACTGGCGATGAAGCCGTCGAGGCAACGAAAGAAAAACAGTATGATCTTATTCTTATGGATATTGAAATGCCGGGTATGGATGGATTTGCAGCGGCAGCGTGTATTCGGGAGGTCGAAAAGCAAAGCGGCTTACCTCCTGTTCCAATCTATGCACTTACTGCTCATCCGTACGATACGTATCGTTATGAAAGTGTACGGGTCGGATTAAATGGATTTTTGACTAAACCCATGGCTCGAGAGCATCTTCTTGCTATTATTGAAAAAGAATTGTCAGCAAAAATACTGAATGGCATGCACAAAAGTCGCGATGAGAGGCCGGATGCGTGAATATGAAATCGACACGCATTAAACAAACTTTTTTTTTCCTTGTGGCGGGGCTTTTTGTTCTGACATGTGTCTCTCTGGCTCTGCTATTTATATTTTTGTTTAATGAATTCAAGAAAGAGTCTGCTCCTTTGCTGCACAAGCAAATGAACGAGCAGGCATCGAAGCATTTTTTACGGGTAACAAAAAGCAAATCGCGTGCATATAATGCAGTATTGGGACGCATTGAACGTTCAAGCGTATTCTTGGCGCGAAAAATTGCAGAAGATCTTACTCGCGTCGAAGACGGGACAATGTCGGTGGCGACATTTCCTCATCTTATTCAGCAAGCACAAAATGGCATATATTCCAGTATTCAAGATGATAGAATAACTGCATTGTATTGGGGTGGCTCCATTATGAATGCCGCAACTCGTCGTGAACTTGCGGTGATGATGCAACAGGCAGATCTTTTCGAAAATGCAAAAAAAACCAATGTCGGTGTCTGTGCCGTATGGTTTATTGGAGAGAGCGGGACTGCACTGTATTATCCTCAAAGCGATGCGGTCTCTCATTTACGTTCTCCTTCACAAATCGATTATCGCAAGTCCTCATATTATCTCTACGCAAGCCCTTCGCAGAATCCTCAAGGGCGCGCTCGCTGGACATCCGTGTATTTTGACCCGGTCGGACATGGTTCTGTGGTATCCGTTGTCGTTCCTGTCATGCAATCAAATGAACGTTTCATGGGAGTCGTAGGTATTGATATCAAGATTAATGAGGTCATGACCCACGTCAATCATAGCGCTCCCGGAGTCCCTATGGAAGATTTCCTGTTGGACAAAAACGGAACGATCATTTTGCTACCGGAATGGCTCGCACGCGAATGGGAATTGCCCGTTGTCTCTGTTGACGAGAAACATTCTCGTGAAGAAATGGGACCATCTATGCTGTATGCTTCGGATGAAGCTGTACGGCAGGCAGGCAGAGAGATGTTGGTGCGCTCATCGGGAATTCTTCGTCTTGATTTCAAAACATCGAAATATATTACGGCATTTACACATCTTTACACAACCGATTGGGTGCTAGGCAGTACAATGCTTCAAGAAACAGCCCTTGCGCCGCTCACTGGATTAGAAACAGAATTTTATCGTATTCGCTTCTGGCTTTCCTGGGTTGTTCCGCTTGTGATTGGTTTACTTTTGATCGGATTATTATGGATTTTTTTAAAGTTCATTCATCGTTATTTTGAAAAACCATTGAGTGCTATCTTGAGTGATATCTCTCGGATAAAACAGGGAGAAGTTCCATCTGTTCCAGCCGTAACATCTCACGATGAGCTTGGTCGACTTTCTGCTGCAATATGTCAGTTAGCCACAACACTCGAAGCTGATCGCGAGCTTCTTGATCGAACACAAAGAGAATATCAACGCATTTTTGAAGAACTTCCTGTGGGAATGTTTCGATCAACAATGGATGGAGAAATTCTGGATGTTAATCCAGCTTTGGTCAAACTCGTCGGCTATGAGGACATCCCTTCGTTTCTCCAGAACGTCGAGAATATGAAAGAGCTCTATCTGGATCCGGAAGAGCGACAGAAATTTTTGGTAGCCCTCGTTGCACGTGGACAAGCTGATGATATAGATGGGGTATTTCGACATCGCGATGGGGAATCTCTTCCAATTATTCGGGCTGCACGTCTGACTGCAGGCGATGATGGTCAGCCTGTTATTGAAGGAGTTATTTATGACGCAGCCCAGCGGAATCAACGTCGTGATATTCAGAAAGAACTGGCACGGATTGAAGCAGCATCCCAGACAAAAACCATGTTCCTGGCTTCACTCAGTCACGAGTTGCGCACTCCGCTGAATGCGTTGTTGGGTGGGGTGGATATCTTGTATGATACATCTCTTTCTCCAAAGCAGTCGTGGACACTGAGCTTAATGCGTGAATCCGCGCAAATGCTTGTACAACTTGTGGATGAGCTGCTCGATTACTCCCGTCTTGAAGCGGGGAAAATCATGTTGAAGAAAGAAATTATTGATATTCAAGATGTGGCGCGTTCGGCTCTGGGGAGTTTTGCGGAAAAAGCGCGTAAAAAAGGCATTGAAGCACGATTTATTGTGACGGGCCTGTTGAACAACATGCGCGTGGGGGACCCTGAAAATATACGGAAAGTTCTTGTTATTTTGCTCGACAATGCTTTTAAGTTTACTGTCCGTGGCAGTGTTGAATTGCTTCTTGAGGAATCTTCACGCACGTCCACGGTGCACATCAGGATTACCGATACCGGGCCGGGAATCCCTGAAAATCAGAAAAAACGGATACTTGATTATTTCACCCAGGCCGATCCCTCTGCGTTTTCCAGTGTCGATAGCCCTGGGGTTGGCTTGACACTGGTACGCAAGCTTGTGTTTCTAATGAATGGTAATGTGACGATCGAGAGTGAAGAGGGCAAAGGTACGCAGGTTCATGTCAGTTTACCTCTTGCGTCGAGTGCGGCTCTCGATGAACGTACGGATACGGTGAGTCAAGATCTTGCCAGTCTAAGCGGACGAATTTTAGCCGTTGATGACTATGCATTCGGTCATACAGTTCTGGGCCAATACTTGGAAGGATCTCGAATTATGATGGATACGGCCTCTTCCGGCGAAGAGGCAATAGCCTTGGCAGCAAGAAATCAGTATGATCTTATTCTGATGGATTGGGAAATGCCGAAGATAGATGGCTTTGAAGCGGCGCGAATTATACGTGACGAAGAAGAACGCACTCGACGATCAGCAACGCCACTCGTCGTTATGGCGGCCTATGATATGAATCCTATGGCGATGCATGGAGCTCAACATCTTTTTGATGCTCATTTGAGTAAACCTGTTTCGCGCAAAGCATTTGCCTCCGTTCTGAAACAATTTCTGAACAATTCTGCGGAGTCTTCTTCGCGTGCATCTTCAAGCTAACGTTTCATCTTTACATCAAGGAGGCGCTGGTCATGGAAGTGCTTGCATCTGCACCAGGGCCACCGCCCCCACTACGTCCACCGCCGTGGCCGCCATCGTGATCGCTATCTCCTCCTCCATGTCCGTCGCCATGACCACTATTTCCTCCGCTATCCTTCCCTCCTGTTGAGTGGCCATTTTTTCCTCCTCCCATTCCTCCCATGCCACGACTGTCAGGTTCTGTTCCACTCGGTGCGTGGTTTGTTGGGCTCTGTTGCGACGCCGGAACGGACTGGCTCGGAGTGAGAGAGAAGTTGTTTGAAGCGTCATCCTGTGGGGGCGGCTCGGTTGCTGTTTCGGCCGGTGGGAGGCCCGTTTCAGTGAGCGAATTGCTGGGCGACGGATTGCTTCCGGCTGGCACTTGCGCTTCCGGTCGGTTAAGTCCTAACGGAGGAGAAGGCGGTCTCCGTGCGCGTTGTCGTTGCCATTGTTTGTAACGTCGTAAGAGTTCACGTCGCTTATTCTCTGGCAGATTTTGGAATTGCTTATATATCGAAAGAATGCGTTGTCGCTCTTCTTGCGGCATGGTCTGAAACGCAGTGAAATTACGTCGAATCTGGTCCCGCCGTTCTGGGCTCAGTTCCTGCCAGGCGTTGTAGCGACCCAGGATGCGCTGACGTTCTTCTGGTGGCATTGTGGCCCACTGGTTTGCTCCCTTCGCCAGAATATCCTGCTGGTCGGCAGGGAGGTTGTTCCATACATCGGCATACGGTGTGAGCACACGTTGTTGACCTTCGTTGAGATCCGACCATGCTGTGCCGGCAAAAGCGAAATCCGGAAAGAGACAGCTAAGCAAGAGCACCCATGCGAAGCAAATTATGATGTTACTTTTCATCTTCATGACGTTTTTCCTCTGACGCAAGCAGCTCATCGAATATTATGGGGTCTACGAAGCCACCATCTTCAATTTTGAACTCACCTAAATATTCGAGGAGCCCCCTGGGAGGGGTTACAGCCGTGGTCAATGTTTGGTCTATTGTCTGTCCCGTTTCGTTGCGTTCCGGTTCTTCGTCTGCCCACACCGGTGTGGCAAAAAACACGAAAACAAGGATGATGAAAATCGGCCATTTACCCTTCCTGACCGGTTGAAGCCAACCACGTATAAAATTCAAGGTTTTCATACAGCTCCAAGGGTTGATTTGCGCCTAGCACACCAACGTCGCTGTCTAAGATCGCTACAGTATTCGATCCGTTCATGTCAAAACGGCTCAGACCGATACCAATGACCACCGCAGCAATGGCAATGGCAATGGCACTGGTCACGGGGAAAAGCAATGGTCTTTTGCACATTCGTTCGGCATGCTTTTCAAGAGCGACAGCTCGGGCGCGAGCCAACCCATAAACCGTATCATCCGGAAGATCTTCGATTGATGCATGGATCTCACTGGTTACTTTGGAGAGCAATGTATTTTCTTCGCTCATGGTTGGTATCCTTGTAAATGGTCCCGCAAGGCGGCAAGGGCTCTGAAATAATGTGTTTTTACTGATCCGGCGCTGACTCCCATGGCTTGGGCCGTGTCGGCCACACTGAGTTCTTCCACGGCACGTAATAAAAACGCCTGCTGTTGACGAAGGGGAAGTTTTTTCAGTGCAACGTTCACATCATCTCGGAATCGAGTATCGCCAAGAATGTCTTCCATGCTTCTCGTTCCGGGGTCAGGCAAAAGCGATATCGGGTCGGGACCGGTGTCTTCATTATCGTTTAGGCCAAGCCAGCTTATAGCGGAGAGAACGCGATTTCGGACATTTTTGCGCCTGTGAAAATCCGTGATTGCGTTTGTGAGCGTACGGTAAAACAGTGGTTTGCGCTCTTCTTCCGGCTTATTACTGTATTTCGCAACAAATCGAGTCATTGCGTCTTGTACGAGATCAAGAGCATCCTGAGGATTGCTTACGGCTGTAACAGCCATGTAATACGCTCGACGTTCGACGCTTCGTAAAAACATGTCGAGTTGTTTTGTGTCAGCACTTCCTTTCATCTGACAATAGTGCCTTGATTTGAGTTGCCAATGAAGTCTTTTTTTTCATGTATAAAAACTTCTTTTCGAGTCTTCCTGTTTCGGCGTAATATTTCAAACGAGGACATTATATCCTCGAATGTTCATGTGGATGTCGTTAAAGTAGAACGTCCTATGTGGGAATCCGTTGACACGGGATGAATAAAAAACGAATTATTAAACAAATTATGACGATATCGAACGATAATCGACATGTATGCAATGAGAGAATGTAATGATCTAAAGAAGGCGTAATGCAAGACAGATCCATTTTCAGCATGCTTGAAATTTGGTCGGCAGGAAGACGGGCCCGAAGATCATCGCACCGAACAAGCAAAAAGAAATTTTGGTTGGGGATTGCAGCGCTTTTCTTGGGGGGATGGATCGTTGTCGCTCCGCTCCAAGCGAATGCAGGACAGAATGAGGAACTCGATCGATTTACCCTCCAACTGAAGTGGCTCCATCAATTTCAATTTGCTGGATATTATGCCGCCAAGGAACACGGATATTATCAAGATGTTGGTATTGACCTTGTTATCAAAGAAGGCGGTCCCGGCATTGATCCTATTGAAGAAGTGACAAGTGGCCGGGCTGATTTCGGTGTCGCCGGTCCTGAATTGTTGTTACGCTATCTTGAAGGTTCTCCTGTGGTGGTATTGGCCGCCATTTTCCAGCATTCTCCCTCAGCATTGATTTCTTTGAGTGAAAGTTATCTTTCCACTCCTCATGATCTCGTGGGGAAAAAGCTTATGTTGTCTCAATCTGGCGAAGCCGACATTTGGGCGATGCTGTCGAATGAAGGGATTACCGCTAAAGATTTTCGTTTAATCACAACGACATGGGACGTGACAGAACTGATCGATCATCATGTCGATGCGATGGCTTCCTATAGTACGAACACGCCGTACTTACTTGAGAAGCAAGGTGTCTCCTATTCGCTTATGCGACCGAGTTCGTATGGTGTTGATTTTTATGGCGACTGTTTATTTACTTCCAAAGTCCAGGCGCAAGACGAAACGGAAATGACAAAGCGATTCCTCGAAGCGTCGTTGAAAGGTTGGGAGTATGCCTTTGCTCACGAACAGGAGGTGATTGATTTACTGCTTGATGTCTATCGAAGTTCAAAGAGCCGTGAACATCTCGTCTTTGAGGCGAAAGCACTTCGAGAATTGGTCATGCCGAATCTTATTCAGCTTGGTCATATAAACGCCGGTCGCTGGCAATATATGGCGAATACCTATGCTGCTCTTGGTATGGCGTCGCCGAAGCAGGTTATTTCCGGTTTTCTGTTTGATGCAGAATCCAGTGAAAGTCGCCGACTCAATTTGGCTTTAAGGGCATTGGGGGGGGCTCTTGCCGGAGTCGCTGCTGTTTTGATCTGGCTTTATTTGTTTAATCATCGTCTTAAAGCTGCGGTGAAACAGCGGACAGAAGAACTCAATCGTCTGAATCATGATATGTCTGCCGAAATTATCGAACGCAAGCGCACTGGCCAACAACTTCTGGAAAGTGAAGAGCGTCTCCGGACGCTTATCAATACTATTCCCGACTTTGTGTGTCTCAAAGATGAGGACGGGCGGTGGTTGTTGGCCAACGAAGCCGCATTACGTCTCTTTGGCTTGTCGGTCGACATGTATCAGGGGAAGACCGATGGTGAACTTGCTAAAATGATTCCAACGTTTACAGCGGTGTTTAATGAGTCACGACAAGATGATGAGCAGGCGTGGTCATGGAAACGGCTCATTCGGGCAGAAGTGACGTTGCCTGTAGGGGATGATGGCAAGGCCGTATTCGACGTGATTCGGGTACCTTTGTACTCTCATGATGGAGAGAAAAAAGGACTTATTATCATCGGTCGTGAAATAACCGAACGGAAACGTTTCGAAGAAGCTCTTCGCGAAAGCAACAAGGTGACATCAGTCCTGTACAAAATTGCCAATGTTGTGGGAGCCAGCGCGAATCAGGACGTTCATACACTTATGTCTGGAGTTCACGACGTTTTGCAACAGGCACTTCCCGCGAAAAATATCGCTTTGGGTGTCTTGAATCACGCCACCGACCAGCTCGAATTCTTGTATTTTGTTGATGAACTTGATGCCCCTCCTGCACCTATAGAACACATTTCGCATAGCCTTCAGGCAAGCAAACATGATATCATTGAATCGAGAGATGCTTTGATTACAGTACTTCGTTCGACAGAACCTCTTCTTTTTACCAAAGCGGTGATGCATTTAACGGGCATGTCTCCGCCCGGTACTACACCTGAATTTTGGCTCAGTGTACCACTCAAAGCTGGGGATCGAATTATTGGCCTGCTTTGGCTCAAGAGTTATGAGAGTTCTGAATATTTTTCCCATAAAGACGTGGCCTTTATGAATGCCGTCGCTGACCAAATATCAATGGGGATATTGCGTCATCAAGTGACAGAAGATTTGCGTCAGGCCAAGGAAGATGCTGTTTTGGCCAACTGCGCCAAAAGTAATTTTCTTGCCAGCATGAGTCATGAAATACGAACTCCGCTTAATGCCATTGTCGGTTTGACCGATTTGCTTGCGAGATCTTGTCTCGATACTTCCCAAAAAGATTATGTCGAAACAATACGAGATTCAGCCGATCATCTCCTCGGTATCATCAGCGACATTCTTGATTTCTCCAAGATTGAAGCACGGAAGATGGAGCTCGAACAGATTGATTTCGATCTTACCAGTTTATTGGCATCGGTGCACAAAACGATTTCACTTGAGGCAGGCAAAAAAGGCTTGGCATTTAATATTACAATACATCCGGATACGCCGACGTTGTTGTGTGGTGATCCAGGTCGACTCCGCCAGATCCTTGTCAACCTGATGGGCAATGCCGTGAAATTTACGGAACATGGGCGTATTGAGGTACGCGCTGAGCCTGACTCCGGAGAGTTCGTCGGTTCTCTAGGTATTCACTTTTCCGTGAGCGATACAGGCGTTGGGATTGGAGACGACATTAAAGGCTCAATTTTTGAGAGCTTTAAACAAGCTGACGATTCAACGACGAGGAAATATGGGGGAACCGGTCTCGGACTGTCCATTTCGAAGCAGCTTGTTGAACTTATGCATGGTCATATTGGGGTGGAATCGACGGTTGGAGAAGGAAGTACCTTCCATGTGACTCTTCCATTCGAACCTGGAGATGCGAACAAATTTGCCTCGCAACTTTTGGAGTGTGCGCCCGAAGATGCTGAGAACCAAATGCATTTTCATCTCTTGATTGTTGAAGACAACCCCATCAACGTCAAGGTTGCCAAAGCCCATCTTGCCCTTCTCGGCCATAAATTGACCGTTGCGGAAAATGGCCTTGAAGCCATCAAAGCCTTGTCGAAGACTTCCTTTGATGCGGTGCTCATGGATATTGAAATGCCGGAGATGGATGGATTGACCGCGACGAAATATATCCGTCAAGGTGGGTTTGGAGAACTCCGTGTACGTAATACGGATATTCCTATTGTGGCCATGACCGCCCATGTGACGACGAATATCAAGGAACAATGTCGGGATGTCGGGATGGATGGGCATATGGGCAAGCCGATTAATTTTGAACATCTCACCAGATTGCTTTCCAAATTGTTATCAAATGGCAATGACGGGTTTATCGAAGATGACTCCAAGCACATTGAACAAACCGACGCTGTTTTGCTCGACAAAAGTGAAGCCGCTGCACGGCTTGGCATTGATGAGGATGAGTTTGAACGTATTTTTCACGCTTCCCTCAAAGAAATGCAAACACGTATAGGCGCAATTGAAGCTGCGTTAGCAACAGGAACTCTGGAAAATATATCCATTAATGCGCATGCATTAAAAAGTACATGTGCCGTTATCGGCGCCGAGACCTGTCGCAGTTTGTCTCATGCTTTGGAGAAGGCATCAAAGAACAACAACCACACAGAACTTCCTGATCTGTTTGATCAATTACGCAAAGCCATTACGAGCATATTCGCTTCTATAGATCAGTAGCCTGTTCGGTCTTGTTTTACGTGGGGGGCTGACCCAAAAAACAGGCCGGGCGTGAAGCCCGGCCTTGGAAGGAGGCGCGCTGGTCGCGTTTTGGAGGCGCCTACGTAAGGAGGTATTTTTCGCACGGCTCGCCGTCTTCGAGAGCGTCGAGGATTTCATCCACGATTTCTTCGGATTCGACTTTGCCGTACCAATACCCTTGGGGATAGACAACCATAACAGGGCCGTCTTCACATTGCTTCAGGCAACCTGTGCTGGTGACGAGAGCATCCAAGCCGCGATCGAGAATTTCTTCATCGAGATAGGGCATGAGATCAGCAGCTTTTTTATTGCAAACGCCTTTGGGGTCACCTTTGGCGCGGAAAGAATTACAGACGAGGATGTGGTATTCCGGTTTTTCCATGGGTCAATCTCCGCGTGCTGAGTATGTACTCGGGTTAGGCCCGTATTGTGCCGCGAATCGTGGGGGCGATTCGCGGCACAATGGGGTTTGAAGGTTCCGGTCTCGGGATATGTGCTGTGCGTTGGGTTCGTATGAATTAGTATACCAGTTCGAAGGCTTCTTCCGAGGATTCCCGGTCACGCTTATCGAGCATGGCATTAAGCATCTGTTCCATGAGCCGCATGGCACCCTTGTAACCGACCGAGGGGAACACGGAATGCCCGAAGCGGTCGAGGATGGGGAAGCCATGGCGTACCATCGGAATGTCTTCGTCACGGGCGATGTACTTGCAGTACGTGTTGCCGATGATGAGATCCACAGGCTCGTTTTTGATCCACTGGTGCAGCAGGAACATGTCGCCGGGCACCGCTACGTTGGGCGTATAGGGCAAGTCCGCTTCAGCGAACATTTCTTCCATGCGTTTCCGGAACTTATTACCAGGGGTACCTGTTACGATGTGTTTGGGATACATGCCCAAGTTGATGCAGAACTGCGTCAGCGGGATGAGCTGATCAGGATCACCAACCAGGGCCACCTTCTTCTGGTGGAAGTACTGCTGGTAGTCACACATCGCATCGACGAGGACACCGCGTTCTTTGGTAACCGAGTCCGGAACGTTGACGCCGGCGGCTTTGCGCAGGGCATCGATGAAGTTGTCGGTAGCGGTTACACCAATGGGCAGATCGAGTACCTGGCAAGGCACTTTGTAGGTGGCATCGAGGTACTTGGCACCGTCGGCCGAAGACCATTCGCCCAAGGCAATCGTAGCCAGGCTGTCGCCAGAGGACTTCAGGTCGGCAATTTTGGTGCCGCCATCAGGATACATATTATATTTGCCGGTCATGGGGCTGTTCACAACACCGGAGGTGTCGGGGAACATGATGGTCTTTACACCGACCATCGCGGACAAGCGTTTGATTTCTTCCATGTCCGACGGTTCAACATAGCCGGGAATAACGTTGACTTTGCCGTTCTTTTTCCCCGTCTTTTCGGCCAGGCCTTTGACCATACCGAGAACCATGTTGGAGAAACCCGTTACATGGGAGCCGACATAGCTCGGAGTGTGGCAATAAATGATCTTTTTGCCTTCAGGAACTTTGCCGTCCTGTTTGGCCTTGTCTGCGATCTGAGCGACGTCGTCACCGATGGTTTCAGACAAACAGGTGGTGTGGACCGCAATGATTTCCGGGTCATAGACCGTGAACATGTTGTCAATGGCCTGGACCAAGTTGGCCTGTCCACCGAAGACCGAGGCGCCTTCAGTAAAGGAACTCGTTGCAGCAGCAATGGGGTCCTTGTAGTGCCGGGTCAAGGAACTTCTGTGGTATGCACAGCAGCCCTGTGAACCGTGGGAGTGAGGCAGGCATCCATGGATGCCCAGGGCCGCGTACATGGCGCCGATGGGCTGGCAGGTCTTGGCCGGATTAATGACGAGCGCTTTGCGCTCTTTTATCTCTTTGGGGGTGTGTCTTAAAAGCATGGCTCTTCCCTTTCTCAATGGATGCGCAAATTATTCCCAGTTGTAGGCAGCGGCCAGTTCGGGGCTCTTTTCCCAGGGGGCTTTAACGAGATCCCAGACTTTGGCACTGACCATGCGGTCGATTTCATAGTAGAAATTGATCGCTCCCTTGAAGGCGGCATAAGGACCGTGGTAGTCGTAGCTATGCAGCTGCTTCATGGGGATACCCATTTTCTGAGCGCTGTACTTTTCCTTAATACCGGCACAGAAGATATCGGGTTTGTAGTACTCGAGAAGCTTATCAGCTTCGTACTGGTTGATGTCGTCCATGACGAGGGTCTTGGGCTTCATCTCCGGAATCATGCCGTCGTAATCTTTGAATTCAAATCCTTCGGCAGCAAGCTTTTCGAGTTCTTCCGGGGTTTTCCGCGGTTTGAAGCGAGTCGGATCCTGTTCGACTTCGATTTCTTCGATGTTCCGGCTATCAGCGTCCACTTTAATGGTGGGCAACACTTCACGGCCTTCATAGTCGTCGCGGTGAGCAAATTCATACCCGGCGGCGATGCTTGTCATGCCGATTTCAGCAAACAGTTCCTGATAGTGGTGAGCGCGGGAACCACCAACGAACAGCATGGCAGTTTTGCCTTCCGTGCGTGAACGGACATCATCTTGAGCGGCTTTGACGGCCGGCATTTCTTCGGCGATCACGGCTTCTACTTTGTCGATGAGTTCCTGGTCACCAAAGTACTTGGCGATCTTACGCAACGACTTGGCAGTGGCTTCTGCACCGATGAAGTTGACCTTGATCCAGGGAATACCAAATTTTGTTTCCATCATTTCCGCAACATAGTTGATGGAGCGGTGGCACATGATGGCGTTCAGGTCTGCCGTATGGCAGGTGGCGAACTGGTCGTACGTCGAGTTACCCGAAAAGGTCGACACCAACGTGATACCGCAACGATCCAGCAGATCTTCGATAACGAACGCGTCACCGCCGATGTTGTATTCGCCGAGCAGGTTGATTTTGTACTTGCCCTCTTTACCGTTGTCGTCGGTACCGACAACGTTGGTGAAGATGGCGTTGTTGGCAATGTGGTGACCAGCAGACTGGGAAACACCTTTGTAGCCTTCACAAGAGAACCCGAAAACATTGATGCCCAATTTTTCTTTGGCTTCGCGGGCAACAGCGTGGACGTCGTCACCGATGAGGCCGACAGGACATGTGGAAAACAAAGCGATCGCTTTGGGTTTCATGATCTCGTAGGCTTCCAAAATGGCGGCCATGAGCTTTTTCTCACCACCAAAGATAATTTCACTATCCTGCATGTCCGTGGTGAAGCAGTAGGGCATGAAATTATGATCTTCAGGGTTCGGGGCACTCGTCTGGTTACGGCGAGTCAGCCAGGAGTAAAAACCGCAGCCGACAGGGCCATGGGTGATGTTTACGATGTCACGGGTGGGACCCAGAATAACGCCCTTACAACCGGCATACGTGCAGCCACGCATGGTGATGATACCGGGAATGGTACGAACGTTGGCCTGAATTTCAAGGCCATCACTTTCTTTCCCTTTGGAAATAACGATGGATTTGGCCCGCTTTCTTGCCACTTTGGGCGGATATTTCTTAAGGATCTCTTCCTTGAAGTCGGTGGGATCCTTTTTCATATATTCTTCGGTCTTGGTGGGCATGGTGCTAACTTCCTCTTCGTTCGTGCTGGTGTGCGTCACGGTTTCCTTTCGGACAACCCGCGTTCGAATGTACATCGGGTTGCCCAAAGGAGTTCGATCTAGTCGGCAATGGAGGCAGTGCCGGATTCGCCAGTGCGGACACGCACGGCATCGGCGCAGGGCATGACGAAGATCTTGCCATCTCCTGGCTTGCCGGTTTTGTTCGCTTCAATGATCGCTTCGATAACAGCAGGTACTTTTTCGTCTTCTACGATAACGGAGACGACACGTTTCGGGTACAGACGTCCTTTTTCACCGAGAAGTTCGGCTGCTTCTTCATATCCCTCTTGGGCTCCCTTCAGGAGCTGGCGATTGACCAGGCCGATGCCGCGGCCAGTCGCTTCACGGGCGAAGAAGGAAGAGACGCCGGCGCTTGTCAAAGCGGCCTTGGTCTGGTTCATCATGTTCATTCGCACAACGGCCATGATCTCTTTCATGACTAGGCCTCCTCGGCGCTGCCGGTTTCCTTGACTCCCGAGCTGATGGTATACATTTCTTCAACAGGAGTGATGAAAATTTTACCGTCGCCAAAGGCGCCTTCTGTTCCGGAGCGGGCTGCTTCCATGATAGTTTTGATGACGAAATCTTTATCTTTATCGTCAACAGTGCTCATAAGAAGCACTTTGGGAATTTCGTCGTAGGTAACTTCGCCGATTTTGATCCCGCGTTGTTTACCGCGGCCGGCTACAGAGAATTTGGTGACAGCAGGAAACCCGGCGTCCAGAAGCGAAGCCAAAACTGCATCGACTTTTTCAGGACGGACAATGGCGCGGACCATGATAAGCATATACGTAACTCCCGTTGATTTCGTTGTGTGTTGTGTGTTGTCGGGCTCTTAGTTAGCGATACCGAAGTCGATAAGCAGTTTTTCCAGCTGTTCGATTTCCAAGGGATTGGGAATGACGAACATGTCGTTCTTTTCGATTTTGCCAGCCAGAGCGCGATATTCGTCAGCCTGGTTATGTTCGGGCGAGAAATCGATAACTGTTTTACGGTTGATTTCAGCACGCTGAACCTGATTGTCACGGGGTACGAAGTGAATCATCTGCGTGCCAAGCTGTTTGGCGAGTTCCTGGATCATTTCAGCTTCGTTGTCGACCTTACGGCTGTTACAGATAAGGCCACCAAGGCGAATACCGCCGGCATCAGCGTATTTCACGATACCTTTGCAGATGTTGTTGGCTGCGTACATGGCCATCATTTCGCCGGAAACAACGATGTAAATTTCCTGGGCTTTCCCTTCACGCATGGGCATGGCGAAACCGCCGCAGACAACGTCGCCCAAAACGTCGTAGAAAACATATTCGAGATTCTTCTCTTCTTTGTAGGCACCAAGCTGTTCGAGCAAGTTAATGGCGGTGATGATACCGCGGCCGGCGCAGCCAACACCCGGTTCAGGGCCGCCAGATTCTGTGCAAACAGTGCCTTTGAAACCTTCGAGAAGGATATCCTCGAGTTCGACGTCTTCACCCTCTTCACGCAGAGTTTCAAGAACCGTGCTCTGGTTGAGGCCGCCGAGCAAAAGACGGGTGGAGTCAGCTTTCGGGTCACAACCAACGACCATGACCTTCTTGTCCATTTCGGCAAGACCAGCGACGGTATTTTGTGTGGTGGTGGATTTGCCGATGCCGCCTTTGCCGTAAATAGCTATCTTTCGCATGTATAATTCCTCCGTAAAAGGGTGGTTGCCGTATGTTTAAGCTATAGGCAACCTTCGTGCCAAAAATGACAAAATGAGGAAAAATGCCTGTGAGTCCTTGTCTGGCAATGGTTTTCTGAAATAAGCCATAGAAAGAAAAGTCACTGTACATAGAGGAAATGAAGACATGGCTGTACAATTTTGTATGTTAAAAGCTTACAGTTTTGATGCGTGTGACCTTTCATAGTCATTCGAAGACATCATCACAAAGATTGACCTGGACACGATTCTTCATGTTAATAGGCTGAAATTCTATAGATAATAATGGAGATGTCATGCTTATTGATTCCACTTTACGCGAAGGAGAGCAGCGTTTTGGGCTGTATCTCGATTCGCGATTGAAAAGCGACATTGTTAAGAACCTTCTTGTTTTCGGGGTGGAAGAGATTGAATGTGGCGTGATAGGGCGTCATTCTGGGCTACGTGATCTTATTCGTTCCATTCGTTCCATATCGGGGAAAACACGGCTGAGCCTGTGGTCTCCGTGCCGTGGAGACATGCTTGCCGAAGCCGCGGAAACCAGTTGTGATCAACTCAATATAGGTGTTCCTGTTTCCGATGAGCATATTGAAAAGCGACTCCATCTTGATCGAGAACGCCTTCTGGCTATGGTCGACAAAAATGTACGTTTTGCGAAAACGCATACAGATGCCGCTATTTCCGTGGGCCTGGAGGATGTTTCACGCGCCGAGAGGAGTTTTGCCATTTCTGTGGCACATTGTGCGAAAGCCGCCGGTGCGACCCGAATTCGGTTGTCCGACACGGTTGGGATTCTGCATCCGTTGGCTATGGGAGCAATGGTCACGGATTTCCAGCAAGAGACCGGAATGTTGATCGCGGTCCATTGCCACAACGATTTCGGTATGGCGACGGCAAATGCTGTCGCTGCTTTGGTGGCTGGAGCCGATTTTGCCGATGTGTCCGTACTTGGTCTTGGAGAGCGAGCCGGTATCGCCGCTTTGGAAGAAGTCGGCGCCTATGCCGCCATGCAACTTGGTGAAAAGTATGATGTGAGCGTGCTTCCTGGCCTTTGCCAGCTTGTGGCGCAGGCAACGGGCCATCCCCTGCCCCCGAATAAACCGGTTGTGGGAAACATGTTGTTCGCTTGTGAATCTGGTCTCCATGTCCATGGCGTTTTTAAAGATCCGAGCCTTTATGAACCATTTTCCCCGGATACCGTTGGGCTCGTCCGGCAGACGGCTTTAGGCAAGAAAAGTGGCCGAGCCGCTGTCTCAGCCGTCTTTGCAGCGCTCGGGCGACCTGTTCCAGCTGAGATGATCAATGATATAACCGAAGTTGTCCGCAAGCGTTCACGAGAGCTTGGCCGTCCACTGCACGATGAGGAAATTCTTGATTTGGCCGACTCCTTTGGGCATCGTTAAGCATTATTGTTGTTTTCGTTTGATATGTTGGGATGCGTCATGGTGTGAACGAGAGAGGAAGGCAAGGAACGTATGACGAAAGAAAAAAGCAACGAGGGGATACTTGCCTCCGAGAATGCTCAGCTGAAGCAAAAAATTGCAATCTTGGAGCATGAACTCTGTAGCATGAAGATGTTGTGTGGTACCGCTGTTGAATCGGGGGGGGACACCCAAGAAATGCAAACAGCGCTTAAACAGTCACAAGAGCTTTTGCAGAGTGTTTTTTGTTCCATTCGAGATAGTCTTATTGTGCTTGATCGTCATTGGCGTATTGTTCTGACAAATTTTCGGGGGGACGCCTCAAAAGAAGCCCCTCCCGACGTTGTTGGGGCTCCATGCTATATCATTTTTATGGGGCGTGAACGTCCGTGTGAGGAGTGTCATGTTTTAACGGCGTTCCATACCGGACAACCGGTGTGTGTAGAAAAAACGAGTCCTATCACCGGGCAATCCTTTGATATTTATGCCTATCCTATGTTCAATGATGCCGGTGAAGTGGAATTGGTGGTAGAGCATGCCCACAACATCACGGCATTCAAACAGCAGGAAGACGCATTGCGCTCGGCTCTTCGTGAAAAAGAGAGCTTGATGCGTGAGGTCACACACCGCGTTAAAAACAACTTGCAACTTGTTGCGAGTCTTCTTCAAATTCAACAAGGTACGATGGATAATGGTCGCGACAGTACCACATTGGCCGCCGCACAAAGTCGAATCAGGAGCATCGCCTTGGTCCACGAAGAATTGTATCAGGCGAAAGATTTGTCGCAAATTGGGTTTCGTACCTATCTCGAGAAATTGGTTCCCAAGAGTCTGGCCGCTCATAGTCTGGGTCGATCGATCGAATATGAACTCGATCTCGAGGATATTGTTTTAAGTATTGATCAGGCTGTCCCGCTTGGATTGTTGGTCAACGAGCTTGTTACCAATGCAGCGCGCCACGCCTTCAGAGGAAAAGCAACTGGACGTGTGTATGTCTCGTTTGTTGCAGAAGGCGATACATTGGTGCTTTGTGTTGCGGATTCGGGGAATGGAATGCCTGAAGGTATGGATATTTATACGGCAACCACCATGGGCTTCATTCTTATAACGAATTTGGCCGGGCAACTTCGAGGCCAACTCTCTATGGATTCAGGTTCTTCCGGTACGACCTTTCGTTTGCGGTTGCCTCGTCATGAGACAGGGACGCGTTTCAAGTTTGATCATACCGAGAGAGAAACGAATGGAACATAGGGTAGGAATTTTTTGATGAGGGAGGCAACGTGGCAGTCTTTTTTTCCCTGACGATGTTTGTCAGCGCCTTTTTGCTTTTTTTTATCCAGCCCATGTTTGGCAAACTGGTCTTGCCGTTGCTTGGCGGCACGCCTGCGGTCTGGAATACCTGTATGGTATTTTATCAGGCTGCATTGCTGCTCGGGTATGTGTACGCGCATGTTTCGCTCAATGTTTTCGGTCCAGCACGGCAATCGGTCGTTCACCTTTTTCTTCTTGCCATTGCCATGGCGACGATGCCGATTGGCCTCTCCGAAAGCTTTTCCTCCCCTCCGTCCGAAGGGTATTTTATACCCTGGTTGTTCGGGCTCATGACGATGTCGGTCGGGATTCCTTTTTTTCTTGTTTCGTCCACGGCTCCTATGCTGCAACGGTGGTTTTCGGCTACCGGCCATGTCGATAGCCATGATCCGTATTTTTTGTATGGCGCGAGCAATTTGGGCAGTATGATTGCCCTTCTCGGTTATCCCGTATTCATGGAACCGTTTTTTACGCTGAGTGAGCAAACACGGTTGTGGTCTGCCGGTTTCATGGTTTTGGCAGGATGTATTACGGGATGTGTGTTTATTCTGCATCGGGCGTTGTCTCAAGGTGGGCATGATACGACCGGAGAACTCCTTGATGCTGCACGTCAAAAACGCCATGCTTTGGACGAAGCTGTCAGTACGGGGAGGCGTTTGCATTGGCTTGCGCTTTCTTTTGTCCCTTCAAGCCTTTTGCTTGGGGTGACGAACTATATCACGACAGATATCGCCGCCGTCCCGTTGCTGTGGATTGTCCCACTTACGCTCTATTTGCTCACGTTTGTTCTTGTTTTTGCCAAGAAGTCCTTGATCAGTCCGCGGTTTATGGTTCTTCTTCAGCCATTTCTTCTGCTGCCGCTTGCACTCATTTACTTTCAAGGATTCATCACAACCTGGTGGCTGTTTCCCGTACACATTATCGCTTTCTTTGTGACCACCATGGTATGTCACCAAGAATTGGCTCGACTGCGGCCCCACGCTTCGAGACTGACTGAGTTTTATCTTGTCATGTCGATCGGAGGGGTACTCGGCGGAATTTTCAATGCTCTTATTGCTCCCGTGGTGTTTGATACGCTTGCCGAGTATCCGCTGATGTTGGTTGCAGCGTGCTTTTTGCGACCTACGGTAGATACGTCCGGTGATGCCACCCGCCAACGTTTGATTGATGTCTTGGCTCCTGTTCTTTTCGTCATAGCTGTTGGCATCCTGCTTTTCGGTTCACACGTTGTTTTTTCTGATACAGAACCTGCTGTGATTGCGGGGAAAATTATCAATGGCGTTGGAGCACTTGTTGTTTTTGCATTTCGAAATCGACCTGTTCGTTTTGGGTTGGGAGTCGCCGGCATTTTTCTCGCGGGCATGGCGATTGCGTCCGGTCAATTAGATGTTGTGCATGAAGAGCGGAATTTTTTTGGAGAACTCAGCGTGATTGCACAGGCCCGACCGGGAGAAACCAGGCCGGCATATTATACATTATATGATGGTTCCACATTGCATGGCGCCGAACGCATTGCGCCGCAGGATAAAGAGCGACGGTGTGAGCCGCTAAGTTACTACCATCGCCAAGGGCCACTCGCCGAAGTTTTTGCGGCGTTCAATGCACAGCCTCGGCATGATACTATTGCGGCCATTGGCCTCGGTATCGGTTCACTTGTCAGTTATCTTGAACCCGAACAACAATTGACTTTTTTTGAAATTAATCCGGCCGTTGTACGTATGGCGCAGAATACGGCGTATTTCCATTTCCTATCCGATTGCGGTCCTCAAGTTGATATCAAACTCGGCGATGCTCGACTCACCTTGGCCGACAGTCCTGACCATTCCTTCGATATGCTCGTTCTCGATGCGTTCAGTTCGGATTCAATACCGGTCCATCTCATCACCAAAGAAGCTCTGGAGTTGTACCTGAAAAAAACGAAAGTACACGGCATTGTCGTATTTCATATCAGCAATCAATTTCTCGATTTGCGCCCTGTACTTGGCAATCTCGCTGACCAAGCCGGTCTTTTCGGTCTCTATCAAGATAAGCCAGTTACGCGGGAACTTGATGAAGACTTGAAGCTTCGTTCCACATGGGCGGTGATGGCGCATGAGCAAGCTGATATTACCGCGTTGGCTGAGAATCCTCAGTGGCATCGTTTGCCTGTTGACCATAAAAAACGTCTCTGGACAGACGATTATTCTAATATTCTCGGGGTGATGCGCTTTCGTTAGAAAGAGTCAGTCGAAAAACACTCGTCACTCTTCAGGCAACAAGCTGAGACATGCTTCCCGGTCAGCATCTATATTTGGGGCGACACCTGCGCGGGCGAGTGCATTGTCGTTGAAGATCGGCGTGGCATATTCGGCATGGACAACCCGCAGTTCATGATCAAAGACATTGGCAATATGAACGGCCAACGTTGGGGTGAAGGACGTCTCGGTAGAATCGGGTTCATGGTGAAAGGCAACGGCATCGACAACTTGGCCGGGTAAACCCCATAATCCGAGGAGATAGCCACCGACATGAGCGTGTGAAAAACCAAGCAGCTCATATTCCATGGAAAGCAATGCCCGGTTGTTTTCTCGACTTGCCGAAATGACTTTCGCATATTCATCAGGTATGGCGGTTGCAAGGATAAGTTTGCCAATGTCGTGCAACATTCCAGCTAAGAAGGACATTTGTATCAAGACGGAATCGTTATTATGGCGTTCGTAAATGAGCCTGGCGAGACGGGCCGTCATGAGGCAGTGCGTTTCCAGGTCACTGGGATTGAAAAATGGAAATTGGGTTGTATTGAATTCTTTGATGAAGTGAGCCGTTAAGACCAGTCCTTGAATAACATCGACCCCAAGGAGTGTGACAGCTTCCTTGGGGGTGACAACGGAACGAGGAAAGCCGAAAAAGGCCGAATTCACAAGCTTGAGTAAGCTTGCGGTCATCGCCATGTCCTGACTGACAATTTTAGCAATGCGACCTAAGTCGGCATCGTCTCGGCTGGCTTCGGCAATAATTTGTGTATAGAGTTCAGGTGGTGTCGGTAATGTATCTGTTTTATGAACAATATTCTGTAGAGTTTTGTCTTTGAGGAGTTCTCGGAGAGCCGTTGCTTGATTCAACGTAGAGAGAAGCTCGTCATCGGAACAGGGCTTTGCCAAAAAACGGTGGGCTGGTCCGACTGTACGCATTATATATTGTTTGTCTGTATATCCTGAGAGGATAATGCGTACAGTTTGAGGATAGAGTTCCTTAACATGGATCAAGAGTTCACCGCCATCCATACCGGGCATGCGCATGTCGGTAATAATGACGTCCACATTTTCTTGAGCCAGGATATCAAGCGCTTCGGCACCGCTTCCGGCTGTCAATATATCGATATCGTCAAGCAAGCCAAACAAGGATCGTCGAATGCCGGAGAGAACCAATGGTTCATCATCGACGAGAAGAATGCTTTTCATGGTCGCTCCTTGGTTTGCGATCAACGTTTACCGGCGAATGGAAGCATCACGATGAAGGTCGTTCCGTTTCCTTCTTCAGACGTGAAATCAATACGTCCTTCATGCTTTTTGACGACTATATTTTGAATAATCGCCAATCCCTGTCCTGTACCTTTCCCAACGTCCTTCGTGGTAAAGAACGGATTGAAAATTTTGTCCCGGTTCTCTTCCGGAATGCCGACTCCGCTATCGGAAACCGTCATGACCATAAATTCATCTTTGGATGACGTACTGATTGTGATGGTGCCTTTCTCACCATTCTTGACAACATCGCCCACGGCTTGGGCGGCATTGACGAGTAAGTTGAGCACCACTTGGTTGAAATCGCCAGCGAGGCAGGTCACCAGAGGCAAGTCTGGATCAAGGTTCGTGACCACATCAGCAACGTATTTCCATTCATTTTTGGCAATGAGTACCGTATTTTCAACTGCAGCATTGACATCAACGGGCTGCATCTCGTCGGTTCCGGGATGGGAGAATTTTCTCATGCCAGCGACAATAGCCGCGACACGTCCAACTCCCTCACGAGATTGGGAGAGTGCTAAAGGAATTTCCTGACGCAAAAACTTGAGTTTCGCTTTTTTTGTGGCCTGTTCGATGTCTGCTCGATCTGTCTGCAATGCTTCGAACGGAGCTGTTTTTTCGACGAACGCTAGAAGTGTGTCGAGCAGGCTGGACAAAGTCGAGTGTGCCCGGTCGAGAAAGCGGATGTTGTCTCCGATAAACTGGGTAGGCGTGTTAATTTCATGCGCGATGCCGGCCGCCAGCTGTCCAATGGATTCGAGTTTCTGGGCGTAGGCAAGCTGACGTTCCAGGGCTTTACGTTCTGTCACATCGAAAAAAATTTCCGCAGTACAGTCTTGGCCAGCGACTGTTACGGGGAAACATGACCGACGAATGGGAATAATTTCACCATCTGGCCGGGTAAAGGTGGTTTCCTTATCCAAACATGTTGTTCCTTCCTGGCAAGTTGTGTTGCCCAGGTGCCCATAGCCAGCCATGGCTTCGTTCATATATTGGTTTTCTATGCTGGACCGCGGTTTGCCTAAAATTTCGGCAGCAACGTCATTTGCTTGGAGAACAAGACCCGATGTCGAGTCGATAATGACAAAAGCGGCTTTGATGCCGTCGAGAATGATGGAAAGAAGATGCTCACTTTCTCGGAGTGCTTCTTCCATCCGTTTGCGTTCTTCGATTTCGACAATGACGCCGATGATACCACTTTGTTCTCCCAACGGATTGCTATACTTGGATTTTGTGAAAATGACATCGGTTCTGGTGCCATCCGGTCGTTGAACTTTGGATTCATATACCTGGATTCCACCTTCATGCAGTAACGCACGATCATGTTCATGGTATTCTTGAGCCAAGTCGGCCGGAGCCAAATCGAAGATAGTTCGTCCGACAACTTTACTACTTGGGATGTTGAAAAAGCGTTCAAAGGCGGCGTTGCATCCCTGGAAAACGCCACGCGCATCTTTGTAGAAGATTGGACTGGGAATAGCGTCCATGAGTGTTTGAATGAAGGTCAAACGTTCGGCGAGGGCTGCCTCGACATCTTTCTGGGCTGTGATATCACGCACCATAAGTGCTACTGCGGCGTCACCGCCCGTTTCTTTGAGCGGATATCCACGCAGTTCCAGACGTCGCGCGGCTTTTTCCTTCGTCTGTATTGCGGCTTCCCCGGCAACAACATCGTCCTGGTTGAGGGCGACAGAGGCAACATGCATGATATTATCCAAGCTTTGATCGATCGCCAGGGCCGACAATGCCGTGCCGATGGTGTCACGAGATAGGTTGAAGAGGGCAAAGAATGTCTCATTCGCTTCGAGAATGATAAGTTTATCGTTTAAGACACAAATTCCCATTTCGGCGGCGTCAAAGACATTTTTGAGGACAATCTGATTTTGAGCAAGATGCTTCTCTGCCAAGACCCGGTCCGTAATATCATGAATCAGCACATAGATATGTCGTATCCCATTCATGCCATTTCTATCTGAACGCATGGTCATGGTTGTAAAAATGATAGAACCATCTTTTTTGACAAAACGTTTTTCTACGACATATCCGTCGAGACGGCCAGCAAGTAGGCGTTCGAAGAGCTTAATATCGTTTTCTAGGTCTTCAGGATGGGTGATGTCGGTCCAACTCATGGACTTGAGCTCTTCTGGGCTATAGCCGAGCATTTCGCATAGTCGGTCATTGACTTCAATCCACTGTTTATCCACAGGGTCGGTAACCGCCATGCCGATAAGACCGAGTTCAAAAAGGTCGCGATAGAGTTTTTCACTTTCACTCAAATATTTTTCAAGCTGGACCCGTTCAACGATTTCGCGTTCAAGTTCCTCAGTTTTGCGTGAAAGCTCCCGAGTTCGGTCCATGACGCGTTCTTCCATGCTTTTCTGCCATTGCGCCAGTTCTGTCTCGTTGTCTTTGATGTCTTTCCAGAGCGACTCCATGATGCGTGCCAGCCGTCCAAGCTCGTCGTTCGACTTGAGCGGAATGGGCTCTCGCTTGCGCCGTTCCGCGATATCGCGAGCGGCGCGCATGAGGATATCGGTGGGACGTAAAATAACGCGTCGGAAAAATAAAACGATCAGTATTGTGACACACAACACACAGACCACGGTGAATGTCAGTGTCATGTGGTAGATACGTTCCGGAATTTTAAAGAAGATATCTTTGGGGACTGTTGCGATGATCACCCACTTCCAGGGGAGGAATTGTCTGGCCGTATAGATATGAAGTGTGTCGTTGACATCATGTTCTTTGAGTTGATGCTGGCCGTAGTTGTCTATGATAGCAGGAATTTCACTGTCCCATGCTGCTTTAACTTCATCGTTGGGGCGGCCCAAACTGTCGAAAACAAGGTGTCCGTCTTGGGTGAAAATAAGAATACGCCCGGCTTCGGGCAATGGCACTTCGCTGGATTGTGCCGCGGCATCTTCTTGGTATTGTTTGACGAATGGTTGTACCTGATCCAGACCGGACTCAAGAAGAAAAGCATGCTTGGGTTCGATGGATGTGGCGATATAGCCATCAAGCGCTGTATACAAATGGCTTTGGAGGCTTGCTTGAATTCCGCTGTTTGCTGTTTGCGTTGCCCAAAAACCAAATCCGGTAATGAAAAGCGTTACCAGTGGAAGTAAAAATGCCAACATCTTCGTCCGGATGCTCATTGCTTCTCCCTGGACATCAATCGTGTTGAGGAGGAACTCATGACCGCACAAGGTCTGGGCGTTTCCTCTTAAAAACCGGACATCTCATATTTAATTTTAATACAAAATTTTGCGTAGAAAAAGGAAAAAAACAAATATAACGTACAAGGCTGATGAATGCATGAGCATTTCTCAGTGTGGAGGCGCACAAAATACACATTTTTTTAAAAAAAATAAAAAAGCCCTTTCGGGCTTAACGTACACATGTCATGTCCTTATCACGGCATGGAACATGACAGCGATGTGTGCAATTCAGCGACCGGAAAACCGGCCGCTGGCATCGATATTATGCGATTAACGGCATCCCGGGCCTGCCCAAGCAAGCAGATTGAAGGATTTGTAACCATTGTCGGGGTTTTCAGCGTATCGGCAACCAAAAGGTTTGTCCTCATCCTTATAAAGGATGGTATCTGAGGAATTCTTAAAAAAAGAACATTCATTATTATTGCATACCAGAATTTCACCCCAACCGGATTCTGGCGGTGCAATCCAGGGTTCGAGCTGACATTTGCAGTGGGGGCAATAGCGTTCTTCGAGCATGACTTCTCCTTTGAGAACCGCCGTCAACGGCGGAATATTGGAATGATTTGGCCCTAACATAGGTACGCTGTTTTGCGCGTCAAGGTACAGTGTGTGCTGTGACGAAACGGGCTGTTTTGCAATTAATTCCGATACCATGTGATCGAGAATCACAGAGGGATTGAGGACGAAATCAAATCGTCCGGTATTGTTGATAATGGGACGGGAGGAGGTGGCCCCCTCCGCAACCCGCAAGTCTTTGTACAGTCTTATGGCATCAAGGGCGCCAGATTTAACCCTGCAGTGATGTCGAATCCAGCCATGAGATTGGCGTTGGCCAGCGCCTGACCGGACGCACCGCGGCATAAATTGTCGATGGTGGACGTGATGATCAATCGTTTGGTTCGCGGATCAAGCGTCAGGCCGATATCGCAGAACATGGTTCCGCGCACGTTGCGTGTTTCCGGAAGACGTCCCGGAGGAAGTACGCGTACCCATGGCTTGTCTTTATATGCTGCGGTGTAGAGCGCGTAAATCGATTCGGTGGAGCTTTCGGTCATCATTTTTGTATAGATGGTTGAAAGAATGCCACGGTCAATAGGCAGCAGATGTGGATTGAATGACACCGTCAGAGCGGTATTGGCTGCAACTGACAATTCTTGTTCAATTTCAGGGGTATGGCGATGCTTCCCGAGATTGTATGCCCGGAAACTGTCGTGGACTTCACAAAATAGTGTGCCCACACTCGCTTTGCGTCCGGCTCCCGAGGCGCCGGATTTGGAATCGGCGATAATGTCGCCGGTGGAAATCAAGCCATTTTCCAGGGCCGGTGCTAAACCGAGAATGATCGATGTGGGATAACATCCTGGGTTGGCCACAAGACTGGCTTTGGCGATGTCATCCGCATACCGTTCGGGCAGACCATAGACCGCGGTCTGCAGCAGTTCCGGAAATTCATGCTTCGTGGCATACCAGGATTCATAGGTTGCCTGGTCTTTGAGTCGGAAGTCGGCGGAGAGATCGACGACTTTCAGCCCTTTATCGAGCAGGGATTTGGCGTACCGCATGGCCGTACAGTGCGGCACAGCCAGAAAGACGATTTGACAGGCCGACCCAAGGTCGTCCGCATCAGGTTGACTGACGATAATGTCAGCAATGGGGAAACCGGCAAGGAACGGATACAGTTCACCCAGCGATTTACCGGCTTCGGAACGGGAGGTGGCGCGAACCAACTCGAAATGCGGGTGGACCGCAAGCAGACGAGCCAACTCCATACCGGTATAGCCGGTGACACCCACCAGCCCGACGGGAATTTTGGACATTGCGAATCGCCTCCGAAAATTAGTTGGATTTTTTGACGTACAGCATGCGGAGTTCAAACAGGAGGTTTTCCAACTGTTTTGTTTCCTCGGGGGTGCGATTGCCTTCTGTTTTTTCCTTGAGCATAGACAGCGTATCAATGGTGTGCTTGGCTAGGCCGAGGTCGGTGATAACGGAACCGGTCTGTGGGTCAGGCATTTCGCCGAGATGAAACATTGCGGTCATTCCAAGTGAAAGGACAAAATGGCTCAGGTTAACTTCGGGCAGGCATTGACCACCGTTGTCGTGCAGGCCGGAACCACAATCGCAGTCTTTTGTATTACCTGTGCTTGACGGGGTGTCATGGGGTTGTTGCATAAGCGTCCTCCTTCTCGTGCTCATAAAAACATGGCCGTGCCAATCGGCTGTGTTCATTCAATAAGACATTCACTGGATTTGACAAGCGCCCGCCGGAAGGTTCTCGTTTCCGGCGGACGAGGAGTGATCAAAGTCCGATGCCGTTTTATAATGCCGGAGGACCATCCTCCAAAGCTTGTTCGTAGGCGGCAAGGCCGACTTCCAGAGGGTTGGCGCTTCCGATATAGCCACCGAGCCGTTCGAATGCGCGACGCAATGCGAAAATGCCCGCGGTGACATCGGCGTAATCGACATGCCCCATGTGTCCGACGCGAACGATGTTCTTCTTGAGGTGTCCCTGGCCTCCAGCCATAATGACACCGTAATCGGCAGCGGCAATTTTCAGCAGCTCTCCGGCATCAATGCCGGGTGGCAGCATGACCGACGTCAGTCCCCACGTATAATCAGTCTCGGCAAGATGGTCGAGACGCATGGCCGCGACGGCTTCGCGCGTCATGCAGGTCAGCGCCCATTGTTTGCGGTACACATTTTCCAAGCCAAATGAGCGAAATAACCGGAGCGATTCAGCCAACCCGACAAGCAGGTTAATGGCCGGCGTAAAGAGCGTCTGGTGCTCTAGTGTTTTATTGTATTCGCCAATGAGGTTGAAATAAAAGTTTCGACAGTCCACATCTTTGGCGCGGGCAAGTGCGCGATCGGACAGCGCGACAAATGCCAGGCCGGGCGGCAACATAAGCCCTTTTTGCGACCCGGTGAGCAAACAGTCGATGTTCCAGGCATCCATGGGACAGGGAGAAATGCCGACAGCCGATATGCCGTCGACAACGGCCAACACGTCGCGGCGTGAAGTGAGCGCGGCGATATCTTTGATAGGATGCAGCACACCCGTTGAAGTTTCCGATGCCTGGACCAATACTCCGCGGATATCAGGATTGGCGTCCAGGGCGGCTTCAATGTCGCTGACGGCGACGGCCTTGCCCCACTCCACCTTGAGAATTTGTGTTTCCAGCCCAGCGGCTTGTCCAATTTCAGCCCAGCGTTCACCGAATTTTCCCGCTTCAATACATAAAACGGTTTCGCCGGGATGAAACAGAGAGTAAATGGCAGCGGTCATGGCTCCGGTACCTGAGGCGGTTAAGGACATGACCGGATTCTTGGTCTGAAATAAATATCGTAGCCCTTCTTGAACATCGGCTAAAAGCGCTTTGAAGGGCGGTTTGCGGTGGTGAACCATGTCCTGTGCCATTGCCAGGCGCACCTCTTCGGGAAGAGGCGTTGGTCCAGGGGTGAGGAGTCGAGGTTTTGTCAACATGTGAATCTCCGAGATATGTGCGTGATTGCCGAGGTGGTGTTTCGGGGTGAGAAGGATTGTAGGAGGAAGCGGTAAAAATATCTACCGCAATGTCTTCAAAGCGATACACATTTGTCGTCAGCTTGTGTACACAGTTCGCAGGTAGACATTTCATCAGGCAACAATCAAGCCCCCAGGACAACGCCATGAATGTAAAAATAGTCGCCACACTTGGCCCGGCTTCCATGAATTATGAAACGATGAAGAATATGGCGAAGGAAGGCGTACGTATTTTTCGTCTGAATTTTTCTCACTCCAATGCGACCGTGTTTGAGCCGATTATTGGTATTATTCGTCGTATCGAATCCGAACTGGGCATTTCCTTGACAGCTCTGGGCGATTTGTGCGGCCCGAAAATTCGCATTGGCGAAGTACAAGGCTCTCCGGTGCAAGTCAGCCGAGAAGAGGTATTGTTGCTCGGCCTTCCCGGCAGCAAACCAGAAGACGATGATCGGGTGTTCATTAGCCTGGACATTCCCGAGCTGTTATCCGGTCTCAAGCCCGGCATGCCTGTCAATCTTTCCGATGGGTTGTTACAATTTACCGTGGATGAGGAACTGGTACCCGATTCGCTGTATTCGATGAAAGCCATCAATGCCGGTATTCTGACGTCGAACAAGGGCATCAGTTTTCCGGGGAAACACCATCCCATGCCCGCTCTCACCGATAAAGACATCAAAGACCTTCATGAAGGGCTTGATATCGGTATTGATGCGTTTGCCATTTCGTTTGTGCAGGGGCCCGAAGACGTTGCCATGCTGCGTGACGAAATCAAGAAACACGGCACATGGGTGCCGATCGTTGCCAAGCTTGAGCGGCAAAACGCTGTCGATCGCATTGAGGAAATTCTTGAAATCGCGGATATTATCATGGTGGCTCGTGGTGATCTCGGTCTTGAGTGCAAGCTGACGGCATTGCCGGTGATTCAGAAAAAAATCATTCGCGCCTGCCGACATGCACAGAAACCAGCTATTGTGGCGACACAAATGTTGTTGTCCATGGTGAAAAATCCCATTCCTACGCGAGCAGAAGCCACCGACGTGGCCAACGCGATCATGGACGGTGCTGATTGCGTGATGCTTTCCGAAGAAACCGCCGTGGGACAATACCCCGTGGAAACGGTACGCACCATGGGCGAAATTATTTCCGACACAATCCCTTATTACCTTGAACGCATTCCCACACCGTATGAACCGACGCGTGAACATAATGTTCCCAAATATTTGGCCTATGCCGCGTGTCTCTTAGCCCGCAATGCGAACAGTCCGGCCATTGTCTGCCATACGGGATCGGGATCAACGGCCCGTTTCGTGTCGTCTCGCCGTCCGATTGAACCGGTCTTTGCGCTGACGCCTGACGATAAAGTGAAACGTGCCCTCAATTTTGCATGGGGTGTTATTCCGTTCACCATCGAACCGGTGGGGGAAAGTCATATGCAACGCGTTGAGGATTTTGTGGAAAATTCGGATGCATTCAAAAAAGGCGATCCCATCGTCCTGACAGCAGGACAGCCATCTCCCGGGAATGCCAATCCCGGAACGAACAATATCAAATTGTATTACAAATAACGCATAAAAAACGGGAAGGGGCTCTCCCCTTCCCGCTTCATAACGATTTTTTCTCGGCTTTCTTTTACCATTGCTCCCACCGACACAAATAGCCAAACCGCGTTGCATCTTCTCCATGATCTTTGTGGGATGCGTCTCAATCCACGCACCCGCGTGGGGTGCGACGTGCGCATGCCAAGTTAATGCAACGGACCCGTCTGAAGACATCGCAGGCGGTAATTCGAAGCAATGACGGCTTTGAACCCATTGTGATAAGTTCTGCGTCATTCACGAACTGTGGGCAGCGGAATCACTCGATCCGACATGGGCAAGCGGTCTTTGTGGAATACTCGGTCCTTACTTTCCCGAAAAGTATTCCAGCAACAAGGTGCCGAGCAGTCGGGCCAGCGTTTCTTCGAGGCGCTCTGGCCCGACAATTTTCCTAACCAGCATGCGATAGCTGTCCATTGCCACTTGCATGGCCTCGTCTTGCGCTATTTCAGCCCGGGACTTGCCACGCAAATAGTCAAAGACCAGCGCCATCTCCGAGGCGAAATTCCCGCGCATGACATCCATCAGGCGGCACAGGTTTTCCTCTTCGGATAGGCCGGGATCAACGAGTCCCGTATCCAACCCGGACATGATCTGTCTTGTGCATGCGAGGAACAGTGCTTCCTTGCTCGGGAAGTAGTGATATAGCGCACTTTTGGACACGCCCAGATGATCGGCAATTTTACGCATGCCGGTCCCGGAATAGCCGTGGGCCGAGAAATACGCGGCGGCCCGTTGCGCAAGATTCTGTCTGTAAGCCTCGTGATCAACAATTTTGGGCATCTGTTTTTATCCAATTGGTCGATTATTCATTGACAGGCCTTGCAGTGAAGGTCTACAGCTTGATTATAGACCAAGTGGACTAAATAAGGTAGCTACCACCCTGTCCTCGCTCTGAAACTGGTTTACATACTCGCCGCGATCCTGGTGGTTGGGCCGACCGTGAAAATGGGCTGATCCACTTTCGAGCGCGGGTCTTGGCCCTGTCGAGGCGGTGGCGCTTTTAAGGGTGGCGCTTTTAAGGGTGGTGGTGAGGATCAAAACTGGCTACTGCTGGGCTCAGCGTTGTTGGTCCTGCCGACCTCGGGCCTGTGGATGATGCACGACATCGGATACGGATGGTCAACCGGCTGGCTGATGCTCTCGATCGCTTTCAGCCTGCTTCTGATCCTCGCCTTTATCGTGGGGGAGAAGACCGAGCGGCGACTGCTTGAGATCGCGATAAACGCATCGCAACGCGCTGAACCCGCCTTGCCCGACAACGACGCAACCTTCCTGCAGAGAAAGGCCTCACCCATCGGAACCGCTGCGTTTTTCCTGAGCGTGGTGACACTTTTCCTGATGGTTTTCAAGCCCTTCTGACGGTCCCCAACCTGCGGCGCAACTTGACCGACGCAAACAGGAATTGGCTGGAATCCGCCAGCACACCTGCACCACACGAAAGGATCAATTCATGACATCGCAACATGGCGGAGTCGACCGCGGACATGAGCGCTCTCTGGGAGCCAAGCTGACCTTTGCCATACTGCATGGCGTCATTGTCCTGATCGCCCTCTGGTTGGCCTTTGGCGGATTCGACTGGGCCGACCCCGCCCGCGCCAAGGTTCTGGCGGGATGTGCTGTGCTCTACTGGCTGCGGCATATGGTGACGCTGTTCGTGCTGATGCAGCGCAAGGTGGCGATCTCCGAGGCGCTGGGGCTGAGCGCCTTCATGGCGATCTTCGAACTCGGGATCCTTCTGTTGGGCGCCGGGGTCCTCTCGGGCACGGCCACGCCGTTCGGAACCTGGGACTGGGTCGGGGCCGCGCTGCTTCTGACGGGGTCATATCTCAACACCGGGTCGGAACTTCAGCGTCGCGCCTGGAAGAAGCTGCCATCCTCGAAAGGGCGCTGTTACACGGGCGGGCTGTTCGCCTGGTCCATGCATATCAACTATTTCGGCGATACCGTGCTGTTCACCGGATGGGTCTTGTTCGCGGCCTCACCCTGGGCTCTTTCGATCCCCTTGCTGATGGCGACGATGTTCGTCTTCTACCATATTCCGCCGCTCGATGCCTATTTGGCTGACCGCTATGGTGACGAGTTCAAGGCTTATGCGAAAAGAACGGCGAAATTCATTCCCTTCATCTACTGATTTGAGACGAACGAAAAAAGCATGGCCAAGATCGTTCCTTCACACGGTTGAGAACGCCGGTGCAAAAATCCCCCACTTGAAGCGGCCGGATGATCCGGCTATTGGCCGGAGCAAAATTCCGCCAGTGTTCACCTTCTCGCCTTTGGCAGAGGGCGGGGATGAAGGGCGTGGAACTTTATGGGCGTGTCAGGCGGGCGGCTTTCGTCGAAGGCCTGAGCCGGCGCTGTCCCCGTCAGCGCCAAAGGCACAGATTTGAGGTTGTGATGTAAGCAGGATTTGGGCTTCGTCGTGGTGACGAAGGAACGAATCTATGGACGCCCCTCGCGCAAGGTGTTTTTCATGATCGTACTGACGGCATTGGATGCGTGAATCTATCCGACCTTTGATTGAATCGCTTCGGCTTCCGGCCACGATGGGATCCGCTCGTCTCAGTGCCTTTCAAGATGACCGGCCTTTCATAGCCATCGCTCCTTGCAGGCTGTGAACTGGCGGCCCTTGCCGTTACACCATCGTTCTCTCACCTCACATTCTGTGCACATCCAAGACCTTTGCGGTCTCTCTTGGATGCTAAGCCGCCTTGTCGTTTTCTCCGTTGCGCAAGATTGCCCAGGCAATCCGCGCGGTCTTATTGGCCATTGCCACGAGAGTTTTGTTGTGGCCCGCACGTGTGAGCAGGTCTTGCGCCCATTGTCAGCGCTGATCGTTGCGCTGGGCTGATTCTGATCAGGACGGATCGTGCGCCGTGTATGAGCTGATGGCGCAAGTAATGATTTCCGCGCTTATCTATTCCGCCAAGCCGTGGTTTACCACCCGTCGTGTATTGTCGCGGGACAAACCCGATCCATGCCGCGAGCGCCCGGCCAAATGCGAAGTGGCGACCAACATCGATGGCGGCAATCAGAGCGGTGGCAACCACCGGACCCACTCCGGGACGTGTTGACAGGCGCCTGCACCGTTCATCCTTCCGGCAGATCGCAGCAAGCTTTCGGTCGATCGCAGTGATACGGCATCCAGGGCTTGAAATTCGGCTATGAGCGCATCGAAGTTCTCTGATGCCAATGGGGATATTGGTGCATCCTCGACGGCATTACGGATGTTTTTGCGGAACCGAAAGGCGCCGACAGGAATGACAACTCCGTATTCGGCCAAGAGGCCGCGAATATGATTAATCAGTCCCTTGCGTTGCGTAATGAGCCGGTCGCGCGTTCGATGGAGCATCTGCAGGGTTTCAATCCACGCACCCGCGTGGGGTGCGACTGCCACCTCGGGAGGCCTTGTGTGATGCGGGTTGCGCCATCATTTTCCGCGAATCTTCCTGGGAAAAGAGGATTGCTTGGCATTCGCGGATTGGAGGTCGCGACCAATGCATATCGGCTCTATCGGGAGCGTTTCGTGTGCACGCGACTCTAACGCTGACAGCTGTTCCGTTGTTTCATTGCTATCCATGTGTACAGTCATCTGTTTGAAAATCGCAAGTCCGAGCCTTACGGCAGTATAGTGCGCCTTGAGAGATTTGATGCAACAATACATGAAATTTCAGATGGTTATCTTTTGTCATTTCATGTTCCATGTACTTCCTCCAGATCACCTGCAGCTTCCAAATCCGTTGTGCTCTTATGTGTGTCCATGCTCCTCGTTAAAAAAGGCGATCATCCAAGTCATTGCTCCATACCGCCATCAAGGCCGTTTCGGACCGGGTAAACAAGAAACCCTCGGTTTTTGAGTAAAGGGGTTCATATCAACAAGTATATCCCAATCGTATACGGCGGAGAGCATGTTCGTCGTCAACACAGCATTGGGAGATCCTGTCGCGATACAGGTTCCATTTTTAAGGAGGACGAGAGATTGTCCATAGGTGGATGCGATATTCAAGTCATGAGATATCATGATAATCGTCATTTTGTGGCGTGTACGCATGCATTCCAGCATGTTCATGATGCTCATTTGATGTCCAGGGTCCAGGCTTGCCGTGGGTTCGTCGAGAAGTAAGACTTTGGGGAGACGGCACAAGGCTTGGGCTAACAATGTCCGGCTCAACTCTCCACCGCTCAGGGTGGAGAGTCGCCGTTGCCGCAAATGCGCAACGTTCGTCATTTCCATTGCCCATTCAACGGCATCACTATCTTGCTTTTGCTCAATGCCGAAGAGGCCCAATCGTGGTGCTCGACCGAGCTGGACGACCATTTCTACACTGAACGGGATATCTGTTATCGGAAACTGGGGCAGGTGTGAAACCGTACATGCCAGTTTGGCTGGGGGTATTCCGGCCAACTCGTCTCCGAAGAGTTGAATCGTGCCGGAGTAACCGCGAAGGTGACCCACCAAAGCTCGCAATAAGGTTGTTTTTCCCGATCCATTCGGGCCCACAATGATACAAAAATCTCCCTCTTGAATCGTCAGATCAAGAGGGCCAAGGACGCGTTTGCCATGGATGTAAATTGTCGTTTCGTTGAGTTTGTAGACGGGAATCATGGTCCACTCCGTCTGAGCAAATAGAAAAATGCGGGTGCGCCAACGAGAGAAGTCAAAACGCCCACAGGCATAACGCCTTGTTGTGAAAGAAGGCGTGCTCCTACATCACAAAAGACGAGAAATGTTGCACCGAAGAGAACGGCTCCAGGAACAAGAACTCTATGATCGTACCCAACGATAAGGCGCATGATATGCGGACAGACCAATCCCACAAATCCAAGTAAACCGGTTTGGCTCACCACTGCAGAGGTCATGACGACACTGGAGAAAAGCAACAATCCCGTAACGAGACGAATCCTTACGCCAAGATTTCGTGCTGCTTCGCGGCCAAGAAGGAGAAGATTCATTTTGTGAGATAACAATATTGGAATCACTGCAACCGGCAACACCCAGAATCCTAAGCTGTATGCTGAGTCTAAGTCTGCTGCTGAAGTGTCTCCCATAAGCCATAAGAGCGTTGTTCGCAGCGTATGATCCTGGGCTATAGCAATGAAGAACAATATTATCGCAGAACAAAACGTATTGACCATGACCCCGGATAAAATGAGTGAGGACGAAGAAATGCTTCCTTGTTTTCGGGAGAGGGCTACTGAAGCCCCGAATGCGGCTAACGCCCCGGTAAACGCAAGTGGTCCCGCTCCCCAAAAGACGGGAAGACCAAGCAGCATCCCGCTGATTCCCCCCAACGCAGCGCCTCCAGAGACCCCAAGAATATAGGGATCAGCTAATGGATTGCGCAGCACCGCCTGAAAAACAAGACCACTTAACGAAAGCGCTCCGCCAGCCAAAGCGGCGAGGAGTGTTCGAGGAAGTCGAAGTTTCAACAGAATAGCGTGGGCAATGGGATCGGACTGACCATAACCGAGCAGTGTCTGCACAAAGCGGAGAGGAGATATGTCGCTTGACCCAGCCATAATTCCTGCCACGAAGCCTATGACCAACAGGCAGACCAGGGGCAAGCAGATGACTCCTATCCGACGAAGCAGGCCCGCGTTTGACAAGATCACTGTGAAGCCTTCCCCGCACGGGGAGATTGGGTATGAATCATTTTGGCAAGTTGCTGTATGCCTTGCGCAATGCGTGGGCCTGGTCGATCGAAGAGGTCGGAATCCAGAATATAAATTCTGTCGTCACGCACAGCCGGAACCTCCGGCCAGCTCTGCCATTGCTCCTTTGCTGCTTCGAACTCCCCTTGACCCATTGTGGGAATGAGGATGACCTCAGGCATGAAGACGACAGCCTGTTCTCTGGTCAACTGAGGGTAGCCCTTTATGGATAAACAAACGTTATGACCTCCAGCGATCTCGATGAGTTCGTTGATAAATGTATCGCGACATGCTGTGTACATGGGGGTGTTCCCGATTTGATACAGCACTTTGGGTTTGGGACTGTTGGAGTAGGTTGTCTTCATCCGGTCCATCGTTTCTTGGAGAGTGAAAACTAACGCGGCAGCCCGATCTGAGGCACCAAGCACATTTCCAAGCGTCGTAATGGAGCTCAAAACTGCATTCAATGTGTTACTCTTCACAAGAACAACAGGAAGATTGAATGATTTGAGACGTTCGATGACTTCCGGTGGCGTCATTTCGACTATGCCTAAACACAGATCGGGTTCCAAGGCGACGATTCGTTCCACATCAGGCCGAATATACGTTCCAACCCGCGGCAGTTCTTTGGCTGCTTCAGGATAATTGCTGTAAACGGTGGCTCCCTTCACGACATCACTTCGTCCAAGGGCGTAAACAATTTCCGTCACACTTGGAGCTAAACAAATGACTCGTTGTGGATTTTGGGGGATTGTGATCTCGGCGCCAGTCTGATCGATAACATTTTGGTTTTCTTGGGCTACAGCGAGCCCGAGAGCAAGGAATATTGCGCAACATGAAAGAATAATCGCTTTGATGTGCATCATTTCTTATGTTCTCCACATCAACGACATTTCAAGCGCTTCAATGACGGTTTTGGCAAGCATTTCCCCGAAGGGAACATGTTTACCGCACCAACGCAGCGGAGGACCTTCACCACAAGCAATGGCAACACTATCTGTGCCTGTCCCTGTTGCGATCAGTCCACTGACAGGACTTTTTACCGCCAGCTTTTCCAATACAGCGGCTTTCGCTTCCGTTGTGATCATAATGGCCTCTATCATAGCAGCGTCGGTAAGATTCGCGTTGGTGGCCGCAATGATGTTAATGGTCCCACATGGAAGCGTTGCTTCCGCAGTTGGGTGAAAATCAGCCTTGTCGCCAGCCCGCCGGGCATTGGATAGGCCCGACGTGAGGACGAGAACGAGGGTGATGCCATTTCGGTTACTGGTAGCAATGCGGCAGGATTTCATGGATGCGGCGGTCATCATGCCGATGAAAGGTTCTTTCCACCCGTGTTTTCGGCAATAGGTTGCCAGCGTTTTTTCCGGAGGTTCGTAGGCCGTCGGTGGGAGGTAAGGACTTTCCTTCACCTTAAGTATGCAGCACGAACGCGCACGAGTCATACCGCCCCCCAAAGGCGCAGAGCCGCACGCCCGCCATGTTGCCGGGAGTTCCAGCATAACATGGTCGGGCGTGCGTTGAAATCGCATCCCTTGCAATGCAGGGAGAGCGACAGAGCATGCCGTATTAAAAGGTGTATTCAAGACCAACGGCGAATGTCCTTCCCGGCATGGGGTATCCGTCGACATAACTGTATTGCTCATCCGTGATATTATCGACCTTGACGTAGGCTGACAGACAATCAAGCGGGTTCACGGTGAGTCTGGCGTTCAAGATGAAGAACGGGTCTTTATCTTTGGCTCGACCGTATCGGGGAGAAGAATAATTCCATTCAACGACTTTTTGAGGACCTTGCCATTGTCCGTTGACGTCCAGGCTCACCAAGGAGTCAAAATCAAGCTGTAATCCTGGTGTAAAACTATATTCAGAGAGGTTGAGAATCGTATCTGTACCTCGTGCTTGCTCGATAGACGTATCTTCTTCTCGGCGTTCAAGATACCAAATTCCGTTGATATATGGCGTAACGGAAAGCGTGTGATCTTTAATTTCGAAGGGGTGGGTGTAACTGAGAAATCCCTCTACCCCTGTGAGGCGCCAACCATCAGAGTTGGTCCATGTTTGCCAGGGGGAAGATCCTGGAACAGAGGTGGAGGTAATGGCGTCGTAATACAGGGTGTGAAAAAGCGTTCCATCGAGTTGTAAGCCTTTATAATCAATATTAAAGCCACCCTCAAACGTAGTGGATTGCTCGGGCTTCAGACCGGCGTTGCCAACATAGGAAACGGTCCCCATTTGGTAGCGCCCTGAAAATTTATACGCGTCCGGTGGAGTGAAAGCCGAACCGGCGGAAAGACGTAACGCAAGCCAATCGGTTGTTTGCCAGTTTACCCCAGCCCGCCAGCTGATGTGTTCCATCGTTTTATTTTGGGAAGATACGTCGGAGATAAGGTCATTACTGTGTATGCCCAAGAAGTACTGATCAAAACGAGCTCCACCAATAAAGGTGAAATCTCCGACGGTGATCTTTTCTTCGCCGTAAATGGACCAACTGTCATAGGAACTGTTCGGGGCGTACACGCCGTCACCGTCTCGTTTTTCATAAATGGACATCCACCTGCCGCCCAGTGTGAAGCGACCGAAGGAGAAGGTGGGAACCGTTATCCGACCGTCAAAACCGAATTGATCGGTGACTATTTCTGATTTTTGATAATAGGGCGTATCATTATCTGCATAGTAATGTTCCCCGCCCCAGGCTGCGAGACGCCAGTTTACATCCCACGATGGTGCTTCGCCCTCGTACACCATGGAAAGATATTTCATTGTGTCATCAATGTTCGCGACGCGGGTCGGCGAGTACGTGGGGCCTGGGTTACCCACGTTCCACGCGTTGAAATAGTTTCCTAAAATGTGGAAGGTATGATTCTCGGATGGAGAAATCGTTAACGTCCCGGATGCTGCACCGTCATGATAGGCCGTGTTATCGTACCTATCACCATCTCCCATGTCGTATTGCTCATCGGACGTGACGCGACCAGCCAGAGAATATCCAATAGCCCCGTCTGCCACGCTCCCCTGGATTGATCCCCGAGGCTGTACATGGTTGAAGCTTCCATACTCCATGGAAACTTTGCCGGATACATCACCCTTGCCGCGTTTGGTGATGATATTGATAACGCCACCCATTGCTGAAGCTCCGTACAGTACGGAGCCTGGACCACGCATCACTTCTACCCGCTCTACGTTGTCCAAGGGGATAATGGAAAGGTTACCGGAGCCCAATGGATTACCGTCGACTAAAACGAGCGTTTTCGCGTCTATATTGGCTCCAGGGGATTTATACGTCTCAAATCCGCGTACCCGCATACTTGTATATGCTCCTGGATATTTTATGGCTGTTCCGGGTATCTGTTTGGTAATGAGTTCATCTAACGTGTCCACGCCAAGATGATCGATTTCATCTCGGTCGATGACTTGGACATGCACCGGAAGCTCCTTCTTGGGAGCTGGTTCCGAAATGCCCGTGACGACCATTTCTGGTAATGTTTGGGGGGTATCGCCGCGTTCCGCGGCAAAACTAAGTACGGGAAGCACCAAGAGCGCAATAAGCGCAACAGAAAACAAACGCATAAAAAAACCTCCTGCAAAGTTACAATGCAAGGAGGCTCCGAGGGAAAAAAGGATTCTTCTGACTCCACAATGGAGACAGTCACCTATGTTTTCGGCTTGGCCTCGAAGCCTACAACAGACCTTTCGTAGGCTGGTCTCCCGGCTCGAAGATCATTCTACTCACCACGCCTTCCCATTCCTTCCCCATATGTATAGGGTGAAACAGTGGCAACGTGCGGTTTTCGTCCCTTCTCACGGTTGCGGGCCAGCGCCGGTTTCACACCGGACTTCCCATTTACCCTCAAAAAAATTGAGGACCTACGAAAATAGATATATTTCCCAAAGGGCTTTATAACATGATGATAAACCTGTCAAAATGAATACAATACCTGATTTACCGAAACCAATGCGACCATGCCGAGACATCCCTTGACGAAGAAAACGTTGCTAGCCATAGCCATTACCTTGAGTCTGGTCCTTCATTCCGGCATCGGGTTTCTTCTCCTGTACAACAAGACTTCTGACACAGGCGCATTGGTTTTGAATCCGATAATAGATATCTCTCTAGTGCCTGGTGGTGCGGGAATACCCCGTAACGAGGATGGCACGGGCTTTTCTTACGGTTCATCGGATTCGCATCCTTCGCACATCGATACAGAGACAACGCCGCAACAGAATACGACGCGTACAGAAGTATCAAGAGTCACCCCTCTTCCCTCCGCAACGCCTTCCCTGAAAACAGCGGCATCCTTGCGAGTGAAGAACAAGCCAATTTCAAAAGTAAAAAAGAATAATTTCAGTAAAAAAACACAGAAGATCAAGCCAAAGAAAGCGGTTTCACAACGCCCAATGCGCGCCACGCGAAAGAAGTCTACACAAGCAAACAACGCGACTGTGAAATCCGTACCTCGTCAAAGCCTGAATGCCCTCTCTTCCAACAATACAAGTGTTGGAAGTGCTGGCTCGTCAGGTTCCGGTCCTGCTGGTCAGGCGGTAAAAAGCCATACCCTGGCTTTGGGAAATGGTCACTCGGTTGGTTCAACGGCTGGGAATGGTTCAGGACACTCGGGAGCACACGTGCTGAAAAGAGTAACTCCCGATTACCCTGCGAAAGCGAAGAAACGACGCATAGAAGGCAAGGTTATAGTCGCCTTTACGGTCACACCCACCGGCACAGTGGAGAATGCGCGGGTCATCACGGCGAAGCCCCAAGGGATTTTCGATCATAGCGCTCTGCATGCAATCATACGTTGGAAATTTCGCCCAGCCTTTCAAAATGGACGACCCGTGGCAGTCGAATTACGATTGCCGATTGTTTTTCAACTGCGTTAGATCTGGTGGTGAAACGTTTTGTTCCTCTATCGGCGAGATTCTCTCAGTATTCGACAATATCTCCGGCATTGACTTCAAGCCACAACTAAAGGACGAGCATCGTCCACAGCGGCATGCGATGGTCGCGAATATCCGAGAAATGTTCATCCATGAGGGGGGGGGCATACGTCGGATCGAACAATTTTTGGGCTTCCAGATGTTTTTTGCCGAGGAGCCGTTCCAGATCGGGGCGCAAGTTTGTCTTGAACCAGAGCGCCGACGCCACGTTCCCGTTTTAATCCACGCACCCGCGTGGGGTGCGACATGTCGTGTTGCTCAACGATGCTTTCCAGAAAATGTTTCAATCCACGCACCCGCGTGGGGTGCGACGGCGTGGGTGAGATGGCCGTGCCAACAGGTAGTGTTTCAATCCACGCACCCGCGTGGGGTGCGACGGGGTTAGGCGCGCAGCAGTGCTTTATGATAGTGTTTCAATCCACGCACCCGCGTGGGGTGCGACTTGAGAGATACGAAAAAAATATACTGTAATGTCAGTTTCAATCCACGCACCCGCGTGGGGTGCGACGGGGTTAGGCGCGCAGCAGTGCTTTATGATAGTGTTTCAATCCACGCACCCGCGTGGGGTGCGACTTGAGAGATACGAAAAAAATATACTGTAATGTCAGTTTCAATCCACGCACCCGCGTGGGGTGCGACGGAGCATGTCGCCTCTCGGCGCGGCGTCACGCCGGTTTCAATCCACGCACCCGCGTGGGGTGCGACAGAGAAATAAGAAAAAATAAAGCAGATGAGATAGTTTCAATCCACGCACCCGCGTGGGGTGCGACACTCTCCATCATTGATTTTCAGCTTCTTCTGTAGTTTCAATCCACGCACCCGCGTGGGGTGCGACTTTTGCTGTCGTTCGACTAATAAGCTAGATTATTGTTTCAATCCACGCACCCGCGTGGGGTGCGACGAGGCAAAAAAAAGACATATATTGGGTTCACAAGTTTCAATCCACGCACCCGCGTGGGGTGCGACAACCGGCTTCGTGGTATATCGTGATGACCGCGTTGTTTCAATCCACGCACCCGCGTGGGGTGCGACCAAAGACGGGAGGGCAACAACCCTCCCGAAAGAGTTTCAATCCACGCACCCGCGTGGGGTGCGACCGAACATGTTGCCGGTGATTGCGGATGAGGGGGTGTTTCAATCCACGCACCCGCGTGGGGTGCGACCGCCACCTCGGGAGGCCTTGCGGGATGCGTGTTGCGGCATCACTTTCCGCGAATCTGCTCTTTTGTGTGGCAAAAAGTTAACTATGCGATGAAAGTTCGTCGTAATGATTCGATATCAAAGAACATATTTATCCGCGAATCGTCCTGGGAAAAGAGGATTGCTTGGCATTCGCGGAAAGTATGACTCAATCAATGCTTATCGGCAATATCGGGAGTATTTCGCGTCCACGGGACAGTAAAGCGGATAGCCGTCCCGAAATTGTGTTGACAATCCTTGAACGCTACTCCGTTTGGCAACCGTAAGCCCGAAGCTTACTTTGCCGTAGTATTTCTTGAAATAATGTAACGCAACACTTCACGAAATTTCAAGTTTTGCTCATACACTCGGCATTTTCTTGATCCACGCGCCTATTCTACAATATCACCGGCATTGGCTTCAAGCCAGAGTTGGAGCACGAGCATGGTCCACAGCGGCATGCGATGGTCGCGGATATCTGAGAAATGTTCATCCATGAGGGTTTGAGCATAGGCTGGATTGAATAGGCCCTGGTCGTTGAGGTGCTTTTTGCCGAGGAGCCGTTCCAGATCGGGTCGTAAGTTTGTTTTGAGCCAGAGTGCCGACGGAATGAGAAATCCTCTCTTTTGCCGATTGGCAATACCGTCAGGCAACAAGTCGCCGAAAGCTTTTTTCATGATGTATTTGCGCTTCGTTCCCTTGAGCTTGAGACGTAATGGCAGGCGGGCAACGAATTCGGCAAAGTCGCGATCGAGGAACGGGGCACGTACCTCCAGCGAATGCATCATGGAGCATCGGTCCACTTTGACGAGGATATAATCCAGCAAATACTGCTTGGCGTAGGCATAAAATGCTTTGGCTAAAGGGATATCCGAAGGACTGGCGTCAAAAAGAGCGCGAGTTGAGGCAAAAAGATTGTTGGGATCAAGCAATGTTCGATCCGGGGAGTTCCAGAGTTGCATTTGCATATCCGGAGACAGCGCCGAGAGCCATGTTTGGATACAGAGCCAGCGAGGGACGGCCGCGCCGGCCATGATTTCTTCGGCCACGAGTCGTGGATTGACATAGCCCGTCGACATCGGCAAACGCCGGGCCAGCGGTTCAATGAACTTGTGACGCAGAACAGCGGGTAAGGCGAGATATTTGCCGATGAGATTGAAGCCGATGAAATGTTCGTACCCGGCAAACAGTTCATCAGCACCGTCACCGCCGAGCGCGACGGTGACGCGTTCTCGCGTGACTTTGGAAAGTAAATAGGTCGGCACGATGGAGGGGTCGGCCATGGGCTCATCGAAGCGACTGACGATCTCTGGTAAGAGACTCCCGCAGTCGGCGGCAGAGAGAATTTTGACGTGGTGGTCGGTCTTGTATTTATCGGCGACGAGTTGGGCGAACTGGGATTCGTCATACGATTTTTCCGAAAACCCAATGGAAAACGTTTTCACCTTGTCACTGATCTGCGCCATGAGCGCGGCCACGGTGGATGAATCCACGCCGCCGCTGAGAAAGACCCCCAGGGGAACATCCGAAACGAGCCGCCGGGAAACGGCCTGTTGACCGAGACGACGCAACTCGCTGCAGATTTCCTCTTCACTCGCATCAATACGATCTAGAGGTCCAGGTAGGTCCCAGTAACATTGTGTGTTGATTTGCCCATTTTCGAGCGTGAGATAATGCCCGGCTTTGAGCTTGAACACGTCCTTAAAAATGGATTGGGGGGTCGGTACATAGAGATACGATAAAAAGCGGGCCAGAGCCTCTTTCGTGACATGAAACCGCAAGTCGGGGTGTTTTCGCAGTGCAGTGAGTTCCGAGGCAAAAGCAAACAGGCCATGTTGCAACGTGTAAAACAGCGGTTTTTTGCCGAACCGATCCCGTGCCGCAAAGAGTGTTTTTTTCGTTGTATCCCAAATGGCAAACGCAAACATACCTTCGAACAAATTAAGGCAGGCAGGACCGTATTCCAGATACGCGGCGACGAGCACTTCCGTATCGGAGTTTGTCGCGAAAGTATGTCCACGCGCAAGGAGTTGCGTCCGGATTTCCTGGAAGTTGTATATCTCTCCGTTAAACGTCACGACCGCCCGACCGTGTGTATCGGTCAGGGGCTGACTGCCGCCAGCCAGGTCGATGATGGAGAGCCGTCGGTGCCCGAGTGCGGCCGGGCCGTTGATGATCTGGCCGTCGCCATCCGGACCGCGGTGCATAATCGCATCGGTCATGGTGACAAGGGTGTCGCGCCGGACATTCTCCGGGGGGATATGATCGGTCGTCGTGTAAACGAATCCGGCAATGCCGCACATGACTGAGGCTCCGTGGAAAGCGGTTCGAGCGCATTCACCGTTTATATTGAAATGAATCGTTTGGAATAAACAGTTTGCACCCTCTCCTCACGCTTAACCCGTTAGAAGTTTTTGAAGATTTTTAAGAAACTTTTTTCAAATATGGTTTTGTCCTTTGCTCCGCAAAAGAAGAGGGGGGAGAAGCCTCCGGCGGTTGGGGAGGGGAAAAACCCTTTTTGAAAAAAGGGTTCTTTCCCCTCCCCAAACCCCACCCCTTTTCCCAAAAACTTTCACGGGGTGGACCTTTTTTGGGTTTTCGTCAGTTTCACGAAGGAACGTAACCACATGAAACCGTTAAAAGTTTCTTAACCAGCCGGAGGCTTTGTTTTTATACAACACAATCCTTCCGGCAATCACTACTGTGAGGATGTGCCGAATATCTGATCGGCGTAGAGCGTGGCCAATTGTTTTGTGTTCGTGGCTGTATCGAACATCGCCAGTACCCGCTCCTGACCGGCTTCGGCCATGGCTTTGGCTCGAACAGGATCGGCGCACATGGCGCGAATCGCTTCGGCAAGAGCGGCCGGATTTTTTTCCGGACGCAGCAGGCCGGTCACGTTGTTTTCGATGACTTCTGGAATTCCGCTGATGGCCGTGGCAATGACGGGCAGACGGTGGGATAACGCTTCCATGATGACATTGGGAATCCCGTCTCGGTCTCCGGTCTTGTGAATGATGCTCGGCATAATGAACACGTCGTGGTCAATCATGAGTTGCGTCACCTTGTCATGGGTGACGTAGCCGGGAAACTCCACGACATCGGTGAGATCGAGTGATTTCCACAAGCGTTTGAGCTTGGGTTCCTGAAATCCGGAGCCGGCCAGCGTGAGCTTGAACGGAAACCCGCGTTCCTTGAGATTTTTGCAGGCCATGAGCAGGTAATCATAGCCTTTGGTCCGGGCAAAACGGCCGAGAGCAAGGAGCTTGTACGGCGGTTTCATCTCCAGGCGAGCCGGTTCCTGTTTGGACAGGGTGAGGCTGTTGTACACAAGGTGAATTTTGTCGCGGCAATCCGGCGCAATCTCGCTTAAATGGGCAATGTTGGCGGCGTTGTTGACGCGAATAAACCGAGCGGCACGCATCTTTTCCGCCAAGGCACCATCGGGCGGAAAGATATCCCCTGCTCTGGCGGAAAACGAAAACGGGATACCGGTCAAGGTCGATGCGACCCAGGCGGCTGTAGCCGGTCCGTTGGCCCACGGCGAATGGATATGCTCAATGCCATCCTCTTCGTAATACCGCGCCAAGGTGAAGCCAGCGGCAAAGCACCACATATTCTCTCCGGCCGCCTCCAGGTAGGACCACCGGCGAAACGGAACCGTTTTCCACAGGTGGGCGGTCGTTTTCGGGTCACGTTTTTTCCAATACAAAAGATTGGAGAGAATTTCGCCTGTTGCACGAATTCCCAACGTCCGAACTTCGGGTTGGAGTTCACGCATTTGTGGGGAGAGCCGTTTTCTGGCTGGTCCGTAAATGGAGTATCCGGCCATATCCATGCCGAGTGCGCGCAGATTGAGAAATTCACGAAAAATAAAGGTTTCCGACGGTAACGGAAACCAGAGCGGCACATAGGCGGTCTTGGGATAACGCACATCGCCTCGCTTGTTGGTCAATAACAGGGATCTATCGTTTGAACGTCGCATGGAAATAGTCGAGCGGCCGCGTGTTGTCAAAACCGCGGCCGCAGAACATGTCAGGAAGACATCGACGATCGAAATCGAATTATACTCGACGTGCTTTGAGCTGGTTTGCCAAAAACAAAATATGCGTCTTGGATTTTACGCTGAGGGCATGTTTGCGCAAGATGGGTACCCCCTGTTGAGGAGGGAGAGAGAGCATGAATTGTGTCATTTCTTCCGGCGTAACGGCAAAACGAAGCGTGGGGTCGACCACGCGGACAAGTGCCATGCCTGTGCCGGCGGTGTCTCCAATAAAGGCAATCGGAAAACCGGGATTATAGCGCATAAGCGCCACGCCGAACCGGTAGACGTCGCCGGTCCAGACATCTTGTGTACGTTCTCGGCTCGCATGTTCAATACTTTTGGGGAACATGTCGTGGATAAGAATGAGACTGCCTTTGCGGCATCGTGCGACTGTATTGATGAAATCGCGCATGACATATTCGCACAGATGCATGCCGTCGATAAAGGCAAGATCAATATGTCGACCGGATAGGGTTTCGTCGATAATCCCTTTGTCGAACATCTCATCGCTGGTCATCTTGAAGACCATGATCGTTCCCTGTTCGGTCTGTGGAACCGTGGAGGAGAATGCCGGATCAACACCGATGCTCAACGGAGGAAAGGGAGGAGAAAACAGTGTACGACCCGTGGCAACGCCGATTTCAAGATAGACCTGTGGCCGGTGTATTTGAATGACGTTGTTCACATAGGCGGACTGGGACATTGTCTGGCTAAATTGCATATTCGTCTCCGGAACTGGGCTCTGTTGCTAAGAAATTCTGCAAGCCAGTTCTTCCTTTTTTATAATCGTTTTGTCTACGCTGGAGTTTCCCCCAACTTTTAATTGAACTTTTCAATTTCTTCCGCGAACGTTGATTTTCCCAATCCGAATATCCTCTCCACAAGACGCACCTCACCTAGAATACGGAGCTATTACTGTTTTTTTAACACCATTTAAAAAAATAGTGTTAACAGCATGAAAATAATTGATAAATTTTTATTCTAAATAATCTTCTAAATGGTATAGGCAGGAAGCCCTTACCTTTCTGCTATACCAACTCACCCGAGGGCAAATAGGCCTTTTGGAGATTGCCCCATGCCCACCCTACACAGAACAGGAGCAACACAAATAAAGGCAAAAAACTTCAATGCCCACGATACTCTTTTCGTCGATGCCCAACACGCACAACGAGAACACAAATTTCTTCGTCTTGAATCTCGACAACAAGTCGATATTCACCAACGCGATACTTCCACAGCCCTGATAAATTCCCCCGCAACGCTTCTCCAAAGTCACGAGGACTCTCACTTGGAGCTATCCGTTCTCGCAAATATTTTATGATTCGAGATTGCGTTGACCGATCCAACTGGGACAGTTCCTTCTTCGCTGCCTCTTCAAACTCAATCCGCCAAGCCAAGTTCTCGCTCCACTTCATCCAGCGTAAATGTTCGGCTCCTTCCCGCCCTCAAATCCTCAAGCCGTTGCTCGGCAAGATACATATCCTCAAGATCGTCCAAGTGCTCTAAGACGGCCTCACGAATATAAAATGCTTTCGTCCTCCCGGTTGCTTGCGCCAGGTGGGTCAGTCGCTGCTCAATCTCTTCCGGTAATCTGATGGAAGTCGGCATGGTCATGTCCTCCATGCGATACATGTATTCAGTCATTGACCTTCGGTCAATGGCAAAGGATTCCTCTACGGCACATCATTGGTGATCAACACCAGAGAAAAATAATGTGGGTTTTCCGGAGCTTCATCAATGTTGTCGTATATTGTCTCTCCTTCAAGTCCCATACGCGTGGCAAACAGAGCGCGATTTTTGGTGCCGGTGAGTTCCACGGTGTGACGTATGGCTTCGAAATTGCGATATGCCTTGAGGATAACGGCGTTCTCATGGTGCGCTAATTTTTCTTCAAGAGATGTTTGGTCACACACGCCGGAGAGGACGACGAGACTTTCTCCGGATTCGGCCAGACAGCGCCCCGATTTTGCTGCAGCAGCTTGAAACGACGTGATGCCGGGAATCGTTTCGGTGGTCAGATCCGGCGCCGTTTGCGCCAAGGTACGACGGAGATAGCCGAAGGTGCTGTACAGCGAAGGGTCTCCCAGTGTGAGAAACACACCGGTTTTTCCCGTACGGAGTTCGTCGGCCACCAGGGTGGCATTGGCCTCCCAGGCTGCACGCAACGCTGTGGCATCACGGGTCATGGGGAACGGCAGATGTTGAACCGGCGTGCCCTCTTTCAAATGGGGACGGGCAATATCGAGAGCTGTGGAATAGTCATTTTTTGTCGAGGATGCTGCAAAAACAACATCGGATTGCCCAAGGATGCGAACGGCTTTGAGGGTCAGCAACTCGGGATCACCCGGGCCGACGCCGACGCCGTAGAGTTTACCGGAAGTATTCATTGTGCGGTCTCCGCAGACGAGGTTTCAGGATAGAGCCAGGTGGCAAGACGTTCGACCGCATCGATATTACGCGGACCGGGTCGAGAAAATTCCTGTTCATCGACTCGATACGTTCGATTGGACTGTACGGCATGCAGACCGCCATAACGAGGCCGGTCGGTGGGAGGTGTCGGTGACTGGTTCATGGCACCTTCTTGGTACAAATACACATCGGGGTCGAGGCGCAGCAGTTCTTCTTCACTGGTGCGAACGAGTTTCTTGTTGACGGTAACAGCGTTTTGACCGCCGGCCGCGTCGATAATCGCGTTGACCATGGACGTCGTTCCCGCGGCCAACAGCGTGTTTTCCCGCACTTCGAAAAAGACACTCGGGCGAGTGCCGTTCGGGATACGGGTCTTCACGGCATCAAGCCGGTGTTGCATGGAATCCACAAGCCGGGATGCGGCATCAGGTTGGCCGGTGGCTTCTCCGAGTATGGTGATAACGCGCATGAGTGAAGGAAAGTCGGTCACATTGAAAAACGCGGTCGTCAGGCCGAGTTCCTGAAGTTGTTCAACAGGCAGGCTCGCGTCTTTACGGCCGCCCATTTGGAGAACAAGATCGGGCCGAAGACCGACCACTAATTCAACATTCGGGCGCATGTGCGTTCCTATGGACGGTTTGTCCACAATGGATGGCGGCAGCAAATCGGCTTTGGTGCGGCCGACAATGCGGTCTTCCAGTCCCATGGCTGCAAGGATCTCGTTGAAGGCGCCGTATAACGCGATGATCCGTTTTGCCGGGGCCTCAAGCTGGACGTTGCGACCGAGGTCGTCGGTGAAAACAATCGGTTCAGCCCAGACCGTCGCAGCCTGGGTGCATAACATCATCTGGCTCAGACACAGTGCGATGAGAACCGGGAATCGGTAAGCATTGCGGGGCGCCCGTGACGGGATGGGGAAAGACCGTAAGTGGTGTTTCATAGATTTGTCTGAGATTGTCTTGCGTGAAGACGTCAGTTGTCGGTCCATCGAGAATGATGCGGCCGTGTTGGAGAAAAATAAGTCGGGAACAATATTGGGCGGCAAGATTCAAATCATGGATGGCTGAAACAATCGCCATGCCGCCTCGGCTTTTGGCAAGAAGCAGGTCATGAATCTCAATTTTGCGACCAATATCAAGACCGGACGAGGCTTCATCGAGAAACAGTGCTCCCGTACTTTGGGCTAATGCTCGGGCAATCAACACACGTTGGAGTTCGCCTCCCGAGAGTGCTCGGGCGTTTTTATGTCGTAAGGGCCATGCTCCGGTTTCCTGCATGGCGGTTTCGGCGGCTCGGACATCGTCCGGACCATAGTTGCCGAGTAAAGAAAGATAGGGATATCGTCCCATGAGGACGAGGCTTGTCACATCCATATCAAACACGGCATCGAGCCGCTGCGGAACGCTGGCGCTTTTCGCTGCCCGACGTTTTGAAGACATTCCGGCAAGATTGTGTCCATCCACGTGGACCGTTCCGCGAAGTGGTGGCAAGACACCGCAAAGTGTAAGCAGCAATGTCGTTTTCCCTGATCCATTCGGACCGAGCACGCCAACCATCTCCCCTGCTTGAATCTGCAACGAGACATGCTGGAGGATGGTGGTGCAACCGTGACCGCAGTCGAGGTCGTGCGCTTCGATCATGCATGCTCCCGTCGGCTTTGACGCAAGACAAGGCAGAAGAATGGCCCCCCGACCAGAGCTGTGACAACGCCCACCGGCAATTCTTCACCGCCGGGAAGGATGAGGCGCGCGATGACATCGGACCACAGCAGCAGCAATCCTCCGGCAAAGGCCGATGCCATGAGCAAGCGAGGATGGCTTGCCCCGACCATTCGACGTACCAGGTGAGGCACCACCAGGCCGACAAATCCAATAACACCGGAAACGGCTACAGCCGCCCCTGCCATGAGGCTGCCGGCTGTTAAGACAATGAGTCGCGTTCTCTTTGCGGCTACACCGAGCTGTTCGGCCTGGATATCGCCCAAGCTCAACATGTCGAGTTCGCGGCTGTAAAATAACAAAATGGCCGTTCCGACAATGCCATACGGGAGATAGAGCCACACATGCATAAAACCGCGGCCTTGGAAGCTTCCCATAATCCAAAAGACAATAGCGCCAACCGCGTCTTCATCCAGCGCTTTGACGAGGGCAATCAGTGCCGCCAGAAACGTGGCGACGACAATGCCGGACAACACAAGGGTTTCTCGACGAAATCCACCTGCCGATCTCGCCAGCGCCATGACGGCAAACAGCGCCGCCAACGCTCCGGCCAAACCGGCCACAGGCAAGCCGGTCATCCCGAACACGGCGGTCGATCCAGCCATGCCGAGACTCATCGCAAGCGATGCGCCGAACGCCGCGCCGCTCGACACCCCCAGCGTGAAGGGATCGGCAAGGGGATTCCGCAACACGCCCTGAAATGCCGCCCCGCAGACAGCCAGGCCCGAGCCGACAAGAAACGACAGCAGTACCCGGCTTAACCGGATATCCAGAATTACCGTGCGAATGGTGTCATCTCCAACGACACCAGTGGAGAATGGCCAAATGCCCGACCAGAGCACGGCAAGCGTCTGATCGAGGGGTACAGGCATTGGCCCCAGCGTACAGGCCGCAAGCAAGGACGCGATCGAAAGGACGCTGAAACAGGTGAAAAGGGCAACGTGTCGTATGGGCATGATAGTGGCCCCGAATTCATGAATTGCAGGGCATTTGGAAAAGAGTGGATAACACGCGAATAGACCACGATGGATCATAGCCAGGTCGCATAGCAAAACAAGGGGCAAAAGTGCGGGCAGGATGGTGCGTCTATGAAAAAACGTCCCGGACCGATATGTATCGATTCTCGGGACGTCCGTATTTCGTCTCCGCATGCATGCGCCCGGCAAGATTCCTCGTTGCCGACGCCAACAATCATTCAAGGCAGGTCTTCCGGCTCATTTCCCGCAAATTCGCCTTCCCGATCATCTCAGTGGCATCAATGAAAGTGCGGTTGCGCAAACTACGCGAAACTCACGGCGGCGGGTCCGCTCCCGATTCGCACGGGATTCCCTATTCTGCCCAGATATCGGGCCACCCTGAATGGGCTCCATGTATGCGGTGCCTGGGGGGCTGTCAAGGTTGGGGGCTTGACCGAATTGCTCAATTGCACGTTGATATATTGGTCTTCATTTTGTCTGACACGCAACGAAGAGAGAGAGTGACAATCTAATTGCTCAAAATATATGTAAAATATTGTTTTTCTGAGGATAGACGATGGAGATGGGCGTATACAGGCAGCGCTTTTGGGTGTAGGGGATCATCTTTCAAGGATATCTCGGAAATGCAATGATGTATAAGCCCCCTCTTGAGCACGTATTACCTCCACGGCCTCTTGGGCACTCCCCTGCGTAATATGTTTCGAAGAATAGAGGATTATGGCTGCATGAACGTAGATGTTCGCGCAAGGGTGCCATTCATAAATCATTTTGCATCCTATGTCGTACATCGTTTGAATGCCAATGAAAGACTCAACGAGAGACGTAAATAAGGAGAGATGAATAATGGCAAACTACAACGGTATATGTCCTAACTGTGGAAAAGAAATACCGAATGACGTTCTTTATAGATGTATTGGATGTTTTACGATATACTGTTCCGCCTGTGATGAAGAATCTCCTGGAAAAGGGTGCCCCAAATGCGGCATGGTGAACCGCATGGTTCTCGATCAAGGTGATTCTAAGAAATAGAACGGATATCGATTTGAGCACAGTACTTCATTTTATACGGTGAATGGACATGGCGTCTCCTGGAGTTTTACGTTACGAGACATCAGAATGGTTGATCGCCATGTCCATGTATCTGTCTTGCCAGGATTATTGGCTTGAAGGCATGTGAACGAATTTTAATTGCTCCAGTATCGCGCTATGGTGTTGTAACTGTCTTACTTCTTTTGTCGCTTTTTCACTCCAATCCGTTTATTCTCTGTTTTTCATTGTTCCAGTCGGTCCTCCCTTTTCTCCGTCCGTGCTGATTTGTGATGGTATGGCAGTCTCGTATTTTCTGACATCGATTCTTGACTCTCAGGACATGGAGTTGTGACGGGGCGACGTTAGAGCCTGGGAGACAATAACAATTTTTATTAGAAATACTTTCACTATGAGTTTGAAGAGAGAACTTGAAACGCTTTGTTGAAAAATTATTGTGAAATATCCAACATAATTTGTGGTCTCTGGTGTACGTGTGGCGGCTGTGTTCTATTGGTAGAGAGAGTATCTCTTCCCTATGATAATAGTACGGTTTGTTGGTATACGTGCGTTTATGTTGCACTGAGAGGCGATGTCGCTTAACGTATATTTTTATACGATGCGATGGGTAGTCAACACAAAAGTGTGGGGGTTGTTTCCCCAAAATACTCACATGAGCCCCACGAGTTTGTCCGTTTTTCGTCATGAATAATTTTTATAGCGACGAAAGCTGTTTCTTTTTATTGAATTATCCATCCTCCCCTTTGTCTCATTGTTATGTATTTCCTCCTTCGTCTTTCTGTCATTTTTGTCGTGTACGATTCCAAAAAGGTCGCCATGGATGCATTTGGGATGTCTCCCCATAGATGCCACATAAGTCAGGTATTTCCACCCTCAAACTCTTCCTATTTAAGCGTATCAGTATGAAACGACTGCTCTGTTCCCTTATTTTCCTTGCTGTGCTGTGTGCCAACAGTTCTGCTCAGGAAATACGTATATCTGAAGCGCCTCCAGTGGAGACACAAAACCTTGTCATTGGGTTGGTGAGAGGCGTTGGGAGTAAGAAGAACAGTGCTTTCAATCTCATGCAGGAAGGCGGTGTTTTTTTAGCCCGTACGCTCTATGGTGTTCCTTTCCTGGAGGAGACCCCCGAGTCTCCCGCTACGTGCGCAGCAGCTATGGAACGCGTTATCGCCCGCGGTGCCAATCTTATCATTGCTGGAGGAGGATTTCGCATGATTGATGCCGTGGACGACGTTGCACGGCTTCATGATGATGTGCGTTTTGTTTTGCTGGATTGCTCCGCGAAAACATATCTCCATAATGTGAGTTCAGTCACGTTCCGGCAGAACGAGGCGTCCTATCTTGCTGGAGCTGTTGCAGCATGGGGGACGCAATCCGGTAAGGTCGGAGTTCTTGGTGCACTTGATGCTCCAGTCATCAATGATTTCATCCTTGGATTTGAAGCCGGCGCAAAGAAGATTCGGCATGATATCCAACTGGATATACGCTTTATTGGAACACAATATCCGGAGATTATCCCTTTTATAGCCATTCCAGAAGCGCATGCCATGGCCGATGACATGTATGCGGATGGCTGTGATGTCATCTTCGCCGTGGCCTCTGCTGCCAATGCCGGTGTCTTTCAATCAGCTAAAAGCCACAACCGTTTTGTCATTGGTGTGGATTCAGATCAGGATTTCGTTGCTCCTGGCTTAGTGCTGACAAGTGTCATGAAACGCTTGGATATAGCAATCCTCCACACTATTGCCAGTGCACGTGATGGAACGTTGTCCAATGTGGATATAAGTTTAGGGCTCAAAGAAAATGGTGTCTCCATAACGCCCATGACGTATACATGGCCTCTGTTCTCCGAACTTGAATTGCGTCAACTCAAGATGTTTGCCCTGAAAATCAAGCAGGGGGTCATCAACGTGCCGTCGGCCGTGACCGCTGCAACGGTGGCTCCGTGACATCGTTGTCTTGCATGTCCATCCCTGCATTGATGATATGCCATGCCAAACGTTCATAGTCTTCCGCTCCGGGTGAACCGGGAGCATATTCAAAGATGCTTTGGCCTCTGGCCGGTGCTTCGGACAACTTTACGTTATATCGAATGGGATCGCACAAGTATTCGGGATATACTTTGACGAGCTCTTTGTAGAGTTCATACGGATGCCGAACACGTCGATCCATGAATGTCGGAAGAATATACTTGAGGGCGACATCCTTATTATATCGTGAAATGGCTGAGAGCGATTTCAGGAACTCGGATAGCCCTTGCAGCGACATGACTTCCAGGGAGACCGGGGTGAGCACCTCGTGGACATAAAAGAGCACGTTGACCGTCAGGGGATCCCATCCCGGAGACGAGTCAACAATGACAAACTTGAAACGGCCATCATAAGGGGCAAGGGACTCTTTTAATGTCATCTCGCCACCGAAATCTTTTCGATCGATAATTCGTTTGACCCCGGCCAGGGATTTTCCTCCGGCCAGAAGCCAAAGGTTATCGCGGGCTTGGGTCAGGACGGAGTTCGGGTCGGCCCCGTCGGCAAGCAGTTCTGCCAAACCATATTTGGGCTTGATGCCGAGTGCATACGCGGACTGTCCTTGTGTATCGGTATCGATAAGCAATGTATTGTGGCCGATGCGGGCCATTGCCGCGGCCAGGTTGACAGCGGTCGTGGTTTTGCCGACACCGCCTTTACTGATGATAATGCCGATTTTACGCGTCCAGTATGAACGTGCTTCGCGGCTTGTGGTCGGAGCGGAGGAAGTCGGTTCGCCGTCGTCCGGGACAAGCGACTCGCGAGGCATACGGAAAACAGGCTCCTCCGGAGACTGGGGCGTCGGGTCAACGTCGGCTTTGGCCTGCGGGGCAGGTGGAGACGTTGTCGGCTTAGGAAAAACACCAGGACGACGCGCCATGGGCGGGACGGACGTTGCGACTGGTGGTGTTGCGGCGTCGGTGGTTTCGCTCACGCGGAGCGGGAACCGGCGATGGCAATTCTTGCAAATGGCCGATGTCGGTTTTTGCGGAATTTTAGATGCTTCAATGATATGGCGTTTTTTGCAATGGGGGCAAATGACGATAACCTTGTTGTCGTCCCCGGACTGCCCCCTGGCATTCGGGGCCATTTGGATGTCACTGGTGTCCGTAGTCTTGAGCATGTGGTGCCGCTCCTTGCGTCTGTGTTCGTGCCGAACCGGCAGTGTCCGGCATGGCGCAATGTCTCAAAATATATTCTACGATGCTTCCGGATCGTTTTTTCGCTTCTTTTTTAAAGCCAGCGATTTGGCTAAAGCACTTTCCGACCCTTTGACGGCTAATTCTTCAAGCACCAAGGCCAGGGCTTCGTCCACAATGGTGGATTTGGAAATGCATCCCTTGTGTTGATGAGGACATATTCGGCGTAATTCTTTCTTGGCGTCATCAAGTCCCCGAGCGTTTTGCGCAGTCAGGTAAACGGTAGATTTCTTTTTGGTTGCCTTTTTTCGTTTACTGGCTTGCTTCTTCTGTGCTGTTTTGGGGACCGGATGAAGTGTTTTGGGAGTTCGACCAGTGAGCGAACTGGGACGTTGTTGAGGTGCAATGGCTTCGGCGTGACGTCGAATCACGTCCTGGAGCTCATTTTCCCTGTCGAAGGTCTCATCCTGCGACGGGTTGAGGAGTTCAGCCATAACATCGGGTGCACCTTGTGCACTTGGGCCGGAAAGATCGGATCGTCGCCGCATCCAAAACGTCATCTTTTTCTCCATGGGAGCCGTCCTTGTGCATCGCCGGACGCCGCCTGTCCACAAGCTGTGGAATACGAGAACACGATTCGTGGAAGACCCCGTGGTCGTCGTCGCGGTCCATTTCCGTATTTGATATCGATTCATCACCTATACTTTCCTGTATAAGACCAAGGAAGGTCCTTGTCACGCGATGAACACAGAATGACTCAATATACGGTGTAAAGCATAAACCATACCGTTTACAGTTGGCAGGAGTCGGTGTCATATTACAGGCATATTTTTTGTATTCGATATCATTTCGGCTGCACAAGAATCGATACGGTCAACTTCCACGACGCTTAAGACTTGTTTCGGTTGCGTTCACGTCGTAGTGTCATAGACAGATACAGAGCACATGTGTTGCATCGGCAGCACGATCAAGGAAGAGCCGGCATGCCTTTATCCAACGAAATTACCCGTTCGCTCAATGATCTTCGTGATACGGTGCAGGACGTCGCTCCGGGAGGTGTTCCCGGGGGGAACGCGTTGGACAGCGATGTCATGGAAAAGGCAATGACATGGTTGACCGAAGCCTTTGACGCCGTGCGTGAAGTGCTTTCCACGCCGCATGCTGTTATAAGCCTCGTCATTATCACGTTCTCTCTGTATGGCACGTATGCGCTTTTGCGCTCCGAAGGAATCGTGTCAGGCAAACGAGCACGCGGCGATGTTCCGCAAGTGAGCATTCTGGGGACGGTATTCCGCTTTTTTTCCCGGCTTATCCTGCGATTTGTCATCATGGCGATTTTGCTTCTGCTCATGTATACCTTTTTGTACCCGAAACTTGCCGGCATGTTTGCCGGATAACACAGCACCGGATGAGACCCATGCGTGATCAGATTGCCGTCATTCTTGATATCGTCGACCCTGCCACTCGTGAAATTGTCGAACGCGTCATTGCCGACGTCGGGGATATCGAAGTCCTCGGAGGAGGTCCGGATGCGACGTCGTTATTCATTATGGAAGCATCCGAAGATATTGGTGCTGACTTGGAGCAGGTGCGTTCCCTGATGGAGAGTCATCCGGACATCGATGTCTTTTTCATTTCCGAAAAGATGGATAACGATGTCTTGCTTGCCGCCATGCGCGCCGGCGTCCGGGAGTTTTTCAAAGATCCTCCCGATGAAGAAGAACTGCGTCTGGCGCTGTGGAGATTTAAGGAACGTCGTGAAAAGCTCAAAGAGCATGTCCAATCCAAGCAAGGCATGCTGATCAATGTGATTGGTGCCAAAGGCGGTGTGGGCACGACCACGCTGGCGGTCAATTTAGCAGATTCTTTTGGACGCATAGATGAGGTGTCGTCGGTTGTTCTTATCGACATGAATTTGCCGTATGGTGAAGTCGAGTTGTTTCTTGACCTCAAACCCAAATTCCACTGGGGCGAGGTTGTGAGCAATATTTCCCGACTCGATGCAACGTACCTCATGAGCGTGCTCACGAGACATCCTTCTGGATTGTACGTTCTTCCCCCACCAAGTCAGCTCGAAGACCTTCAATCAGCAACACCGGAAAACATTGCCAGTATCCTTGAAATGATGCGTGGACTTTTTGATGTCATTGTCATTGATCTCGGAATGTATCTTGACGAAGTGACGCTGAAGGTTATGGAAGTTTCAGATACCATTCTTCTCACATCGGTGCAGAATTTGACCTGCCTTGCCAATGTCAAACGATTTTTGGAACATTTCCGACAGCCGGATATGAATTGGGAAGAAAAAATTCATATCGTCGTGAACCGGTATCTTGCCGACTGCGACCTGACCGTCGCCGATATGGAAGAAACCATGGAAAAGAAGAGTTTTTGGCAAATTCCTAATGATTACAAAGCGACGCTTGATGCCATCAACCAAGGGCAAACATTGTTTGTTAATGCACCCAAGCAGCCGGTCACCAAGAGTGTGGAAGGCCTGGCCAGAGAGCTGTTGCCTCAAAAAGAAAAGAAGAAAAAAGGACTCGGTTTGTTTGGATTGAGCAAGTTGTTTCCTTTGAAGAAATCATGACATCGTAACGGGTGGAACGGAAGGCGTCGAGTCCACCCGATGCTGCATTGTATCTAACGTCTCGGGTATACGGTTCGCCTGGGACAATCGGCCAAAACGGGAGCCACAAGGTTGCTCTTAGGCCGATATCGCCACAAGGAGACGATATGGGATTCCCTGCCCGCCCAAGTTTCACTGCTCCAAAACGGCTTGATCGATCGGAAAAATCTACCGGCGAAAGCAAATCCAAGTCCAAATCAAAATCCGAAAGTCGACAAGTTGAAGTTGATACGTATTACGAAATAAAGACCAAAATACATGACAGATTGATTGATCTCATTGATCTGTCATTGCTCGACACGTTGGAAGAAGACGCGTTGAAGGGCGAAATCGGAAAATTGGTGGAGCGCCTTTTGCGTGAAGAATTTGCGCAGATGCCGCTTAACCAATTCGAGCGTGATAAACTTGTCGCGGAAATTCAAGATGAAATGCTCGGTCTTGGGCCGCTCGAACCGTTTCTCAAAGACCCAAGCGTGAGCGATATCATGGTGAATTCCTATCGCCAGATTTGGGTGGAACGCAAAGGAAAGCTTCAGCTCACAGACTCGCGTTTTAAAGACAATACACATTTAAAAAAGATCATTGATCGCATCGTGTCCCGTGTAGGGCGGCGCGTCGATGAATCTTCGCCCATGGTAGATGCTCGTTTGGCGGACGGTTCTCGCGTCAATGCTATTATTTCTCCGTTGGCAATTGATGGTCCGGCATTGTCTATTCGTAAATTTTCACGTGACCCTTTGGAAATCCCCGACCTTGTCAATTATAAAGCATTGACGCAGGAAATTGCCGAAGTGCTTCGCGGGTGTGTGCAATGCCGGCTCAATATTCTCATTTCCGGGGGGACCGGTTCCGGGAAGACCACTATGCTCAATTGTTTGTCACGGTTTATCCCGTCGGACGAACGTATTGTCACGGTAGAAGACGCGGCCGAACTTCAGCTCAAGCAGGAGCATGTCGTACGTTTGGAAACACGGCCGCCCAATATTGAAGGGAAAGGCGAAATTACACAGCGTGACCTCGTCAAAAACTGTCTGCGTATGCGCCCCGACCGTGTTATAATCGGCGAAGTTCGCGGTGGTGAAGCCCTGGACATGTTACAAGCCATGAACACAGGACACGACGGGTCTTTGGCCACCATTCACGCCAACACCCCGCGTGACGCCTTGATGCGTTTGGAAACCATGGTCGCGATGACCGGCTTGAATATCTCTTCGGAATCGCTGAAGCGGTATGTTTCTTCCGCCATCGATGTCATTATTCAAATTGCGCGTTTGTCCGATGGTTCGCGTAAGCTCATCAGCTTTCAAGAAATTACCGGCATGGAAGGAGAAATCATCACCATGCAGGAGATTTTCGCCTTCGAACAGCATGGCCTGTCGGCAGAGAATAAAGTCAAAGGGGTTTTTGTTTCCCGAGGCATTCGTCCGAAATTCTACTCAAAATTTATCTCCAAAGGCGTCACGGTCCCGGACGACGTCTTTAATCCGGGTGTCATTATGGAAGTATAGGGGGATGGTGTCATGAAGCCCTTTATTTCCCTTCTCGTTGCCATAGCCGTTTTTTCGGCCTTGTTTTATCTGCTTTTTGCCGTGTTTTCGCTGGTCATGCGCCGCATTACCCAAAAGGAAGCCAAGGCGTTTCAAAACCGATTGGCGACGGTCCGCGGCGAACATATCCAAGAGACCGAAATCGATATCACGAAAAAACAGCAACACAGTGCCATCCCCTGGTTTGATGTTGTGCTTTCGCGTCTCCACTGGAGTAAGGAACTGGAAAAAAGCATGGAACAAGCCGATATGAAGACACCGCTCGGCGTCTTCATTCTGCTGTCTTTGCTTCTCGGGGTGACGAGCTATCTTTTTGGACTCGGATTTTCGGATAGCGCCCTTGTGCCGCCTGTCGCCGGATTGGGCGGTGTGTTGATGCCGTTTTTCTGGCTCCGCCGAAAAAAGAAATCACGGGCGAATCGGTTTGAGAAACAACTTCCCGAAGCCTTGGACCTTGTGGCTCGGGCTCTTCGTGCCGGTCACACCTTTACCAGTGGCATGGCCATGGTGGGTAAAGAATTCGATGACCCCATTAAGACGGAATTCGGCCGTACGTTGGAAGAAATCAATATTGGCGCCAATCCGCAGGAAGCGTTGGATAACTTGGAACAGCGCGTGGATAGCCCAGACCTGACCTTTTTCGTCATTTCCGTCAAAATACAAAGTGAAACAGGGGGTAACCTTTCTGAGGTCATTGAAAGCATCGCGCATACGATCCGAGAGCGTTTCAAGTTGCGTGGTCGCGTCGATGCCTTGGCTGCGGAAGGGAAATTGTCGGCGATAGTTTTGGTTCTCCTTCCTTTTGGTGTGGCATTTGCCATCAATCTGCTCAATCCCGACTATCTCGCCACGTTGCAAGGGGAGTGGCTGGGGAAGGTCATGCTCTATATGGCAGGTTCTCTCATGTTTATGGGCATTGTCGTCATCAAGAAGATGATCAATATCAAGGTGTAAATGTATGGCTTCACCGCTTCTTATTGCCGGACTTGTATGTATTGCCGTGCTCTTGGCGGTGTACGCGTTGCTGGGTATTTTTGAAGAACAAAAACAACGTGACTCCATGCGCAATCGATTGCGCGAGGTGTCGGAGCACATTGATATAAATCGGAAAGAAACGTCGGCATCATGGCTGCACAAGTCTTTCATGCTGCTGTTCGCCCGGCTTGGGGAATCGGTCAAACCCAAGAAGAAAAAAGATCTCGGCAAGGCTGAAAGCGATTTGATGCATGCTGGTTTTCGCAGCAAGAATGCCGTGGCCGTTTTTTGGGGGTTTAAGATTGGGTTGGCACTTTTCGGTATGACGGCCTGCCTTGTCACCATGCTCATTTTTATGGGAAATGTGAGCTATGAAGTGGTGGCTATTGTTACTCTTGCCGTGACGCTCCTCTTCCTGTACTTGCCCGGAGTATGGTTGAATTGGCGAATCAGTGTGCGCAAGGACAATATTTCGCGCGGTTTGCCCGATGCCCTTGACCTGCTTGTTGTTTGCGTCGAAGCAGGGATGGGGCTTGATGCTGCCATTGACCGGGTCGGCATGGAAATGCGGGCCAAATGTCAGGAACTCAGCGACGAACTCAAAATGCTCAGCCTGGAGCTGCGCGCCGGGAAGGCTCGGCGTGAAGCCCTCAAAAATTTAGCCGAACGTATCGGCATTGATGACGTCAATTCTCTGGTCGCTTTGCTTATTCAAGCCGATATCTTCGGGACGAGCGTAGCCCTGACACTGCGTGTTTACGCCGATACCATGCGAACCAAACGATTTCAGCGGGCCGAGGAACAGGCCGCCAAGCTGCCGGTTAAACTCCTCTTCCCCTTGATTTTCTTCATTCTGCCGCCACTCTTTATTGTCATTATGGGACCGGCGGTTATTCGACTGATGAAGGTATTCAATGTTGTCGGACAATAAACAACAACGTTTTCGTCAGGGACAGGATCGTTTTTTTCGTAACTGCACTCTGCACAACACCATGATATATTGCCGGTGATTAACCATGCTACGTCATATCAGTATAATCGTTCTTCTTGGCGCTATAATGGCGTTACCTTTGGGTTGCGTCAAAAACAAACAGAAAACGCTGGACGAGCTGCTCCCTGAAAAGACCCAAGCGGAGATGCTCGAAAGCCAGGGCGATAAGCTCTATCGCGAGGGCCAAGCCGAACAGGCTGTGGTATTTTATGAGCGTGCTCGTCACGAAGGAGCTCCAGAATACCGCATCGCTTATAAAAGTGGCATGGCCATGATGATGCTCAAAAAGCTTCCCGTTGCCTTGGAACTTTTTCAAGAAGCGGCTGAAGGCGATGAAAAATACCGAGCCAGGGCCTATCAAGCGTCTGGATTTGCAGCGTTTGGTTTGGGCAAAGCAGAGCAATCGGAAATTTATTTGCGCAAGGCTCTGGAAGAAAATCCCAAGTTAGTGGAGTCACACAATTTGCTTGGGGTGTTGCTCAACAATCGCAATATGCCGCAGGCAGCTTTAGAAGAATTCCAGGCCGCTATGCGTTTGTCTGGAGGGTCTCCGGATGTCTTCAACAATATCGGTATCAGTTATCTTAAACTCGACAAGTACGAAGAGGCGGCAAAGGCGTTTGTGCAGTCCCTCTCTTTGAAAGAAAATGGGCGGACGTGGAACAATCTTGGTCTGTCGTTATGCAAACTCGGTCGATTCGATCGGGCGTTGTCTGCATTTGAACAAGCCGGACCGAAAGCCGGTGCCTATAACAATATTGCCATGTGCTATCAGGAAGCCGGCAAAACGACCGAAGCGGCGGAATATTTCAGTAAAGCGCGTGAACTCGATCCCGGTTCTATTGCGGTGGAAGGCGCCGAAATCGATATCGAGCAAACAACGGGAACACCGCTTGATCAAGCCGAAGCAGACGTGTCTGGCGAGCACATTGCAAAGGCCGGCCATGAGACTTTTCTGTTGAAAGAACGTGTCCCGTTGGACGAAAAGGGTCTGCCAGCGGGAAACGCTGTCGCAGACGCTTCTGAGGCTGATATGTCGAAGTCGCAAGACTATGCCTCCTCCGGTGTATTGCCGGCTCCCTCGGACTCAAAGACGTCTACTTTTGCGGCAGCCGTGAAAAAGGGAACGAGTGTCGAAAAAACAAGTGGTCCCTCGACTGGGCGCTTGCCGGTCGCGGCTGTGCGTCCCATGCCGTTGTCCAATGCTCCGTCGTCGGACACAAAGTCTGCTCCAGAAAAAATTGCTGAAGCCGGCACAACCACGAAAGCCAAAGAGATGGCTGCACTGGCTCCTCCAAAAATCAAATCCACTCCCCTTGAACCGGCGAGCGAGACCCCTTCGCCTGCAGAGAATTTGCCCGAGCCACTTCCTGAACCGGCAACACCCGAGCCGACAAAAGAGCCCGTGAAACCCGCGCCAACAACACCGACACCGGATCGGAATGAGCCTCTTGATCCACAGGCTTCTTCGACCCCCGCAACGGCGCAAAAGCTTGTACAAACTGCTCTGGCAACAGGGTCGACATCAACCGATGCCGGATCGGCGATGGCTGTGAAGACAACGTCCTCAACGCCATCGGGAGGCCCCATTGCAATTACCGATTATACGATTGTCGATACTCCGGATGTATTTGTCTTACGCCTGATGACGGCACAGCCCCTTGGGGAAGCGAGAGCCTTTGATAATAATGATCCGGTCGGCATGGTTGTCGATTTTGACGGAGTATACACCAAACCCCCAAAAATTAAGCTTAAAGCAACCGGGGGACTTGTGAAAGCCGTACGTATGTGGGCGCATCCGGATAAATTGCGGGTTGTTTTTGATTTTGGTCCGTCTGTAGGGGCTACACCGCCCAGCTTATCTTTACATCCTCTGAGTGATGGAACCGAAATTCGGCTGACACGAAGCTCCAAATCATGACAGATTCACAACCGGAAATCCCGGTACGCATTCTTGCTGCCGACGATGAACCGCGCATTCTTGAATTATACTGCGATCTCATCACACCTGGCGCAACACAACGCGATTTGATTAGCGATGATATTACGGCGGCGTTGTTCGGAGAGGCACCGAAAGCGACCGTCGACTCTGAACTCGTGACGGTGTCGACAGGTGAGGAAGCCGTTTTGGCCGTGGAAGAGGCGGTGAAGCAAAATCGTCCTTTTGCCGTTGCTTTTCTTGACGTACGCATGCCTCCAGGGCGCGATGGCGTGTGGGCTGCCGAGCATATTCGAAAAATCGATCCGCTTATTCAGATTGTTATTGTTTCGGCCTATTCCGATGTCGATCCCACGGTTATCAGTCAAAAAGCTCCACCGGCCGATAAACTCCTCTATCTCAATAAACCGTTCGATGCTCGGGAAATCAGCCAGTTTGTCGCATCACTGACCGCAAAATGGCAGGCTGAACGCGGATTTATCGATCTCCAGTCCAGGCTTGAAGCACTTGTTGAAGAGCGAACGCAGGAACTTGCTCGGACGAACGACTTACTCAAAAACGAGATTATTGAGCGCAAGCGTGATGCCGATCTGATTGTGGCTGCGAAAAAACAATGGGAAAGCACGTTTGATTCCGTGCAGGATCTTATTGTCATTCTCGATAACAACGCGACGGTTAAACGGCTCAATATGGCCATGGCTGGCCGATTTCACCGCCATCCACGCGAACTTGTCGGGGAGTCTCTTCCCACATTACTTGATGACGACACAAGCCGTCCCTCGGCGGCGGTAATGGAACTCCTCCGGGAAGGATATGGCTCGACGGAGCTTGATATTCCTCGGCTTGGCGGCCAATTTATTGTCACCATTTCTTCCATGGCAACGGAACACGAGGTTGCAAATGGTGACGCCCATATTGTTCTCGTGGCACACGACATTACTCGTCGCAAGCAGCTTGAAGCGAAACTGCGACAAGCCCAGAAAATGGAAGCGATTGGCACATTGGCTGGAGGAATTGCCCATGACTTCAACAATATTCTCGGTATCATCATGGGCTTTACCGAAATGAGTTTAGGCGTGGTAGACGAACAGCACCCATTATATTCCAAGCTGCGCCACATATTTGATGCCAGTACACGGGCCCGTGATCTTGTTCGACAGATCCTCACCTTTTCTCGGCAAACAGAAGAATCGTTGACCACCCTTAATGTGACTCCATTGATTAAAGAGACCATGAAGCTGCTGCGTGCCACGTTGCCTGGGACAATTGAAATCAATGAGCGGTTTACGACAACATCGGACCTTGTGGTTGCCGACCCCATCCAAATCCAGCAGATTATTATGAATCTGTGTACGAATGCCGCATTTGCCATGCGTAAATCTGGTGGAAAGCTGAATATCTCTGTGGATAATATCGCCCTTGGCGACGCCGATGTTGAAGCCTTGCCCGATCTGAAACCAGGATTGTATCTACGTATTCAGGCGAGTGATACTGGAGAAGGCATTCTTCCCACAGTGCGTGAACGTATTTTTGATCCCTTTTTTACCACCAAAAAACCGGGCGAAGGCACGGGAATGGGATTGTCCGTTGTCCATGGGATTGTTCGGAAATATCGAGGGGCCGTGTCGGTCTCGAGCAGTCCTGGCCAGGGGGCCACATTTACAGTGCTTATTCCAACTGCCACAATTGCTTCTTCTGGAGTTGACGACCAGGCGATCGAAGCTGAACAGGGAAATGGCGTCATTGTGCTTGTTGACGATGAAGATATTCTTCTTGAGGTCACGGCGTCCATGCTGCGTAGTTTGGGCTATGACGTGCGCTCTTTTACACGAGCCGAAGAAGCTCTTTTTTCGTTGAGCCAGACTCCGAAAGAAATCGATCTGATTATCACCGATCACAATATGCCGGGAATGAACGGCATGGACCTGGCGCAGAAGGTTGCAAGCCTCAAGCTCTCTATTCCCATTATTCTTCTCACGGGGTTCAGCAGCACAGTTGATGCAGAAGACAATGAGGGAAAACGTCTTATTGCGGAAAGCCTTCTCAAGCCGGTGTTGAAAAAAGACCTTGCCGCGGCTGTGGCTCGTCATATCGGCCCGCCAAAGGAATCCGCAAAGTCCTAGCCGTTGACTCTGTTACGTTATGGGAAAGGAATCTACGAAGCCAGAATGAAATGTCGACCTGGAATCGCGCCATGCCGGCACAACCATTCCTGAACGAGCTCGCCACCTCCCCGAGACCCGACGAATGAAACGATGAATCCCTCTTTGGGAGCAGGGATTGCGTCTTTTCCTACGACCGGTCGTCCTTGAACGATATTGCCGATTTTTTTGTCATCAATATCAATGTAGGCCTGAATGGTGATGCCGTAGTGAACAAGCATTTCGGCGCGAGCACGTGACGCTTTCCCGGCTCCCCACACAAAAATTGTGGGGTGATGCCGATTGTTATGACGCAACCATCTGGCGAGGCAGGCCGCTTTCACAGTGTAAAACCGTTCCGGAGCATACCGAGGGCAAGAGCGTGATAACCGGTCAGGAGGATCATTCCAGACCAAGAGTGTCTCCTCTACTTTGGCCATGGAGACACCCGCTTCGCTCCAACGTAACCACAGTTCATAATCCTCCGGAAAATCGCCGTGCCTGTATCCACCGAAACGGTCGACAAGCGCTTTCCGGAACATAACGGATGGATGCGGTAACGGTGATTCACGGAAGAGGGCGAGGCGAATATCGTGTGGCGTGACGATACGATTCGTCCAATCGACATGGGCGGCATATCCGGCATGGACAGTCTTGTCACCGCCGAACGCGACATGGCAGCCGACAAGGCCGATATCAGGATGGCAGTTCAGATACTGGGACTGAAGATGTAACCGACCGGGCAAAGAGATGTCGTCGGCATCCATGCGAGCGATGAACCGGCCTGACGAGGCTGCGATACCCGCATTGAGAGCACTGGAGATGCCTTCGTGAGAACGCCAGATCGGTTTGATGCATGGGGTGTCATGTGCCAGTGTCTCAATCTCCGCACGAGTGGCGCCCTGATCGTTTGAGCCATCATCGACGATCACAATTTCGAAAGACACGCCGGTTTGATGAAGTACACTGGAAACGGCATGTTTCAAGCTCGTGGCACTGTTTCGAACAGGTATAACAACAGAGACATCAATCATAGCGTTGGTCGAGTCGTAAAATGTCTCTCCTCATGTGCTCTTCTCATGATGAACGGTATCCTGTGGAGTTTTTCTCGTGCAATTTCCCGGAGCGATTCTCCTGAAAAATGCGCCGTTCGGCAAATACAATTCAATGATTGAACGCCTGTGCACGGGAACTCGTATTGTTGTGAGAAGATGCTTCCTTTTTTTCTTCATATCCCACTGTACCTGGAAATAACGAGGACACGATGTCAATGTATTGGTTTTCGATGGAAACCTTTGACAAGTTGAACGCTGAATTGACCGTGGCGGCATGAAGTGATTTGAAACCTACACTCGATTTTGGTTCGTTGATCGCAAAGCTTGCCAATCCGGAATCGCTTTTCCGACAATATGGAGACAGCAAGTGCGTCTCCCGTACCAAATCATTTGAACCACTTGCACATAATAAAATTCGGCGTATCTTTCCTCGTCGTGAGCTTTCTCAAGCTTTTGTACCTTGCCGAACTCGACCAGCAAGGTCTTGATGACGTTCGTATTGGGGTGCTGTTTGCTGGCGCAATGTTCAATGCTGAATTTGCTGAAGACGTCGATCGCGCTGCCAAGCGCTTTGTGGAAGACGCCGATAACTCTTATCAGAGAACCGTACACGCTCCGACCGAAAGCGAAAAAGCATGGATAAACATTTTCACGAATTCTCGGCTGACGACCTATGACAGTGCCGGCAATATGTATACGGATGGAGGCATCCCAAAAGGCTTCGATGTCGTTGCGTTCGATTTCTATGTGTCAACGGTCCTTTTTGATGGCCTCTACGATAACGCGCTCGATACTCTCGCTCATCTTTCCGGGGCGGCGGCCTGTCATCCTTTCGAAGGAAAAACTCTCCGGCAAGTACGATCGCAGCTTTCATTTTTTCGTGATGGACCGATAACTCAGGACCCAAAAGACAGAGCCTCTGATTTCAATACACTCAATGCACTGTTTCAGTGTCGTATAGAAGCAACTTTGGCGTTGCTTGATGCGCAAAAGGAGACAGGCGCCACATTTTCTGAAATTATGTTGATTGGAGAAAGTTCAAATAATGGGTTCCTGGAGTTTGATGCAAAGAGTAACGTTGAACACGGTCAACCACAGCTTCTTGTCGAGGCACGAGTCTTGGATGAAGTGAATCGGTATTTGGATTTCTTTCAGCAACACAAAAGCAAGACGGTAAAACGCATTGCTTTTTTTACTTTTGACGATGAATACGACCGTACGATTCAACTCAATATTGGTGGGGCAACGAATATGCCGTCGGTCCTGAACCGTATATTCGACGCAGCCAAACAATCTTCCACAGCCCCCTAACGTCTAAGCGTCAGGGATGTACGCACCGTATCCTCTCGCAGGTCGATGTCCTTATAGAGCAACAATGAGGTTTCAACTGAGTGGAAATGTTTGAAAACAGTCCTTGGATTTGTCACAAGAAAGGTCTCGGGACAATTATTGTATTCCCGGTTCGGTCTATCGGAGTCACCGAAGCGGCGTGAACAGACGAAGGAGCGAGGGTTTCATGGCCAAGCGCGTCATTATTATCGGGCTCGACGGAGCCACGTTTAAAGTCATCCGGCCTCTTGCCGGTCAAGGGCTCTTGCCCAATTTGGATACGATCATGCAAAATGGGGCAATCGGGGTCTTGGAAAGCTCTTTGCCTTCATTGAGTCCTGTGGCCTGGACAAGCATGATCACCGGAGCCGGACCGGGAAAGCACGGCATTTTCGATTTTGTGCGACGCGAGGCGAAAGAAGATGGCTCGAGCATGCGATTCACGAGCGGGGCCGATCGGAAAGTTGAGCCGCTGTGGCGTTACCTCAGTCGTCATGGCAAAACTGCTGCGGCAATTAATGTTCCTATGTCCTACCCTCCCGATCCCATCGACGGCATTGTTGTTTCGGGGATGGATGCCCCGGACATGAACGCCAATATGACGTCTCCTCCAGAGTTTAAAGAGCGGCTGTTGAGCATTGCTCCGAATTACGGCATTGAACTTGCCGTCACCCGTGAGCACCATAAGAAGCCGACAAAATTTATCGAAGCCGCGACCCGTATCGAAGCTGCTCGCGCTAAAGTAACTTTTACTTTGGTGGATGAACATAATACTGATTTTATCATGAGCGTCTTTACGAGCCTGGACCGGGCACAACATCTCGCCATGCGCGATTTTGATCATTATGCGACTCGGGGGGCAAATCCCAAAACCGATCCGGTTACCGCAGGATATGTTCATGCCGACTCCATCATCGGAGAGGTGATGCAACGGCTTGACCCGGACGACACGCTACTTGTTGTTTCCGATCATGGCTTTGTTCGTGTGCGGAAAAGTTTTTCCATGAACAAATGGTTGATGGAGAAAGGCTATCTTGTGCTCAAAGATATGCCGACTGAAGAGTTACCCAAGAAGAAAGGACTCTTGTCCAAAATTGCATCACGCCTGGCGTCCATAACCGGCGGGAATCGTACGGGGATTCGGGAAAGCCTTGATGACACCCCGGTGCTCGTCAATGTCGATTTTTCGAAAACCAAGGCCTTTAGCTTTGGTTCGGCACCGAGTGTTTTTCTCAACCCCGACGTGGTCAAGACGGATGAAGCTCGTGCCTTGGCCGATGAAATTCGTGATGCACTGGCCGAATTAATTGATCCAGATACGGGAAAGCCGGTTTTCATGACGGTGAAGACGGCACGCGATGCTTACATTGGTCCCTATGCCGATGCTGCACCGCATGTTATTCCTGAGTTTCAGCCGGGGTACGTCAATGAACAGATGTTGCTGTCGGATTACGGATACTTGGAGCCCGGTCCGGTGTTGACGCATGTCGACGGTCCGGGAGGGAATCATGAGCCGGATGGTATCTTTATGGCCTATGGCGCTCATATTCAACCAGGTGAACTGGGGCCGTTCAGCATTGTCGATGTTATGGGAACAGCCTGTCATTTGCTTGGAGTGCCTGTGCCGCAAAATATCGATGGTGCCGTGCTGACGGAAATACTCGATGATGAGTCCGTTCGTTCGTTACCACTTCGATTCTCCGACGCTCTGAATTTCGTGGATGGCGGCGATGCAGGTTATTCCAGCGAAGAAAAGAAAGAAATCGAAGATCGCCTGAAGAGTTTGGGCTATCTGTAATGTGATCTCGACGTAGAGGAGAACTGAGCCGATAGGATTACTTCTCCTCTGCGTCGAGAATACTGTGGTGCAACCTTAACCCCTTTTATCATCATGCCGAATCCCATTGCCAGTGAAGTTGCCAAATCCGTATTTCTCAAAACCATGGGCCGGCTTTTGCCGCGTCTACCACTCCCTGTTCTGTGGGGACTTGGTGATGCCTTAGGCCGAGTGTTCATCGGTGAAAAGGGGCTCGTCATCAAAGATCAGCTCAAAACGCTGTTGCCCGATCTGAGCCCGCAGCAACTCGATGAAATTCTGGTGACGGCCATGCGGAATTTCCGCAAGGATTTGCTTGAAATCTGGACCTTTCCCGCGATGGATCAACAGCGCATCAACGCGATGGTCACTTTTTCCGGTAAGGAGCATCTCGACGCTGCTTTGGCCCGCGGCAAGGGGGCGGTTATTTGCCTTGCGCACTTCGGTTCATGGAAGATTATTTTGCCGGCCTTGGCCTATAATGGCTATACCGTTCACCAAATCGCGGCCAATCCCAAGGTGTTTGTCCGTGAAGGTGAATCCCATGCGCATAACGCCATCATGCAGCGTGAATTGGAGTGTGAACAGTCGTTGCCGGTGAATTTTATTTACGTCAATGAGAAGACTGTCCATAAAGAGCTGTTCAAAGCATTGAAAAACAATGAAATTGTTGTTGTTGCCTTGGACGGGGTCATTGGCACGGATCGGCTTGTCGTACCCTTTTTGAATGGAACCATGGCGCTGTCGCGTGGGCCGGTATCGTTAGCCAAACGCACAGGCGCAGCCCTTATTCCGGAATTCGCCGTACGCGGTGTTGACAATCGACATGTGATTCACCTCGATCCACCCATCTCTCTCGATGGAGACAACGCGGTAGAAGACGCCTTGAACACGTTTGCCAAACGATTTTCCGAGATGGTCACCGCCCACCCCGACCACTACGCCCGCTTCCTCTACACCACCCAAAAATATCCCGTCGACGAAGTGGGATCGATTATTGGGCAGCGTGAGGGAACTGGTTGAATTGATGGTTCTTTCGCCCGATGAAATTTGAAAACGCGGCCGAGAGACATGCTCTCGACCGCGTTTTTTCGCGAGACTATTTTACGATTTTTTTACGGCGTCACAGTCGCTTTTATCTTGGGGTTGGCGCCCGGTTTGGGTTTCGGGCCAGGACCGGGGCCGGGTTTGTTGCTTTGCGACTGGCATAATGCATAGCCGTTTTGGCAATTGACGTTGCATTTGCTGCGAAGTGACGCCTCAGGGAATTGCTGGGCGCACATATACATGCAATTGCGGTACGCGGTCATGCATTCGGCTGAAGCCGATGCCGGGGCACTTAAAGCACAGACCGCCAGAAACAGAACACCAATAATCCATTTTCTGCGCATAATATCCTCCAAATACAATGGGTTAGACGCAATGACGCCAGGGCTGACGAACACAGATGCGCTACCAGAAAACAATATACATCAGTTTCTTCAATTCGTCATCGGTGCAGGAGGATTTCCTGGTCCGTTCGCTCCAGGAAGAGGAGGAGGACCGGCTCCTTGCCGGCGCTGTTGTTGGCACATGGCGAACCCTGTATTGCAATTCGTCATACATTGCATGTTGAGCGATGGTTCGGGGAATTGGGTTGTACAAATTTGAGAACAATTTTCATACGCTTGCTTGCAATGATCTCCGGAATCGGGGCCGGGCATGGGCGGCTTGGGTTTGGATTCCCGTTCCCATGAAACGCCGTTAGACCATTTGATGACACGACCATGATCGGACAACGCGCCGCGTAAGTCATTCCATTCCGGGATCAGGATTTCTTTATTGCCAACCAATGTCGCACAGGTCTGGCGGCCGCGATTATCGGTAACAGCAAACGTTTGGTCAGGGCATCGGTTTTGATCATAACGGATTTCGTAGCTGCGACCTTGCGCGTACCATGTGCCAATGAAGTGGCTTTTGGCCATGGCCGGTGACGACACGGAAAATACGAGCGACAACGCGACCAGAATAAACAGAGATCTCATGAACATACTCCTTTTCTTCGAATTGGAAATGCGCCTCAAAATATTTGGAGCAGGAGGCAATCCATTTGATGCTGCATTACACGATATTTGATGTGTGCGCCATGTTTCCTCCAATTTTTATTAAGGTATTTTTTGATGGGATAGGTATTGCGGATTTTGGCAAAAAGCGAATACTTCCAGTTAAAGAATACTTTGTGTTGCATGGGGTTCTATGCTAGAAATCCGCCCTATGGCACATTTGAGTTTGCAAGACGTTTGTGTTCGTTTTGGCGGGCTGATGGCCCTGACCGATGTAACGTTTGACCTGCATTCCGGTGAGATCCTGAGCCTTATCGGTCCCAACGGTGCCGGGAAAACAACAATTTTTAACGTGATTACCGGTGTGTACAAAGTGTCGTCCGGGCGTGTCCTCTACGATGGCAGCCAACTGACCGGTCGTCGACCTCATCATATCCTCGAAGCGGGTATCGCCCGCACATTTCAAAATATCCGTTTGTTCACGGCCATGACGGCCGTCGAAAATGTCATGGTTGCCCGACATTGCCGGTCTTCAACTGGTGTCTTTGGGGCTGTGCTTCGGCTTGCATCGCAACGAGATGAAGAACGTGACATTCACGATCGAGCCATGAAAGCGCTGGAATTTGTCGGTATGGCCGATCATGCCGACGTTACCGCCAAGAATTTGCCCTACGGGTTGCAGCGTCGTTTGGAAATTGCACGAGCACTTGGCTCTGAACCGAAAACGTTACTACTCGATGAACCCGCAGCCGGGCTCAATCCGTCTGAAAGCAAAGAGTTGATGCAAACCATTCGGCGCATTGCTGAAACCGGTGTCAATGTTCTGCTTGTCGAGCATGACATGAGTGTGGTCATGAATATCAGTGACCGCGTTGTCGTCCTCGACCATGGTGAGCTCATTTGTCAGGGCCGTCCCGAAGAAGTGCAGTGCGATCCTAAAGTGATTCAAGCATACCTCGGGCAAGACCTCGACGAGACGCTTGTCGTCTGAGCAGAGCGGTTTCACATGTTTCTATCTTATGGACCGGAATATGAGCCGGTTCTTCTTTATTGATCTGATCATACATTTCCCGCTGGCGAGCTGTCAGCGGAAGTAACTCAATACGGAGGCTGATATGAGAAAAAGCATGTTTCGTATGGTAACGGCCGTGTTGGCCTTGAGTTTGGCTTTTGCCTCGATGGGCATGGCCAAAACGTTGAAAATTGGCTCCATGAGCCCGCTGACTGGCTCCTACGCCGCTGACGGCAACGATATTGCCAATGGCGCGCGTGCAGCGATCAGCGTTATTGAAAAGCAGGGCGGCATTCCCGGCTACGACAAGATCGAATTATTGGCCCAGGATACGGCGTGTGACCCCAAACAGGCCGTTGCCTCTGCCAACAAGCTGATCAACGAAGGTGTTGTCGGTGTTATCGGCGCGTATTGCTCTAGCTCCACCATCCCCGCTTCTGAAGTTCTGGCCGAAGAAGACATTCCGATGATCACGCCGGCTTCGACCAACGAAAAAGTCACCGAACGCGGCCTTCCGTACATGTTCCGCATGTGCGGCCGTGACGACGACCAGAGCGTTGTCGCCGTTGCCTTTATGAAAGATTACCTCAAAGCGAAGACCGTCTTCATCGTCGACGACAAGACCACCTATTCACAGGGCTTGGCCGACAATGTTGAAAAGCTCGCTCCTGACTCCGGCTTGAAAGTCCTTGGTCATGACCACGTCAACCAGGGTGATAAAGATTTCTCGGCCGTTCTCACCAAAATCAAAGACCTCAACCCCGATGTGCTGTACATGAGCCTGCAGAACTCTTCGTCCGGCGCACTCATGCTCATTCAGGCCAAGCGTATTGGTGTTGATGCCGCTATCGTTGCCCAGGATGCTGTCTACCACCCGCAGTTGATGGAAATCGCCAAAGACGCTGCTGAAGGTGCATACCTGACATTTGGTTTTATCGATACGGAAAAGCCCGCTTACAAGACCTTCCTCGAAGCCTACTCCAAATACGGCAAGCCCGGTGCCTATTCCGCCTATGCGTATGACGCCGCCATGACCTTGCTTTCGGCCATCAAAGCCGCCGATTCGACTGATCCGGCGAAGGTGAAAGCGGAAATCATGAAGATGGATACTGCTGGCGCTTCCAAGAACATCAAGTTCATGGAAAATGGTGATTCAGGTTCCAACTACGTCATTCAGGTTGTGAAAGACGGCAAGTTCGTCAATTTCTGGGATCCTACCACCAAGAAATTGTTCTAGCTTCCGAACGTTACGTTGTCTGTTCCGGCCGGGGGGAATTTCCTCTCGGCCGTTTCACGCCGGCAACGGGCCACCATGCGATCGGTTCTTCGAGCCGAACATACGACGAAAGTCGGCGTGAGGACAGGCCCGGATTATCGTCTGACTCCCAGACTTCTTTCACGTCTCACCACTCGAGTACAGCATGGATTATTTTCTGCAACAATTTGTAAACGGCCTCACCCTCGGCGGGGTGTACGCCCTGGTAGCTCTTGGCTACACCATGGTGTACGGCATTATTCAGCTCATCAACTTCGCTCACGGTGAAATTTTTGCGGCCGGCGGCTATATGGGCGTCATTTTATTGAGTTATCTCGCGTCCCATGGCCTTATGGAAACGCATCCCTGGCTTGGCCTTGGCATCGCCCTGGTCCTCTCCATGGGGTACTGCGCCATTCTTGCCATTGCTGTGGAACGTATCGCCTACCGTCCTTTACGAGGAAGTTCACGCTTGGCCGTTCTGCTGTCTGCGCTCGGCATGTCTATTTTTCTGCAAAACGGTCTCATGCTCACCCAAGGCGTTTACGACAAAGCCTACCCCACCGGGTTCACACAGGGCGGTATTGATTTTGGGAACGTCCATATCAGTCTGATGCAGATTCTTATTCTGACCCTGACAACCTCTTTGCTCATCGGACTCAATCTTCTCGTATTCAAAACCCGTATCGGCAAAGCCATGCGTGCGACCGCTCAGGATAAGGTCATGTCCGCGTTGGTCGGCATCAACTCCAACCGGGTTATCGCCACCACCTTTGCTATTGGCGCGGCTCTAGCCGCTGCTGCCGGTATCATGGTCGGACTGTATTACGGGTCGGTACGCTACGATATGGGGTTTGTTCCCGGCATCAAGGCTTTTGCCGCTGCTGTTCTCGGTGGTATCGGCAACATGACCGGAGCCATGATCGGCGGACTCATCATCGGTATGGTCGAAATTCTCGCTGCCGCGTACATCCCCTATGGTGGGGAATACAAGGATGTGTTCGCGTTCATCATCCTCATTCTGGTTTTGTACTTCATGCCCACCGGTATCATGGGAGAGAATGTCGATGACACACGCGTCTAAAAAACATTGGATTTTTTTTGGTCTGGCCCTGGTCTGGTTCTATGTGCTGCTCTGGCCGCTTCTCGGCATTAAAGCCGACGGTACCCTTGATTTCACGGCCGCCTTTCCTGTGTGGATTCGTGTGGCAGTGGTCGGAACCATCTGCATGGTGCTCTTTACGCTCAAAACAATGGGCGCTTTTCGCTTTCTTCATGGTCCCATCGAATCTGTACGCGAGAACCTGAACGCGACCTATTCACGGACGCCGAAGTGGATGATTTTTTTGCCGCTTCTCGCTCTGGCGATCGCCTACCCTTTTTATACGGGACGCTACGCGCAGGACGTTATGGTCAACGTTCTGATTTATGTCTGTCTCGGGCTTGGGCTCAATATCGTTGTCGGTTTGGCCGGCCTTCTCGATTTAGGTTACATCGCATTTTATGGAGTCGGCGCCTATACCTACGCGCTGATGTCGATTCACTACGGCTTGTCCTTCTGGCTTTGTCTGCCGTTGGCCGCCATTTTTGCGGCGATGGCTGGTTGCATCATCGGCTATCCCACCCTGCGCATGCGCGGTGACTACCTCGCCATTGTGACGCTTGGGTTCGGCGAAATCATCCGTATTATTCTCAACAACTGGATGAGCCTGACCAATGGCCCCAACGGGATTCTCGGGATTAAGGCACCGGGTATTTACTTGCCTGAGATTGTCGATGGATCATTTACCTTCGAACATCTCTACATGAAAAAGCTCGGGATGGTATATTATATCGTGCTTGGGTTGGCCGTGTTCACGATTATTGCCGTTCATCGACTCAACTTTTCTCGTGTGGGACGGGCCTGGGAGGCCATCCGTGAGGATGAAACCGCAGCCGAACTCATGGGCGTCGATACGTTTCGCTTCAAGCTGTTGGCCTATGCGATGGGGGCGGTTTTTGGTGGACTGGCGGGTGCCTTTTTCGCGGCCCGGATGCGGTTTGTCTCGCCGGAATCATTCACGTTTCTTGAATCGGCACTTGTTTTGGCCATGGTTGTGCTCGGCGGAATGGGATCTATTCCCGGTATTATTCTTGGCGCGTTGGCGCTCATTGCTCTTCCGGAACTCTTCCGTGATTTTGAACTGTACCGCATGCTTGCCTTCGGCGGCGCCATGACACTCATGATGCTCATCCGTCCGGCTGGTCTCATTCCAGCCAAGCGTATGGGTAAACGTAGCGAAGAAGAGGAGTAAGCCCTGTGAGCGAAATCATTCTCGAACTCGATAATGTTACGGCCCATTATGGCCGGATTCAGGCGCTTAGGGGCATTTCTCTCACGGTTCGCCAAGGTGAGATAGTCAGTATCATTGGTGCCAATGGCGCCGGAAAGAGTACGACGCTGATGGCGATTTGCGGCATCGTCAAAGTTTCATCCGGCGATGTTCGTTACCAGGGAAAATCGATTACATCGACAAATGCGGATCTACTTCCATCACAAGGGCTCTGCCAGGTTCCCGAAGGACGACGAATTTTCCCTCGCCTGTCGGTGACGGAAAATCTCGATATGGGTGCGTTCTTCCGTAAAGATCAGGCCGCTATCAAGCAAGATATGGAGATGGTCTACCACCTGTTCCCCAAACTCAAAGAACGCCGCAAGCAACCCGGCGGTACCCTTTCCGGTGGAGAACAGCAAATGCTTGCCATTGGCCGCGCACTCATGGGCCGGCCGAAAGTGCTTTTACTCGATGAACCTTCCCTTGGTCTCGCGCCGTTGATTTGTCAGCATATTTTCAAAATTATTCGGACTATTAACCGTGAAAGCGGTGTGACCATCCTTCTCGTGGAACAAAACGCCAACATCGCCTTGCAGCTTTCCAATCGAGGTTACGTCCTCGAAACCGGCTCTGTTATGCTCGAAGATGACGCAAAATCTCTGCTTGCTAACCCTGAAATTCGTAAAGCATATCTTGGGGATTAGTCACATTTTGTCTCAGGGGCAGAAAGAAAAAGCAACAGAGACGTATGAGTGCAACGCCGATCTAAAGTGTTCTAATAAGTATGATGCATAGTTAAACACAGCTCTTATATTAACAACAAACGCCCCATGGCTCATCGCTTTGGGGCGTTTGTTGTTTTTGATATTGGTGTACATTTATCCGATAGGTCTAAATGAATTTGTAAAGGAAATTATAGTTTGGAGTTTGTGTCGTAAAATGGATCCTATGCGACGTGCATGATGATTCGAAACATATGCTGTTGGTGTTTTGTGCTTAAATTGCACGTCATGTAGAGAGTGTTACTGTCTTAATGTGTTGTATCGGGCGCATTCGTCATTTTTCTTTGCCAAAAAATCAAAGTTATTGACTATATTGAAGAGACGTCGATGCCGAGTAATGGAGAAAAAGATAACAATAAGGGAGAAAAGAGCAGCCAGGGCGGAAAAAAGAATCTCAGACATATGGATAATCTCGATTACAATAATTATAAGAATTGTTAAACAATATAGCGTATTTTATTGTTGAAACAATCGGGAAAATCCTGATTTTTTGTTTCTATTTTGTAGAGTTCATGAAGGATTACTTTGTGGAGAGGTGGTTTCAAGAGTACAAATCAAGAAAATACTTTATATAGAAAACTGTTGCAGTAGGCTGATAGTACTGGATGGAGTGTGAGAAGAGTCTGAAAGATAGTATGAGTATACATAGCATCGCATCTTGATATGGCAAAAAGTTGAAATGGCGAACTGACGTTTGCGCCTTCTCTGCTTTGTATGAAGTTAAGGGCATAGCCCCCCGGCATATTGCCAATATCTCTCACGACATTGCTTTTCATAGTGAGCAAGGTTGATTCATTGATTGCGGATCATCCATCTCCATAAACCGAGCTCTCACGCGCACTCCCGCATGTTGGCCCCGTGTAATTGGCGTACACGGGGCCTTTTTATGACACGCAGTCGAAACGAATGTCTCTCAACTCTCTATCGCTACGTACAACCCGTTGAAACTATTTTTCAGAAATTGAAAATGTCAAGGTCGATAAAAGATAGGTGTCGTCGCAAACCGACTCATCCTTGTATTTCTCCTTATATTCCGCTTCTACCATCCAATACCCTGCTTTGAGGGGAATAATGTCGATTTTTCCATCAAGACCGGTATGTCCATAAAATGCCTTGCTTTCTTTATCTGAAAATCCTCCAAATGTTGCCGTCACTTCAACGGTTTTAGCAGGCTTCCCATTTACCAAAATTTGAATGGGAAATTTTCCACCGGGTTTCACCGTAGCCGGGTTGACCAACGGAATAATTTCCAAGCCTTGTCCCACGGGCTTTCCAATGAAAGTATTCTCCGAACTATCGCCAACATTCAGAATATTCTTTGCATACATACTGACATGCTCGCACAATTCAGCGTCTTTCATTTGTGTACGATCTTCCATGGCCCAACCACGAGGGCCTTTGGACCAAAACGTGGGACGATATGTACCTAGCGCCAGATAACTTCCCGGTTTCGCGTCAAACATCCCCTGATAGGCATAATTTTCCCCGGATTGTTTAAGAGCAACTTCTCCTGCCGGAGTTACGAAAGTAGGAGCTTCAAAAAGATGCACTCGCTTTTCCGGAATGGATTCCGGATTGGGAAAATCATGACCATATCCTATATCAACTTTGATGACTTGATCCTTTGCAGTTTCAGCATTGACCCAAAAATCATGTGCAAAGGCGGAGGACACTCCCAAAGTCAAACACAATACAAATGCAGTCGCTATCGTCCGAGCCACATTCTTCTCCTTTCGTATCCTGAGGCGTTGAGTTTCTGTCACAGACTCCCTTTTATTCATAATACCCTCAAAAGAAAGACCATTTACACAATACTGCGTCCGAAAATCAGCAGATTTTCAATCTGCTCTTCCCACTTTCCAAATCGTCTTTTTTCAGCGGGAAGCATTGCCACTTTTTCATCTTCGTTGCGCAACAAAGATCAGAAGCCCAAACAACTTGATTATGAAATTCATTATCAAGTTATAGGCGACACTACTCCCAACAAACGAAATTTTTGTCAAGATTATTACAAGAAAGATGTGATCATTTTTTATTTTTTCCCTTACAAAACAATATAATAGATTCAAATAAACTCTTGTAATAAAACTTTATCGCTACTCAAAACACGGATATCGCGTTTTGGAACACACGAAGCCATGCCCTTTCTCTTCCCTCCCTCAATCATAGATAAAGATATTTATATTTTAAAATGTGGCTATTCCTTTAGGTCCGAAGAGGGGGCTTTATTAAATAATCTTCGAAGTGGAGACCTGTTATGCCCAAACAGCATGAAAGCATGAGTTTCTTTGATTTTCAAAAAAGATATCCAGACGATGCTGCCTGTGAGCAAAAGTTATATTCATTTCGTTGGCCTCATGGTTTGAATGCCCGAAATGCGGACATACTCAGTTTTATGATCTCCCCAAGCGTGCATTATTCCAATGTAAAAAATGTAAATATCGAGCGTCACTCACAGCAGGGACTGTAATGCATAAGACAAGGACGCCGCTCCTCAAATGGTTCTGGACGATCTTCCTTATGCACCAGATAAACGTGGTATTTCTGCCCTCGATATTTCGTATAAAGTTGGTGTTACATATAAAACAGCTTGGGGAATGCTGCATAGAATTCGCTTGGCCATGGCTGCTCGTGATTCGCACTACCAGCTTGCAGGTCTTATCCAAGTTGACGATGTTTATTTTAAAGGAGGCCTCAGTAAAGGTGGCGATAAACGAGGCCGTGGAACTTCTAAGGTCCTGTTCTTGTTATGGCTGCGATCAAGAATGATGTTTTTACATTTGCGAAAATGAACGTGGTCAGTCATGTTGATAGTGAAACCATCAAGACTCTTTGAAAAACAATATCGCTCATTCGCAAATCATCGAAACTGACGACTTCCCTGCGTATAAAGTTGCGCAGAAGATTGGTCATGAACACATTTCAGAAGTTGTATACCCGTAAATGAAGAATCCAATTTTGCCTTTTTGAAGTGGATCAACATCGTTGTTTCCAATGCAAAAGCGTTTATTCTCGGAACATAACACGGTGTGCAAAAGAAACACTTGCAAAAATACCTGAATGAATACTGTTACCAGCTCAATCGACGTTGGTGGCGTGACCAAGGATTTGATCGCTTGCTTATGGCCTGCTCCAAAGTAAAGCCGGTGGGACTTTCGGAGCTAATGGCATAGCCTCATTTGCACACCATTCTTTCTGCATGGAATTTCATAAATAAGAATCGTTCTGCACTTTTAAAGTTTTCAATTTCATGTGAATCCTATATCCCATAGCAGCTTATTCACTCAGTAAAACGTTCAGAGTAAATAATAAACTATTTTTCATTTATCAAAGGATGAAACAATGTACGGCAAAAAAATTTGGATACCGTCTGGTATTCTGCTTATCGGAGTCATTATTTTTCTCTGTATACAAATTTTCATGGGCTTTCAGATTGAAAAGCAGATGAATTATTTATTTGGAAAAATGGCAAATTATGTCGATATTAATTATGAAACAGCATCATATTCTTTGCTTTCGTCGAAAATGACATTTAAAAACCTCGAAATTCGCTATTTAAAGAATAATTCTACGCTTTATGTGAAGAATCTCGTCATCTATGATATTGATACAACTTCAGACTTCCCATCTCATATGGATATGCACTTAGCTGGCCTTCGCCTTAACAACAGTAAACCGGGAAGTATTGCTGCCCAAATACAAGAACTTGGTTACTCCCATCCAATAAAGTTGTATATTGACCTCTCGTATACATATAATAAGAAAGAAAAAGATTTAGTTATCGAGCGGTTGAGTCTTGGGGCCGATGATATCGGGGCATTGAGTTATAGTTTACATCTAGGAAATGTCGACATGGGGAACGATAGTCATAACGCATTGAAAGAATATAATCATTTTCTTGTATATAGTAGTGTACTTTCGTACAGGGACGACTCTGCATTTAATAAATATGTCGAGTATCAGGCAATAGCAAAAGGCATTTCAGAAGAAAAAGTTAGAGATGATATATTCAACCTCATAGACACGTCCAAGGAGGGAAGTATATTTTTCAATATGTCTGATGAGGTGAGGAGTGAAGCTCTTGCGCAGGTGAGGAAGTTTATCAATAATCCGGCGACAATTTCTCTCTCGATTACTCCAAAAAAACCGATTTCTGTTGAAGACTGGCTGAGAATAAAGAAATCCTCACAAGAGGAGGTACGCTTTGATATTAACGTATACTAAGAGCAACTAACAAAACCTCAAAGTAATGACTCGGCAAGCCGAGGAACAAAGAGCAAGAAGAAGAATCATTAAGAAGATTAGCGAGGTTGTGTTAGTCGCTCTACGAACAACGGGGCAAGTCATCTAAAGGCATTGGCTGATGTTTGACGGCATCAAGTGGATTGTTAATTGGTTGTTTACCTACGCTTTGATTGGTTCCTTACTGCAATCGTTTCGGCGGAAACAACTTTTCCAGCGCCGAGCGTCCTTCGTGATCTTCTCCGCGAAGTCGAGCCAGGTTTGCTTTCGCAGTTTCATTGTCTGGCCAGTATTCAAGTGCCTCTTGGTAGAGTGACGCGGCCTGGGCGCCGTTTCCGTTATAGCGTGCGATGATGCCGAGGTTGGTCAGGGTGACGGAGAGGCGTCGAGGCGTCTCTGTTTGCGCATCGATAAGCTCTTGAAGGCGGCGCTCCCGTATACGTTCTGCGTCGGCGTTGGGAAAATCGTTGTCGGTAAAATAGGGTTCCAGATCGGTTCGGAGCGTTGTTCCTGAGACCGTCCCAAAGTTTTTCAGCCATTTGGTATAGATTTTCTTTGCGTTTTGCGCGTGGAACTCTGCTTGTTCCAAGAGCCAACGACCTTTGTCGTCGAGTTCGGGTGTCTCCATTGTGAGCAAATGATTTTCCATCGTCAGCAAATACACGGCGGCTTTATCATTTTCGAGTACCCCACGTTCAAAGCTCTTCTGATACGCCGGGACGTTCGCATAGATGGCTTCCGCACTGTCGAGCGCATCCAGTGCCCCGGACCAGTTCTTTTCAGACAGGTTTGTTTGATAGTTCTTCATATCGATACGGGCAGAAGCAACCCGTGGATCGGCGGCACTGTTTTGATAATCGTAATATAAGGCCATTCCACCAATATAGAGCACGCTGACGGCCAACATAGCAAAAAGAAGCCGCTTTGTACCTTTCGTCATTGTGAAAAGAGACATGTAGAAAATCCATTATCGGTGAATATGTGGTGGTCGAGCGCAGGAGTGTTGTGTTGCACTGCGCGATGTCTCCGGCGGTGTACGAAACGTCTTACAGGCTATGAGAGACATTATTCATCTGTACAATTGCAGAGAGAACATACGTCTTTTGTGCCATTTCGCAAAGCAAGTTTGAGGAAGGGAGGAGCGTTGCGGCGCTCCTCCCCGAATTGCTAGCCTCGTGCTCCGTGCACCTGAACGGCCAGGAACCGTTTGATGTCGTCAGGAGTATCTTTGAACATTTTGGATACGAGCACATTGACGAGAATCGCCAGGGGCGCACCGATCCAAGCAAAATACCAAGGATTGAGCCAATAGCCGATGAAATCACCCATGGGGAGATTGGCCCCGAATTTGTCGGCGACAAAGTAGGTAATGGCGATAAGCGAGATGATAACACCCGTCGCCAGACCGGCCATGGCGCCTTCTCGGTTGGATCGGCTCCACCAGATACCGAGAAAGAAGAGTGGGAAGATGGTGCAACCCGCCAATGAGAACGCGACGGCCACGAGCTGAGCGATGAGGCCGAGCTTGAGCATGGCAACAAGCGCAACGCCGACGGCCATGAGGATGGTACCGATACGTGCCATCAGCATTTGCGTAGCAGCCGACGCTTGAGGGTTGATGACCTTATGATAGAGGTCATGCGAGAAGGCAGAGGCTCCGGCAACCAGAAGCCCAGAGACCGTGGAAAAACCCGCTGAAACAGCGCCTGCAGCCAGGAATCCGACGACGAGCGGATTCACGTCGCCAAGTTGTGCCGTATAGACGACGATAGCATCCTTGGACAGTTTGCCAAGACCGGGAGCTGAAGAAAAGACTTTCCCGAATGCGGAATACAGCGGCGCACTCCAATATAACAAGCAGATGAAAAACAATCCCCAAACCACAGACCAGCGCGCATCATTGGCTTTGGGCACGACATAGAATCGGGAAATGACGTGCGGCAAGCCGGCCGTTCCTACCATGAGCGAGAAGGTCAGCGCCATCCACTGAAAGAAGGTTTTACCCGTGGAGGGATCCCATGGCATGGCAAACTCCGGACTGGGCAGTATAGCGTATGGTTGGTTGAAGACATTGGCCATGTCTCCGACGGGGATGCCGTTGACAATATCCGTCACGACTTGTCCATACCCAATTTGGGGAACGAGCCAGAAGTAATCAAACTTGTAGGTCAGAATGACTTCGGGAATGATGAAGCTGATGATAATGATGACATATTGAATCTGCATGTTTTTGGTGACGCCGAGCATTCCGGAAATGAGCGTATAGATGAGGACGACACTGGAGCCAATGATGACGGCCCAGTTATAATCGACGCCCAAAATCCATTTGAACATCAGTCCGATACCGCCGAACTGCCCCACGCAATAACAGAACGATACAAAGATACCGAGGATAGCCGTTGATGCCCGTAATGTGGTGGAATAATAACGGTCGCCGATAAAGTCCGGCGCTGTATATTTACCGAATCGCCTGATTTGGGACGCCATGAGGACAAGAAGTAAGACGTAGCCTCCGGTCCATCCCACAACGTATGCCAATCCGTCATAGCCCGATCCATACATAATGGCAGCCATACCGAGGAAGGACGCTGCGCTCATCCAGTTGGAAGCAATGGCCATGCCTGAACCAACGCGGGAAATGGAGCGGCCAGCCGCATAATAGTCGGAGGTGTCACTTGCTCGGTTCATGAGTCCGACGGCAATGAAGAGGCAAATGATGATAATCATCAAAATGGCCGGACCGAGTTTAAATCCGCCTTCGAGCTGCAAGGCGTTGGATGCTGCCTGTGCCAGACCAGGGACGCTGAACAGGCAGACAAGCAAAGAGCACAGCAATAAATTGAAGCGTTTCATGAAATCCCCCTACTCGTCGGCTTCAATGCCGTATTTTTCGTTCACTTTTTCAATCACCACACAATAGAACAGACACATGAGCACAAAGAGCACGAGGAGAAAAACGGCGGTGTAGAAGTAGTGAAACGGGAACCCCAAGAAACTCGTGTCGGTCAATACGGAGCGATAATGGATAAGGTATTTGTCCATGACCGCCGGAATAGATGTAAGGTCGGCTGTTGGGGCATCGGTCTCGAATGTGGCCATCGAAAACGGGATGACCCGTATCAGGAGTGGATTGGTGATACCAAGCACTTGAGCAATTTCTTCGCCACCAGTGCGGCTGGTTGTCATGGTTTCAATAGCTGCATTGAGTCCGTTACGCTGGTCTTCGGGGAGGCTCTCCCAGACGAGTTGGGTCATTGCGGCGCGCAATGTTGGATCAGCGCGCATCTCTACATATTTCCCGAACACGGTCAGATAAGCTGCCGCCAGAGCTTGGCGTTGTTCCGGACTGGCGTTGCCGGCTGTATAGTCAGGCCAAGCGGATGAATAGCCGATATAGACGTCTTCAGGGACGGGCTTTTCTATGACACGAAGAAGAATGTGAAAACCGAACACGGCAATGGCCCAAATGGCAACCAACGACAGAATAATCCGTGAATTGACAGTCGGATATCCTGGCAATGGCTTGAAGAGGTTGACTTCGTAGCTTCCAGACATGTGAAACAATCCCCCAGTTGTTGCGGCCGCAATACGGTTGTACGACCTGGTTTACGGTGAAGGGACACGACTTAACCTTCATCTTTCCGCCGGCGGGGAAGTGCCCGAGCTGCCCACTGGGAAAGTTTGCGCGCGACATGCTCTGCGAGCGCTCCTTCCAGGGGATGCGAGCGGCCGGGACGATCACAATAGATAGCATCTCGATCTGGAAGCGCGCCGGCAATGTGGCGCACACGTTTGATATAATACCCCGCCCCGAGCAGGACATATCCCCGGGCGGCGAGATCGAGACCAACGAACCGGGTATCACCAACCATACATTCATAATACTGATGATGATGGGCAAACACCCAGAGTTTGGGGCGATAGCGTTCAAGAAGTTCGCCCCCTCGTGAAAAACCGGTTTGGCCGTACTGTTTGAATTCCTTGCGACCGGACACCCCCGCTTCTTGGGGACTGTCATGACTAAAAATAATATCGATAGTGTCGGGATCGTGCGCGAGACTTCGATCTATATCCGCACGCTGAATAACAGCCGCTGGGGGAGTATTGATGGGATCCATATAAGCAGACCCACCAAGGCACAATGCATTGTACCATCCAAATTGATGAACACTGCCTCGTTCGAGATACGTCACGTATTCACCGAAACGTCTGTTGATAGATCCAAGAAAGAAAAAATCTTCATGGTTTCCGTCAATAAAGAAAAAAGGAATTGCAAACTGTTGTGAACGGCGTTTAAAGTACGTTAAAAATGCATGGTGTGACGCCCCAAGATCCCCAAATTGAACAACTTGTTTGACGCAAATTCCTGATTTTTTTGCGTGGTATATGTGCCGATTGACAATATCAAAATCACCGTGAACATCTCCCAACAAAAGCGTCATGCCAGGATTTACGGTTGGCACTGCATGCACAACGCGTCTCCCTTGCTCCGTTTTTTCTTGAAAAAAGACCTAAAAGTAGGAATATATGCATATAGTATATCATGATGCATGTATTCACGGTCATTTATTTTTCTGAATAGAGCAATGCGGTTTAAATTTGCATCAATCTGGTTTATAATAATGACCAGTTCTCAATATGTACATTTCGACTTTCATTTTTGCAAGTTAAATGTTTTTTACTACATTTGATGTTGATCTCATTGTATGAAAATTACGAAATACAACTTTAACTTGATTGACCAATCAATAAATAATACAGTAATACCATGGTGTTTTGCGATGAACGTGGCAAAGAGCTCTATTTTGACGAATACGTTGTGACATTCGCTTAATGATTTGCTCGGGGGAAAGAGCGGCAAAAACATCGTCAGGGGCAAAGCGTGACCTATTTGCCTCAAAAGCATGATTTGGCATGATACAGCAAGCAAGTGTCGCAAACGACTACACACACGCTCATATTGCAATGGTGAAGACAGGGAGGTTGGATCGTGTCTCGAATTCGTCGATCGGAAAAACCCATTCGCCTTGTGTTTGTCGAGATTATTCTCCCTGCGCTCATTGCGGCGAATCTATTGGCTGGCGTTTTATTTTTTGTTGTTATGCCGCAGCTTGAAGATGCCCTCATGGAAGAGCGACGCGGTTTGATCAGCGAGCTGACGCAAACAGTCGTCAGTCTCGTGGCAGAATATGCGAAAAAAGTGACGCGCGGAGAATTGCACACGGGAGAAGCCATGGCACAGGCGCGGGAAGCTGTGCGTCATCTGCGCTATGGCCCTGAAGGCAAAGATTATTTTTGGATTACCGATTCTTCTCCGCGCATGATCATGCACCCCTACTTGCCCAACCTGGAAGGCCAGGACCTCAAACAATTCACTGATGGGAACGGCAATCGGCTTTTTGTGGACATGACGCGAAAAGCTCTGGATCAAGGTCGAGGGTATGCTGATTATCTGTGGCAATGGAAAGACGATGCCTCGCGCGTTACGCCCAAGTTGTCGTACGTAGAATTGTTCAAACCATGGGATTGGGTGATTGGGACAGGGGTTTATGTCGATGATGTACGCGACGAGGTACGGGGGCTGACACGGCGTTTAGCGCTTATTTGTTTGGGCATCACGGTGGTTATCGTGGCCATTCTCGCGTTTATCACGGTGCGCTCACTCCGTATCGCCAGACAGCGTGAGCATTTTGCTTTGGGATTGAAACAGTCACGCGAACGCTACAAAACACTTCTGGAGTCCACCACCGAGGGCGTCATGCTTGTCTTCAGCGACAAGCTGGGGCGTCAGCACATCAGTTATGCCAACCAGACGCTTCAACGTCTTCTCGGATATTCCCTTCACGAATTGTCTGCATTGGAATTCGATCAACTCTTCGCCCACGCCGCACCCGACGAATCAAACGACGTGGAGAGTGACGATGAAACCGATGATATCAATTTAGGTTTTTCTTACTTTAATGATTTTGTCGCAGGCTTTGATACCCCCGGACAATTTGAGGCGGTGCTTGTCGCAAAAGACGGTTCTCCCGTTGACGCAGCCTTGATCTGTTCTCGCATGGAAACGCCGGAGGGCGTCAGCGGTGTGTCTGTGATTGTGAAAGATATGCGACAACACAAGGAACTTGCCGAACGGTTTGAAGCTGGGCGACGGCGGTTTGATTTCTTGGCTGGAGTTGCCGCTGTCGGAGTTTTTCGTGCATCCGCTGGACGTAAAGGTCGTTTTCTCGAAGCGAACGATGAAGCCGCTCGTCTCCTTGGTTTGGAAAATGCTGATGATGTGATTGCTTTGGAAATGGACAGTCTCTTGGTTCCAGTCGTGCGGACTGGGTCCATTGTGAATAGCATTCTGTCCCAAGGCGATACTGTTGAAATGCGCGTCAAAACACCACAACTTGATGTCGCTGGTGAGGCGTCATCGACTCGATCTCGTGAACGCATTGTGAATCTTATGGCCACGGTGGTGAGGGACGCCCGTGGTTTCCCCATGTATATTGATGGTATTCTTCAGGATGTGACGAGAAAAGTACAAGCGGAAACCGCGATGAAGCAGCTTGTGGCTGAACTTCAATCGGCAGGAGAATATCTGACGCAACCCATTGCAAGCCTGGCGCGGCCGGCGCCACTGCTCTCGCCGAATGCCTCCATGCAACACGCTGCCAAGGCAATGGAAGACTCTCGCGCCAGTGCCGTGCTTGTGGGAACAGCTGGCGGCATTGAAGGTATTGTCACCGAACGCGATATTGCCATACAAGGTGCGGCTGTCGATTGGGAGCCGAGTGTCTCGCTTTCGCGTATCATGAATACACCTGTCCTCGAAATTGCTCCGACCGCCATGGCGGCAGAAGCACTTGTTGCTCTGCGTAACAACGCAGTCCATCACCTCGTGGTGACACAGACCGTTTCCGATGACGATCAGGCGCCGCGTATCGTTGAGGCTGGAGAACTCCTTTCTAAACAAACCGATTCGGTTTCCATGCTTCTGTGGCGATTGCGTCATGCCGATACGGTGGATGATGTGGTTCAGGCCAGAGCCGCCTTGCCTCTTCTTGTCCAAACCATGGTGGAGAATGGTGCTGACCCTCGCCTTGCCTCACGCATTTTTGCAACAGTGTCTGATGCCGTTGCGCACAAACTTACGGAACTGGCAGTACAACGTTTAGGTCCTCCGCCGGGAAATTTTTGCTTCTTTTCCATGGGAAGCCAGGGGCGTCTTGAACAAACTCTGAAAACCGACCAGGACAACGCATTGGTCTGGGAGGATAGCGTTCCATCCGAAGCGGCAGCCTATTTTGAGTCGCTGGGGGGGATGGTGTGTGACGATTTGCACGACGCGGGATATGCGTTGTGTACAGGCGGTATCATGGCGAAAAATGCGCAATGGCGGGGGCCGCTTTCCTCATGGAAAAAACAATTTTCTGCATGGGTATATGATGCTGACCCCGAAGCTCTGTTGCGAACGAAGATCTTTTTTGATTTCCGCGCAACCTACGGTGACGCGCGATTGATTGAGGCATTTTCAACGCATCTCGACAGCATGCTTGACGGGAAAGCGGTTTTTTTCAATCTGCTTGCAAAAAACTGTTTGCTGACACGTCCGCCATTGGGGTTCTTCGGACAGTTTTTGCGGGAATCGACGGGAGAACATGCCAATGCGTTCAACATCAAAAAAGCCATGACGCCGATTGTCGATTTTGCTCGAATTTATGCGCTCAAACACAGAATCCGAAGTGCCAACACTATGCAACGGCTCAAAGGGATTCATGAAGCCGGCGCGCTCAACACACAAGATTATAACGAAATCGCAGACGCATACACGACACTCATGGGGCTACGCTTGACGCACCAGGCACGAGCCATGCGTCAGGGGCTGACGCCGAACAACTTTATCGACCCGGCCGTGTTGACGAACCTGGAGCGAACCATGCTCAAAGAAATCTTTCGTCAAGTCGGTGCATTACAAAAAAAGCTGGGTCTCGACTTCACGGGATTGATGTAACGGCGCAATTGAAAGTAGCGTGTTCACTTCTCCTCAATGTTGTGTTGGAGTCGTATCTACAGGACACGTTGGAGCATCTTTTTTGCCGAGCACCTTTTTCACAATGGCTTTCGCCAACGGCACTGCTTTTAAAATGGCTATGGGCAACAGATCGTATTTTTGCGTTGCCGGGTTGACGTAGATGGAGTCGCGCAATCCCTCGGTATGCTCGGGCAGCATATCGGTCTGTGGGGTGATGACACCTTCACGGAGTGCTAAATCGTAGAGTGCGGTATGTGGTTCGATCCGCAGCCAATTCATAAATGCTCCGCCACCTCGTTTGCGGAGTGTTTTCTTGGCCTTAAAATAGAATGCAATCGTTTGGAGTAATCCCGCGAGTGTTTCACCAGGAGGATTAATGAAGAAACAGAACGTAAAATCCATATCCGCCAGCGTGGGTTCATTTACGGCGAGATTATAGGCGTTTTCGATATCCGCCGGAGTAATGTCTTTTTGCAATCCTTTGAGCGCAGCTTCGGAAATACCGTCGGGTGAATAACAGACGCCAGTGCATCCTGATCGCTTCATGAGCTGAAGATACTCTTTGGTTATCCCTTTAATGTGCGTATAGGCACTCCATTTCATACCGATGTCGCGCCGGACCATTTCTTCGAGGATGGCTGTAGAATAGTCGTATGGCACATTGACCACGGAGTCTGCAAAGACGATGGTTTTAACGTTGAAATCACGTTTGAGATATTCCAATTCGTCACAGATGTGCTCAGGGGTGCGCAGACGCCACTGGCGCCCGTTGAGAAAGGGATAATTGCAGTAGGCGCACCGCAACCGGCATCCGCGTTTGGTCTGAACACCGATGGTTTGTTCAAACCCGAGATAGGGCGTCATGTCGAGGAAGTCGCGGCGCGGGATGGGAAGTGCGCCGAAATCGGGCATGGGACGATCACCTGAAAAGTGTACGCCTCCGTTTTCTCGGTAATAGACGCCTTTCACATCCTGCGGGCGCCCGAGATTTGTCAAGACTTCCGGGAAGCTCTCTTCGGCTTCCAGATGTAATCCCAAATCGATACCCGGATTTTGTTCCATGATGCGTTTGCCGAACATGGAAAATCCGGCGCCTCCCGCAACAAGCAATGCGTCTTTCTTCCGCTCTGTTAGAAATGTCGCCATTTCTTTGAAATGTTTGTAAAAATAATAGAGGTGCAAGCGGGCCTGGTTGTCGATGTTGCGGAGCGATAAACCGATGATATCAGGCGCAAACGTATCGATGCGCGACGCGATGTCGGCATACGGATCGGACAAAACATTGGGGTCCATCGCCTGGACATCATGTCCGGATGCGGCCAGTGCCGTGGCGATATAGGCAATACCAAGGGGATAGACCGGGTAACAATCTCGGCTATCCACACCAAGCGGTGATTGAAGAAGCAGAATTTTCATGAGCGACCCTGTTGCGGTTGATCGAGAAACGACAGCGCGGCGGTGACGACTTCGTCAACGGTAATGGCGTCGATACAATGATGCGGGAGATGCGGACAATCGGTTTGCGTACATGGACAACACGGAAAACGATGTTGAAGAATGGTATGGCGATTCCCAAGAGGCTCCCATTGAGCGGGAGTTTCCGGGCCGAAGAGCAGAACCGAATCGAGCCCGACGGCGCCGGCGAGGTGTGAAGGGCCGGAGCTGACCCCAATATAGAGCTGGCAAGCTTTGAACAGAACGGCGAGTTCGCGCAAGGTGTTGATTTCACCCGTTGCAATTGTCGCTTGATTGTCCAGGTGGGCGTTGACCGCGTCGATGAGTGGCCGTTCGGCCGGTGCACCGATAAGGATGATACGCGCACCGGCGCGTTCGATAAGGGCACGAGCAACGGCGGCATACCGTTCGGCTGGCCACAATCGGACGGCTTTCCGTGCTCCGGGATGAATAACCACGCAGGGCGCGGACGTATCAAGGCCGTGCCGGTCGAGAAATGCCTGTGCGGCCGTCTCGTCGGCCGTGGTTGGATAGACTTCGGGAACGGCATCATCCGGAACCTGTGCGCCAAGGGCTTGAGCGACCTGCGTATGATAGGCGGCTTCGCGCAATCCATGGGCAAAGGGAACAATGGTTGTCAGCAAATAATAACCACCGGATGCAGCAAAGCTGACCCGGCGAGGGATACCCGGCGCAACCATGAACAGAGCAATATTGCGGAGGTCTCCGCGGAAATCCGCGGCCAGGTCGAACCGAAGTCGACGAAGCGTAGTGAAGATATTCCAATATTCGCGAATGGCATCGCGTCGTTTCTTTTTGAAAAACCACGGAGGGCTGTAGGTAAGCACGCGGTCGACATGAGGATTGGTTTCTATAAATGCAGCACCACCCGGCGAAACAAGACAGGTTATCTCGGCATGAGGGAAGCGTGCGCGAATTGCAGGCAATGTGTGGGTAATGAGTAAAACGTCTCCAATATAGTCGGCGCGGATGAGGAGAATACGTTTTGGACTGTCAGGGACGGAACGATCAGCAAACCACGTCCACGGTTGAATCAGGCGCCATACGCCCCAAAGAATACAGCCTACGAGATCGATACAAAACATAAGAGCCCGAGTGCGAGGGCGAACAAATTTATACACAGACACTCCTTATAGTACTCCTTTGCCCGCAATGTGCTGGATTTTACGACATCAAGCAAGGTCAGCGGGCTGAATAGCTGAAAACACGCTGTGAAGTCGAACAAAAATATTTTCAATAGAAATAACTGTTGGGATTCCATTGAAGATGGCGGAACATAGTTTGATGCTGATCTTCTTGACATGCTTTTGTGCATTTTGATGAGATCGAGCGCGCTCTCGACAACAATTCCTGGATGGATGACGCTTGCCAAGGTCATTTTTCAATCCTATTTTTCGGAGTCATGAAACCATGCATTGAAATTCCATTTCGCGACTACGAAACATCTGTTCCCGAAGCACTTGATGCTGTTGATGCGGCCACAACACTGGCACGACAGCGTTATGTGCTGGTTAAACCCAATCTCGTCAATGACTCGCCTCACCCCGTGACAACACATCCGGCACATACCGAAGCCGTGGTCCGCTATGTTCAGAAGCATGCTCCACAGGCTGAGATCATTATCGCTGAAGGATGTGGCGATGCATATAAAAATACGTCTGAGGTCTTTGCCGCGCTGGGGTATGACACGCTTGCCCGAAAGTTGGGGGTAGAGCTTGTCGATCTGAATGAAGCGGAGCTTGAGACGAGAATCATACCCGATTGTCCGGTCTTTCCCCAAATGCATTTACCTCGGGTTGCGTTTACCCATTTTATTCTCTCACTTCCTGTGCTGAAAGCTCATTCTTTGGCCGAAATAACAGGGACGCTTAAGAATATGCTCGGATTCGCGCCTCCAAAGCATTATGCCGGTGTCCACGGGGTATGGAAAAAAGCGATCTTTCATGGCAATATGCAGCAGTCCATTCGTGATTTAAACCAGTATGTGACGCCGCATTTGAGTGTCCTTGATGCCTCGATTGGCCTTGCTGACTATCACCTTGGTGGCCGACGGTGTGATCCCTCGCCCAATGCAATACTCGCCGGAACAGATGCCTCAGCTGTGGATATTCGCGCCGCTGAACTCTTGGGACTCCGCGCCGATCATATTTCCCACATCCAACCAACGCTTTGAAAGCCAAGGCCCGTTTCGCACAGACAGTGGGGATTGCGGACTTTTTTACAGCGGGCTATACAGCCCTCGGACTTCATCGATGAGGAGATATGCGTATGTGGCTTTTTTTGTTTTCCCCTGTTTTATGCGCCGCCATTGGATGGTTTACCAACTATCTCGCGGTGAAAATGTTGTTTCATCCAAAGGTTGCGACGAAAATCGGACCGTTTGTCGTCCAAGGGATTTTTCCCAAACGACAAGCGGCGTTGGCGGAAAAGCTCGGTGATCTTGTCGAGAATGAGCTTGTCAGCGCTGCCGATGTTACGGAATTGCTCCGCGATCCCGAGGTTGCCAAGCAGTTCGACGGCATTGTTGGCGAGTATCTTGACCGGATGTTGCGAGAGAATCTTGTCAAAGCAATTCCTATGGCGTCAATGTTTCTCAATGAGGAAATGCTTGCCAAGATTAAAACCAAACTTATTCCCGAGTTGGAAAAACTCATTCCGGAAATTCTTGAGCAAGCCTCACACGATTTGGAAAATCGGTTTGATGTGAAGGCTCTTGTCCGGGAAAAAGTGGAACAATTCTCTACGGACAAGTTGGAAACGATTTTGTTCTCCATCATGCAGAAAGAATTCAAATTTATTGAAATTGTTGGTGGCGTTCTCGGTTTTGCCATCGGACTTTTTCAGGCATTGTTTTTAATGTTGGTGGGCTGAGTTGACGGTAGTGAGTGATGTTCCGTATGAGGACAAATTCCGGGAAGCGTTTTGCGACCGGTAAAACCACGAGGAGTCAAACGATGAAAATACGCAGCCTGTCCGCTTTGGCAATATTAGTGTGCGTTGTTGTTTTACTGCCAACAGCAGGGATATGCCAATCCAAGAATTTTGCCGGGGTGTGGAACAAATTTAATGCTGAAGAAAAGAAGTCGTACATCGCGGGTGTGGCCACCGGTGTTCGCATCGTGTGTGGCGATGCCGCTATGGGGCAGACCGGGAAATTGACTGCCGAAACCTCGAAAAAATTTCAGCAATGTTTTTCCGCCTATTTTGCTGTTCCGCCCCATGAGCTTGTGCAAAACATGGACGCGATTTACAAAGACAAAAACAACTCCAGCATTCCATTGGACGATGTCTTCCGTATTTCTGTTTTGAAAGCCTCGGGCAAGAATGTGAATAAGATTCTCAAGGATGCACGCAGTAAAGTGAAGTAAACGAGAACGTTCTTTTTTTCGAATAAGAAGCGACCTTTGAGGTCGCTTTTTTCTTGGCTGTGAAAAGAGAATATTGAACAAATCATCGAACTGGTATCCTAACACCAAAGCAGCCGGCAATCGTGTCCACGATTGCCGGCTGCTTTGGTGTTGAAGCGATGCTTGCGTTTAACCTTTCTTTGCCTTTTTGGCCCAGCTATCACGCAGGCCGACAGCACGGTTGAATACCGGTTTTTCCGGGGTGCTGTCGGGATCGATACAGTAGTATCCAAGTCGTTCAAATTGCCAATGTGTCCCAACCTCTGCCGTTTTCAGGCTCGGTTCGACTTTGGCAGTGATGACGGTCAACGAATCGGGATTGAGCGCATCCTTGAAGGTCTTGCCCTCTTCCATGTCGTTGGGATTTTCTTTGGTGAACAATCGGTCATAGAGCCGTACTTCGGCATCGATGGCGTGTTGTGCCGACACCCAGTGCAATGTTCCTTTGACCTTACGACCGTCTTCGGACCAGCCGCCTTTGGTTTTCGGATCGTATTCCACATGGATCTCCGTCACGGTGCCATCACTGTCTTTGATGACATCCACGCAGGTGATGTAATAGGCATAACGTAACCGTACTTCTTTGCCTGGAGACAGGCGGAAGTACTTTTTAGGCGGATTTTCCATAAAATCAGCGCGCTCAATGTAGAATTCACGCGAGAATGGTACCTGGCGCGATCCCATGGATTCATCTTCCGGGTGATACGGGAAGTCTATCCATTCAACTTCGCCTTCGGGATAGTTCATCACCACGACTTTGACCGGATCCTGCACGGCCATAACGCGTGGAGCCCGGTTATTCAGGTCTTCACGAAGACAGTGTTCGAGCAGGGCGATATCAACCATGTTGTCGGCGCGGGCGACACCGATGCGTTCACAAAAGTCGCGGATCGCTTCCGGCGTGTAGCCTCGGCGTCGAAATCCACTCAATGTCGGCATCCGCGGATCGGTCCAGCCGGATACGAGCTTTTCTTCTACAAGCTGAATGAGCTTGCGTTTGGACAACACAGTATAGCTCAGATTGAGGCGCGCGAACTCATACTGCCGGGGACGACAGGGAAGGTCTGGGAACTGGTCGAGCACCCAGTCGTAGAGTTCTCGGTTGTTTTCGAACTCCAAAGTGCAGATGGAATGCGTAATGCATTCGAACGCGTCAGACAGGCAATGGGTGTAGTCATACATAGGATAAATACACCAGGTATCGCCTGTCTTGTGGTGATGGGCCTTCCGGATGCGGTACAACGTGGGGTCACGCATAACCATATTGGGGGCTGTCATATCGATTTTGGCTCGCAACACATGGGTGCCGTCTTCGAACTCTCCATTTTTCATACGCGTGAAGAGATCAAGATTTTCTTCCACGGAGCGGTCACGATACGGGCTGTTTTTTCCTGGCTCGGTCAGCGTACCACGGTACTGACGAATTTCTTCGGCGCTCAGACTATCCACATAGGCTTTACCCTCTTCAATGAGACGGACGGCCAATGCATGAAGTCGTTCGAAGTAGTTGGATGCGTAGAACCGGTTTTCTCCCCAATCAAAGCCCATCCATCGAACATCTTCCTGAATGGAATCGACGTACTCGACTTCTTCCTTGGTGGGGTTGGTATCGTCGAAACGGAGGTTGCACGTTCCGCCGAAGTCACGGGCCAGGCCGAAATTGAGGCAAATAGATTTGGCGTGGCCAATATGGAGATAGCCGTTTGGTTCAGGTGGGAATCGGGTTCCCACGCGGCCGTCGTTCTTGCCGGCGGCGATGTCGGCTTCGATGATGGTGCGAATAAAATTCGGAGCAGATGTATTTTCAGTTGTCATGGCAATCCCCTCGAAAAAATGATGGAGACACTAGCCTTGCCGTCCATCCGCGTCAACGGCTGGGCTTGGTTGCAATGATGCAAACGAGACCGTTGGTTACGCTTTTTTCCGTAATTTCAAAACCGGCAGAAGTGGCTTTATCGGTCACCAGGTCGAGATCAAGGCGCAGCTTGTAATAAAATCCTTTGTGTATTGCCCAGGCCTGATCTTCGCGTGTATAGATGACATCGGTCACCCGAATGCGCTCTGCTTCATATTCGAGAAAGCAGGTGAACAGCGTTGATGCGTCTGAACGGACAGGGATGATACGGTCAAGGCCGGTCAACGGCTCTTTTTGATTTCGAAACGTGAGCACCATGCGACCATGCGGTTCCAGCGTTTTCATAATATCGGCAAATAACGTGTCGACGCTCTCCAAAGTCGGTAAATGCGTCAACGTATCGCCCATACACACAATGAGCGAGGCCGGATCTGGACACACTTCGCGAAATCGGGTCAAATCATGCTGCTTGGCCGTGACGGTCAGATGCCTGGCATGGGCCTGCATTTCTTCGAGCAACGTTTCCGAGGTGTCTACGCCGATGACATTGTAACCAAGGCATGCAAGGGCTAAAGCTTGAAATCCCGAGCCACACCCCAGATCCACGGCTCTTGAACCGACCGGACCCGTTAAACCGTGTTGACGAAAAAATGCTTCGTTGTGGCGTATACCCATTTCCAATCCGCCCATCATCCAACTATAATGGGCTGCCAGGACCGATTTGTAATGTTCGCTGACGTCTGCCATGGGTTCCTCCTGTGCGACGGATGGTAACGCTTCAGCGACAAAATGAGAAGCCATCATGTTGCATCATCAACAAGTTCTTCAAACTTGACCAATTTCATCAAGTTTGGGATAGTCATTATGTATAGGATTCCGTTTATTAATTGAGAAGACCAGGATAACGCACGCATGCCGCTTGAAGATGTTGCAGAACAACGATTACGACACATTCTCGATCGCCTTGCTGCGCATGGACGTCGTCTGACCCCACAACGCATGGCTATATTACGAGTTCTTGCTGTTAGTGAAGGACATCCTTCGGCTGAGCACGTGCATCAGGCCATACTCAAAGATTTTCCCATGACGAGTTTGGCCACGGTCTACAAAACGATTCAACTTTTGAAAGACGAAGGAGAAATCTTGGAACTTGGCTTCAGTGACCAAGACAACCGCTACGATGGAGCCAAACCATATCCTCATCCTCATGTCATCTGCCTTAAATGCGGAGCCATTATGGACTTCGAAGATGTTGATGTCGAAGGGCTGAATGCGCAAGTTGCCAAACAAACTGGTTTTTTCATAACAACACAGCGTCTTGATTTTTACGGTGTATGTCCGGCTTGCCGGTCGTAATTTTTTTTGTCATAAGAAGGAATCTTGTTCTCTTTGGAGAATGATTATCCAAAGAGAAATGTTTTCAAAAAACGGTGTAAAAAGCTGAAAACATATTGAACAAAAGCGAAAGGAGGTGGTACAGGAAGAGTCCAAAGGCATGAAGTTCAAGAATAGGAAAGCCGGTCGCTTAGAGCCGGAGGAAACGCCCCGGAGCTCGCGCGCTAACACGTCTCGGGACGCCCCTCACTCGGCCGGCTGGAACTCAAACACAAGGAGTCTAGCCATGTCAAAGAAGAAAACTACGATGACGAGCGCGTTTGGCGCTCCCGTCGGCAATGACCTTAACTCCATGACTGCAGGGCCTCGTGGCCCCGTTTTAATGCAGGACATGCACCTCTTTGAAAAACTTGTTCATTTTGAACGTGAACGCATTCCCGAACGGGTTGTCCACGCCAAAGGTGCCGGTGCGTACGGGTATTTTGAAGTGACAGCCGATGTGACGCAATACAGCAAAGCAAAATTCTTATCCGAAGTGGGTAAGAAAACCGATGTGTTTGCGCGGTTTTCCACCGTCGGTGGAGAAAAGGGCTCCGCTGACGCGGCACGCGATCCGCGCGGTTTTGCCGTGAAGTTTTACACCGAAGACGGCAACTACGATATGGTAGGCAATAACACGCCGGTCTTCTTTATTCGCGACCCCTTGAAGTTCCCGGATTTCATTCACACACAAAAACGGAATCCGGCGACGAACTGCAAAGATGCCGATATGTTTTGGGATTTCCTGTCGTTGACACCGGAGTCCATTCATCAGGTGACCATTCTGTTTTCCGACCGCGGCACCCCGGCGACCTATCGTCATATGAACGGGTATTCCAGCCACACGTACAAATGGTACAATGAGAAGGGTGAATATGTTTGGGTGCAGTATCATTTCAAGACCGACCAAGGCATTAAGAATCTGACTGGTCCCGAAGCCGATGCCATGTGCAGCAAGGATCCGGATCATGCTACGCGTGACCTCTACGAGGCTATTGAACGCGGTGAGTATCCGTCCTGGACCTTGGAAATGCAGATTCTCACTCCTGAGCAGGCTAAAGACTTCAAATGGGATATCTTCGATATTACCAAGGTATGGCCCCATTCCGAAGTGCCGTCCATCACGGTGGGGAAAATGGTTCTTAACCGCAACCCGGTGAATTATTTTGCCGAGGTCGAACAGGCTGCATTTTGTCCGAGTATGCTTGTTCCCGGTATTGCAGCATCGCCGGACAAGATGCTGCAGGCACGGTTGTTCTCCTATCGTGACACGCATATTCATCGCCTTGGACCGAACTATCATCTTATTCCGGTGAACCAGTCCCAAAATGCACCCGTACGCAACTATCAGCGTGACGGTGCGATGCGTGTAGATGACGGCGGCGGTAGCGGTCCGAATTATTGGCCGAATTCTTTTGAAGGGCCAGACCCAAACGCCGACGCCAATGAACCGCATTTCATGCTGGACGGCGAAGCCGGTCGATTTGAATTCAGCTTCCCGAATGACGACTTTGTTCAAGCAGGGGATTTGTTCTCCAAAGTCATGACCGATCAGGATCGCGCCAATCTCGTATCCAATATTGTTGGGCATCTCGGTAATGCGCAAAAGCGGATTCAACGTCGTCAATGCGCCATTTTCTATAAGGCGCACCCGGATTATGGTACCGCCGTTGCCAAGGGACTTGGTCTTGATGTTGCCGATATTGAAAAGCTGGCCGCGATGACACAGGAAGAACGTGTCGAGGCGACTAAGGCGTAGATGAAAGGAGAAAAGCCTCCGGCGGATCAAGAAACTTTTTGGAAAAAGTTTCTTGATAATCTTCAAAAACTTTAACTGGTTGCAAGCTGGTTCTCGTCAGAAATGCGCGGTATCGCTATAGGCATCATCGAGAAGGCCGAGAGGGGGATTCCCTCCCGGCCTTCTTGTGTGTCGAGGTGATAGTGAATGCAATGAGATGGTTCACTGGTTTATTGAATTCTTTGGCTTCAAGAATCACGGCCTTGTATGGTCTCATCACGTTGTGAGCATGAGTTTTTTTCGTTTGTCGGACACATTTGATTTTTGATTCCAAGCGACTCTAGCGCGCCCACTTCATCGCGAAGTGCAGCAGCACTGGGGCGCTGGCCAGAACGAGCAAGAGTCGGACGAAATGGCTGATGAACACCACCGTGGCATCCACACCCATTTCTCTGGCCAGAGGGATCATACCGGTGAGTGCTCCTGGATTTGTCGCAAGAACGGCCGTTGCCGGGTCGGTGAGGCCCATTTTGACGAAGATAATCGCCAGGCACGCGCCGGACAGAATGAGGCCGATACTTGTTCCAAGGACAAGAAAGGCCACTTTAGAGAAATTTTGGAACAGCTCCGGTGAAAATGATGCACCGATAAGAATGCCAACCACAATTTGTACCCCGACATCGAAAGGACGTGGAATAATAACGGGATGCCGCCACAGTAGCTTGAGGATAATGACGCCAAGGCAGGCGCCGAACAACGATGCGGCGGGAAGTTTGATGCGCATACCAAGAAGGCCACCGACAATGCCTGCTAGTGCGCAGTAAAGAAAGGGGACGTTAAAAGTCATGTTTGTACTCCATGACGAGAGGTTCACCAATGATAGAGTTCTTTTTGGCGTATGCTTCCGTCAAATCGGACAGAGTTCCTGAGTATGGGAGGGGTTCGACTCCCGGTTGGTTGAATTCTATGATCGCATTTTTTTTCGGTTGTGTTCGTAGCGCATTTGCAGCATTTCCACGACCAATGCAAATCCCATGGGAAGATAGATATAGGCTTTCGGGACTTCCTGGTGCATGCCTTCCATAAAAATGGTGACACCGATGGTGATGAGGAAAGACAGCGCTAAGATTTTTAATGTGGGATGCTTGATGATAAACTCTCCCACCGGGCCAGCGTAGGCCAGGACCGCAGCAAAGGAAATGACGACCGCCGTAATAATGACCCACACGACATGTGTCAGGCCAACGGCCGTAATCACGGAGTCGATGGAAAAGACGATGTCGAGAAGCACAATCTGGAGAATAGCGGTGCGAAAGGATGACTTTTTTTTGATACCGGCAGCTTCATCCTGTTCTTCCTTGAGCTCCACGGTATGGTGAATTTCCCGAACCGCCTTCCACAACAAAAAGAGTCCCCCGGCTAGTAATATGAGGTCACGGACGGAAAACTGCATAAAAACCGGCGCTGTCAGCGATGTGAGTGCGAGCACGAGCAGTAATAATCCGAGCCGGGCAATAAGCGCCAAGCCTAAACCGATGATACGGGCTTTACGTCGTAGCGCAGGATCAAGACGCTCCACCATAATGGCAAGTACAAGGACGTTGTCGACCCCGAGAACGAGTTCGAGTCCGATAAGCAAAAGTAATATTCCAAGAGAGTCGGCCATGCGAGAGCTCCTTGCTGTTCGTGAGTGTTTTGAAGCGAAAGCCTGGCGGAGACGCCGCCGTGTTGCATGGATGACACGGCACAGAGGTCAACATGTACCCGAATCGGCAGCGACATCAAGATCGTTCATTCGACCAATTTTTACTTCCCACATGATCGAGGGGCGCGTACACCAAGCGGGGAGGAATATATGGCGAACCAACTACTGCGCTCATCAAAATCATTCTTTTTTTCTGCGTACCGTTCCACCGAGGGAGAGCAGCTCCGTTTCGTGAACGATCTACGAATATTGATTTTACCTGTGTTGGCGCTGCTGCTTGTCGCCATAGGCTACGCTGTGTACGATCCCGACACTCATCCATTGAGCTGGATTGTTCTCGTCCCTACGGTCTTGTGTATCGTGGGTATCTTTGTACCGTTATACCACCGAGTTGACCTCGACCTCCAAAATCACATCATAACATTTCGTAGAGGTTCAATCTTTTCTGAAAAAACACGTGAGCAGCGTGTCAGTGTCTTCCAGGAAGCCCTCGCGCGTCCACAAGGGCACACAGGTCGTTATGAACTTGTCCTGACAGCAAACAAAGAAAATTTTTCGCTTCTTGGCAACCTCACGAAATCTTCAGCGTTCTTAGCCGTCCGCGAAATCAACGCCTCCATCGCTGCTGCCTATATCGGCCCATCTGCTTGGTAGTTATTTCGTATTACGAGATGTTAACAAGCTGTGTTTCATGTCGTTTTCATCTGAAAACGATGAGAAGACATTTGGGGCAATGATGCTCAATAATTGTTGTGGTATTCGGCTTCACATGCGCTAACTGCCTCATTTGGTAATGTGCCGTATCTTTCCACTCTTTCATATGACTGTGCGTGAATCATTTATACGGATTCGGAGGCATGACGGCGTAGCCGAAGCGCTCATGATTCTGCAGGGAAGCGGCTTGCAGCGATTATGTGCAACAGAGCGGCATGAAGTGCAACGGGTTATCATTCTTTGTCGCGAACAAAACGAACTGCCAAACCAAAACCTTTGCTGTGCGCGTCTACTATACCACTCATGAATTCAACGTAGTAAATAAGAGTCGGGATCTCTTCAACATGAGTGCAACTCCAGTATGACGCACCTTCTCCTTGATCCTTAACTCCTGGGAAGACTACGGGATCGATTACCGGTTGTTGGCATTTTTCATCAACAATGCTATACAATTCATCAATGGTTGGGACTCGCCATCCATTGCCGAGTTGTTTTGCAATGGACTTGGCTTCATCGAGAGACAATAATTTTACCGACCCAATACAACCCTCGCTGTCGTTCCATGAGGTCCCCTCGCTGCAGCGACGCCAAATCAACCCCGTCGCTTTATCAAATGCTTCATCTTTATTGAGAATATAGCGAGAAGAAGCATCACCACGTAGCAGTTGTTCATTGCAATCAGCCAGAGCAGAGCACGGGATGAGGCAGGCAAACACAATCCCCAAAAACACATTCTTGATCATCACGACCAACCTCTTGGTTAGTGTTTAACAAATGCAATCGACAAAGCATCAATGGTACGTTTGAATCAACCAAGCGCATACTGCACGTCTTCTGGAGTGGGAGTACCCTTCTCCGGACAATCTTCTTGAACCGTAGTGTCGGAACGACAGAGATCAATCCGCAACTCTTTATGATAATAGATTCTCCGCTTTCAGCACCGACTTGACGATGTATTCCGAGACTTGGCTTGGTCGGCCATAAGGTCAATGTTGAGCGCGAAGAACCAAACGTCCTCGCCTCGTTCCAGCCAGCCTACCCACCAGCCGATGTTCGGCTGGTCCCAGAGGGCAAAGCTTGGTTTAATCCGCAGGCTCAGGCCGGTCTTCCCCCGAAGGGTCCAGTTTTCACCTTGCTCCACCACCATAATGTCTTTCACGGTAGCCATAATCTTTGCCGAGAAAGGGAGTTGGTCATGTTTGAGTCACCGCACCCGTTGCGAGTGTCCCTTCTTATAACTGAGAGTAACTTCATGCTAAATCAATCGTGCTTTCAGTAATATATTTTCTGACTTGAGTGAGTCTCTCCCAAATCAGGTCGACATTTGATCGATCGATATTGGATTCGAGCCTGATCACTCGCTGTCCGGTATTGGCAAGCTGGACCACCCGATCATACGCCAAACCATTGGCAATGATTACCTGGCACTGATCAAGAAGGTTTTTGAGGTCATCGCCACGATCAAGTCCCATCCATATCTTTATGAGCCCAGTTTCACCTGACTGCGTGGATTCGTTGAAGAAGGTCTCCGCGGATTGCTGATTCGCGCAACAGAACCCCACCTTGGTCCCCTTGGGAAGCCGGCGGAGTTCGTTGACTATGCGAACATCCGCTCTTGTCATGACCCCCACGATTTCGATGGAATCGTCAGGACAGATTCTCCGGAATTCCTCGACATGGTTCATTCCGCAAACCACCAAGTCCACAGAGGAAAGCACGCCCTTGGAAATGAGTTCCGGATCTGTGCGGAGTTCCTGGACAAGCACTCCCTGAGCCTCAACGCCGAGTTCACATTGCAGCGTACGGCATATGTTTTCGATCGCTTCGCGATTACACTCCACTACCAAAACTTTTCGGCTCTCAGCATTGGAAAGACATGCAACCGCACGTGTGAGCAGGAAATCTTCGATCTGGCTCCTGGTAAAACCGCTTTTCACAGCTTTTTCGAATGCTTCCCTAAAGATAGCGGCAAGATCGTCGATCGAAGCCGTTGCCGTGTTTTTTTTTACAAACGTTCCCTTGCCGACAATGGCATCCAGGAAACCCTCGGAAACCAGTTCCCGATAAGCATCCGCAACCGTATTCCGGTTTACATTCAAGGCACTGGCCATATCTTTGGCTGAAGGCAAGGGCAGCCCCGATGAAAAGGCGCCGGACTCGATGAACATGCGAATCTGGCGTTTGATTTGCTCCTTGATGCTGAGCATGCTGTGTCGGTTCAGGTGTATTTGCATAGTTGCCTATGCTACTAGGCAATATGGATTCAGTCAACCTCATGAGAACCCTCGGAATTTGAAAAGCAAAATATGACTAAAAAATATACTATTTCAAATGGTAACAAGAAATGAGGTTCAAGAAGATGAATGAGAGCCGTTAGTAAGTCCCGGCAAATGATCTAGAGATTTTTAGAATTCTGTCAGGAGGCCGCGAATCAACGACAAGGACACGTTGCGAAGCATCCTCTTCATCCGCGAAATTGTCGTGCCCTGGGAAGAATTACCGCTGGAGATCAGATGCAGTAGCGGCATCGCCTGCTGCGTGATCTGCCTGTGGTTCGTTAAGAAGTTTTGTTAATGGCCCTTGCAACAAACGACGTTATCGTTTATTTAATAAAAATTTTTTATTCATTAATATTTTCCTTTGGTGTCTTCAAAAACTGGACAGTAAGCTCGTATTCATCTTCATTTGCGTGAGAAATATGGACGACATAGCTCCATGAAGTTTAGATTATGCTGTTGTTATTAGGTTTACTTGTGGAATATATATTGCTTGGTAAATCGTGTGGTCAATTCGTACCTCCTGCTGTTTCTGGGGAAATCATACATTTTGTCGTACTTTCTTTATCGATTTCCCTGGTGTGACGACATAACGCAACGCTATGCCTATGGAGATGGGAGAGATGAGTAACAAGAATGGAATTGTTCTTTGTGCGCTTCTCTATGTTTTATTGGGGGGAAGTTTCGGTGAGGCACAGGCAAATGTTTTTTCCTTATCAGGTGGACAAACGTATACGTTAAACGACTCGACTTTGACGTATACTGTTGAGTATATTGGGGACAATGGGTCGGGAGCATTTATACAGCATGGTGGGAGTAATTATGTGTCCTCGCTGTGTTTGGGATTCGCTGCTACAGATCAAGGAATTTATAGAATTGATGGTGGAGAGGTACACGCAAGTTATGCATATGTTGGGTATTATGGAAATGCTCTCTTCAGTCAATCTGGAGGTGTAAACTATACTTCTTTCCTTCGAATAGGTGAAAATGGAAACTCATCAGGAACGTATAATTTAAGTGGCGGAGATCTCAATACAATCTCTACAAGTATTGCCATTGATGGAGTTGGTTCTTTTAATCAGTCTGGGGGATCGATCAACGGCAAAAAGCTTTCTGTGAACGAGAATGGAACATATAATTTTTCTGGCGGTGCACTGAATTCTACAAATATATATAATGATGGTCTTTTTAATGTTCAGCATTCCAGTTTAAATGATTCCATAAACGGGAGTTTCACTAACAATGCGATGACACGCATTATCGAGAGCGAATCTCATTTCAATAACGATGTCACAAACAATGGGGTTTTCGATGTATCCTCATCGACGGTGAACTTTTCTGGGAAATTTACGAATAATGGAGAGTATATTTCCAGCAGTTCTGCGAACTATTTCTATGATCTGTATATTGGTAAAACAGGATCGATTGCTGGGATGGCGGAGAGTTTTTTCTCCTTAGCCGGGGACTTTGTGAGTGATGCAACTGATTTGAGCAAATGGTATACTCCGACATCCACGTTGGAATTTACTGGTGACAGCTCACACGACTTTTATTGGGGTGGGAGTGACACCGGGACCGTAAGTTTTTTCGATAATTTCAGTGCATGGTCGCTGTTATCGTTGGCTGGCGATGAAACGTTGTCCTTTTATGACAGCAATAGCGATTATGGCGCAGGGCTGTATATTCAGCAACTTGATGGTCTCCTTTTCGACGAAGATGGAAACATAAAGAATCTCTTTGCCGAAGAAGGGTTTAATATCTATTATCTCGCTGAATTGAATGAAGAACTCGGTGGTAAAATATTCGATTTGTCGGGTGGCGGGCAACTCATCGGTTTGAATGCCGACGGCACTCTTGCTGCATCAGCCGCCGCAACACCTCTTCCTGGTGCTGTGTGGCTCTTGGCATCCGGATTCCTGGGAATCGGCTTTATCCGGCGACGCTTAGGGAATGTGTGATACCTGATCGGTCCAATCATACGTTGAGGAAAAGCCGGGGTTCTCTGCTTCGGCTTTTTCGTCTCCACCCTCCCCCTTCTTGTCCTCTCCTTCTAAACAATATATCTTGAGACCTCTCCCCTCTCCCGACAACCTCACCACTCTGTTATGAGGAGGTCATGTCCAGACAACTTCATATTTCGCAGCTTCGTTCTGGCGGTATCATGACGACAATGGCGTGTTCGTCACGGTGTCGGCATTGTCTATACGCGTGTGGACCTGAATGGCCGCGGGAGTTTATAGCGGAAGACACGCTTCGACATGTGGTTAAGACGTGTCTTCAACTTCGATGCCGTTCGGTACATATCGGTGGAGGAGAGCCATTTCTCAATCCGGAGCACCTTATTATGGTGGCTCGTGTTTGTCGCGAAATGGGGTTGGGGATCGATTATATTGAGACGAATGCGTCGTGGTTTGCGTCAATGGATCAGGCGATACGCTTCCTGACAACGCTTCAACAGGCCGGCGTGGGAACGCTCTTGGTTTCAATAAGCCCGTTTCATAACGAATTTATTCCATTTCACAAAACAAAGGGTGTTCTGGCTGCATGTCGAAAAACCGGAATGGGGATATTCCCCTGGGTGATGGATTTCTATAGCGACCTTGATGCGTTGGAACATGATCGGCCTCATAGGCTTGCAGAGTACGAACACCGGCTTGGCCCCAATTACCTTGCCGGTACATTGAGCCGCTATTGGATTCATTTCGGCGGACGCGCTTTGAATACGTTCAGGTCATATTTGCCGGCCAAGTCTTTTGTTGAAATCCTCACACAATCCGGTCCCTGCTCCGAGTTGGAGCAAACGTCACACTTTCATTTTGATCCATGGGGTGACTACATCCCTGGACTTTGCTCACATTTGCGCATCCCGCGACCAGATTCGGACCGAGCCATTGATGCAAGGCATGCTGAATGGATTGATACGTTATATTCTGTCGGAGTTGTGGGCCTTGTCCAACAACTCCCCGATGATGTCAGGGACTCGTTACAGCAGCGCACGTATCTTTCCAAATGTGATCTCTGCGAGGCCATTTTTTCGTGGAAGTCTCAGGCGTCCAGTGTGTCGCCATAATACGCGATGTCGAAGGCCTTGCGGTGGATGTGGGACTGCCGGTTGGAAGCACCAAAAAGAACTCGCGGTGTTGTCTTCCCAAAGACATCACCGCGAGCCTCACAACACACACACCACTGGAATCACTAACGATACAAAGCAGGCACACACAAATGGATGGCAAGCCATCCCACACACAACGCTACGCCCCAGCCCAACAAACAGGGACATGAGCAATAGTACTTTAGCAACGCCGGACACCACTCCGGCTCTGCTTGCACAACATGATTACACACCGGTAATCTTTTTGCCTCGACAGGCTCCCCGAGCTGACATGCCTGTCTCGGAACGAGGTTGGCTTCGGGCCGGCGGAGCCGAAGCCACACAGCCCACAGACAAAAACCCCCGTTATTGTCTGCTCCATGTCAGGGCCAACCTTATCGCTGTAGTCCCCCAAAACGGTCAGCCCAAACATGGCAACACACCCAACACAACCTCTCCCTTCGGAGAGCAGACTCCATGACAGCACGAAACAGAGTGCGCTTCCCTAAAGGAATTCCTTTCTAGCAAAGGGGCGTTGATTCGTCAATCAGGGAATCGAAAATTTCTTGTTTCTGGAATCAATAACCTGAGATGCAGCGCCACACTCCGAGTGGTATAAAAGGTAGGCCAATGTCTTACCCTCAAAGTTTGCTGAAATATGCTTTCTGTATACTCTATTGTATATGGTAATGCCATCTCTTTTCACCAAAAAGGACTCTTTTGTGGCCTGTTAAGTTGAAAAAAATTTCATGAAAGATGATAATCTCATATAGTAAAAATGAGAAATATTTTGTTTTTTAGGATAAATCTTATTAGAAAATGATAAAAGTGAATTATGGTGGAAATATGTTAGAAGACAAGAGGTCTGTCGTCTGTTTTCTCTTTAGTTGTGATATCGCGAACTCAATCGATATTGGCGCTCATCGACTACATGTAACATCTATGGAACGTGGAGGCATGCAATATGGAGAAAAACTGCTGCTTGATGCGCAGTGTAGTTAGGAAATGGAAGAATAAACGTGAAAAGATGTGTCTTTTAATAGCATGAATCGGAGAGAACAACGCGTTTCGAGATGCGAGTCTGACAAATAGCCATCCTCACATCTCGAAGATATGGTTCTTTGAGCAATTAGGTGTGCGTTTCAAGTTCCTGATTTTCTGTATCGTTTAAAATCTCACGCGCTTTTTTGACTTCGTCAACGTTACCGTGCGCAACAACAATATATTTGCCTGCTTTGATGCTTTCCTGATACTTGAGGACTTTGTTTTTACCTATACCAAGACCCATCAGTGCTCCAAACAGGCCGCCACCGGCTGCGCCCAAGACTGCACCCTCGACGCCGCCAAGCAACACCGCCGCGAGTGATCCGGCGACGAATACGCCCCCTACGCCTGGAACAACGAGAAAGCCGACGCCGACAAGGATACCGAATAGGCTTCCCCAAAAGCCGCCGATACCGGCACCGCTTTTGGCTGGATCTTTCCAGGTGTAGTACCCTTTGATATCTTCAACGTCTTCAAGTTCTCTTCCAACAATGGAAACTTTGTTCATGGAAAATCCCTGTGATGCCAGAGACCTGACTGCTTCGGCAGCCAGGTCGTGGCTGCCGTAGACCCCAACGGTTGCGTTCGCTTGCTCCATTGAGAGCGCTCCTTGGTTTATAAGGATGATAAATTAATCGGCCCAGTGGATACACTCGGTCGGGCATGTGTCGATCGCTTCCTGGATGCACTCCTCAGCGCAATCTTCACTGATGACATGAGCTTTCATTTCGTCGGTGAGTTCAAAGGCTTCGGGGCAGATTTCCACACAACTTTCGCACCCGATGCATTCATCTTCATCGACATAGGCTTTTTTGGCCATGGTGGTCTCCACAAGTACAGGTTGGCGATATCGATGGTAACGATTTCCCTTTCTGATTCTTTCCTCATGGCAGGATCGATCATTCGGGTCAAGATATTGTTCCAGCTTTTCCAAAGACGCTGTTCTCTGAAACTGTTAAGAGGAGTCTTCAACATTGATCATCCTTGGGTTCCGTATTATGAACCCCTATTTCCCTACGGAAAAGAGGAAATAGGATTTCACTCATGAAACCCAACGCGTACGAAACCTGCCGGCTGGAGCGTCATGCGCAAAAACGGCCGGGTTCGATGCTCGCCCGTCTGTTGGCGCTGGCTTACCCGAAGGTATCCAGGATATACGACTTGGCAACGTCAACGTTATAATTCGAGCATGTCGGAATCGGGCAACACCGAACGCAACGACTTCACTCACCATTTATGAAAAGGATCTCACCATGGCCCAACACGTCGTCATTATTGGTGCTGTCGCACTTGGTCCCAAAGCTGCCTGCCGCTTTAAACGACTCGAACCAGATTCCACTGTCACCATGATCGATAAGAGTAATGTCATTTCATATGGCGGTTGCGGCATTCCGTATTACGTCTCCGGTGACATCTCGGAACCCAATGAACTGCGTTCTACGATCTATCATATGGTGCGGGATGAAGGCTTTTTCCGCAATGTGAAAGGGGTAGACGTCATGGCTCGTACCGAAGCGCTGTCCATTGATCGTACTGCCAAGACGGTCCATGTGAAGAATCTCGACACGGGAGATGAACAAGACATCAGCTACGACAAGCTCGTCTTGGCCACAGGAAGTCGCCCTCGTCGTTTACCTCTTCCGGGAGCAGACCACAAAAACGTTCATGTCGTTGCCGATTATAATGATGCGATCGCGATTCGTGAAAAGATCGCGAAAGGCCAAGTTGGTCGTGCGGCTATTATCGGTGCCGGATTCATCGGACTGGAAATGGCAGAAGCCTTTGCAGATATGTGGGGAGTGGAAACGACCGTTGTCGAAGTCTTCGATCAAATACTGCCCAACCTTGTCAGCTCGAATCTGGCGGAAATGGGTATGAAACAGATGCAGGACAATGGGGTTGTCTTTTACCTCGGAGAAAAAGTCTCTGCCATTGAAGAAACTGCCGATGGACTGAACCTCAAGACCGATAAACGTGATATTCCCTGTGATATCGTCATTATGTCCGCCGGGGTTATTCCCAACAGTGAGCTCGCTTCTGGCGCCGGCCTTGAAGTATCCAATCCGGGTGGTGCCATTGTCGTCAACGAATATATGCAGACCACGGATCCGGATATTTACGCCGGTGGTGACAATGTGCTGATGCCGAATCTTGTTTCGGGCAAATCTGGTTTTTACCCCTTAGGGTCGCTGGCCAACAGGCAAGGGCGTGTCATTGGTTCCAATTTGGCCGGGTTGCAACAAACTTTTCCCGGCGCTGTCGGAAGCTTTGCCGTCAAGATGTTTGAGTGCTCCGTGGCAGGGACGGGGTTGTCGGCAGCCGCGGCTGAAAAAGCTGGGTTCGATGTGGATACTGCCTATGTCGTCCAGTTCGACCGGGCGCATTTCTACCCTGAAAAAGAGCTTCTTCACATTGAGCTTGTTTTTGAAAAGAAAACCGGCAGAGTCCTGGGCCTTCAAGCGCTCGGCGGTAAAGGATTGTCTGCTGTCGGACGTGTCGATGCGGTTGCATCGCTTTTGCCGTATAAGCCGACGGTTCATGACATCTCCAATCTCGAACTGGCGTATTCTCCGCCATTTGCGTCGGCCATGGACGTGCTCAACGCCGCCGGTAATGTGGCCGAAAACATTCTGGCTGGCCGTAACAAAGCGATTTCTGGTCAAGAATTCGATGAGCTGTGGGCGCATCGTGACACGAATAATATCTGCTTCCTCGACTGCCGCGAGGTAGAAGACGCGCGTTCCACGGTTGAAGCCGACCCCGAGCACTGGCTCAATATCCCTCACCATCAGATCAAGGCCTGTCTTGACCAAATTCCCAAAGACCGACCCGTCGTTCTCGTGTGCAACACGGGGGTTCGTTCATTTGAAGCGCAGTTGGGCTTAAATGCTGCTGGCTTCAACGATACGGTCAATGTCCAGGGTGGCATGTCCGGCTTGAGAAATCGCGGAAAATTCTAAATTCATACGATATACAGGAATAAAAAGCGCGCCTGGTCAGAGATGTGGCCGGGCGCGCTTTGCGTCTGTCTTGTTGAAAAAACAGGATCAATTGTTATTGAGACAATCGCATCTGTTTCTTTCCGGAAAGAGCCTTTGAGGAGCGAGCACCGTGCTTTGTGCCATCACGCAAATTATCGATAAGATCTTGTAATTCATTGGCTTGAGCGGTCAACTCGCTCACGGCATTCGTTGCATCACCCATAGCATACGATACACGTGAAGAAATTTCGTTGACCTCGGAAATGGAGAGGTTAATGGATTCACTTGCCGATGATTGTTCTTCCGAAGCCGTTGCAATAGCACGAACTTGATCGCTTACCGTGTCGACAAGCTCCATGATTTCATCCAGTGACTGCCCGGAGAATGAAGCCAGTTCGGCCGTGTTGCCGATAAGCTCAACGCTGTGTTCCATATTTTCCATGTTCGTCTTGGCGCTTTCTTGTATAGCAAGAATGGCGTCACCGACTTCTTTGGTCGCAACCATGGTTTTCTCAGCCAGCTTGCGCACTTCGTCGGCCACGACAGCGAACCCTTTACCGGCTTCACCTGCTCTGGCTGCTTCAATGGCTGCGTTGAGTGCCAAAAGGTTGGTCTGATCTGCAATATCACTAATGACAGTAAGAACTTGTCCGATATTTTCAGCTTGATGGCCGAGCCTGTTCATATCGTCTTTGAGATGTGACGACGCGGTTTTCACCTGATCCATTTCAACGAGAACTTCTCCGACTTTGCTGGCTCCTTCCTGAGCTTTGTTCCTGGCAGACTCAGCAGTTTCTGCGGCATGAGCAGCGTTACGCGCCACTTCAAGAATTGTTGTTGTCATGCCATCCATGGACGTCGCTGTTTCGGAGACAAGATTGGCTTGTGTTTGCGCTCCCTGGCTCGATTCTTCAATTTGATCCGATAACCCTCGGGAGGACGCATTAACGATGCCTACAACCTCCTCCAACGTAGCAGCAGCCTGCAGCACATCATTCTTTGCTTTTTCGGCATGAAGACGCGCCTCTTCGGCCTGATGTGAAGCGCGTTCCGCTGTTTCAGCTTTGTGTTCGGCCTCTCGACTCTTTTGTTCGATTTCTGCAATATTGTTGCTCAATACTTCGGCCATATCATTGAGGGAATTGAGTATTTCCCCAATTTCATCATTGCGATTGTGTGTTTCTCGGTAGGTATAATCGCCGTTCGTAATGCGATCCAGAAAGTTTCGTACTGATCCCAATGGCACGAGGATGGTCTTCGTTGTGAAAATCCATATTGCTGCGCCGATAAGAAGAAGACCTACTATCGTAATGATTGTAAGGTTGATGATTGTCTTATGAACCGGAGCCATGATCTCTGCATGGTTAATGATACCAAAGATTTTCCAATGCGTTTTGGGTGAAGTCAAAACGACTCCAATCCATTGATTTCCCTCTTTATCCTGAAAATCCATACTTCCGGAGTCCAGGGCGAAAAGTTCCTTGAACGTTTTCGACTCAACATCGTTGATCGATTGAAAGTTATTTTTCGGATTGTGAGGATCGGCCAGGATAATTCCATCGTCTTGAACCACAACGACATATCCTGTTTGGCCAAGTGTAATGGATTCCGTAAGGTCGGTAAGATTCTTCAGAGACATATCCACAGCAATGACGCCAATGGTCTCGCCATTACGCATGACCGGTCGCATTATCGACATGACAGCTTCTCGGGTCGTGGACATATACGCTCGTGATAACGAAGCACTATGAGGTGAGGCGAGGGCATCGGTGTACCAGGGGCGCTTACGGGGATCATATCCCGCCGGTATGGTTCCCTCTTGTCGTGCAGTAACAAATGTTCCTTTACGAGATCCGCAATATACGGAAACAAAGTGTGGATGAGATTGCCGCATTGCCGTGAAGAGGTGAAGCATCTGTTGGCCTGCGTCGTCGTTTTCAACCAGTTTTGATGGAAGTGCATCTTTTGTGTTCACAAAACTTGTCTGAATTGCATCTATATTTTGTGAGAACGGATGATTTGCCAACATATTCACACTCATAATGCTCTCTTCAATAAAAAGAGTGATCGCATTGTTGGCCAAAGAAATTTCATGATCGGTTGATATCTTTGCCGTTGTGAGCGCTTGATTGCTAAAATTCATCGCTACAAGGCTAAAAATAGCTATCAATATAATAAAAACAGTGGAGAGAAGACCAACCATCAATTTCGTTTTAATCGAATTCTTCATGCTCGTTCTCATTGGTTAGGATATGGAGGGAGGGGGGCACGACATAAATAGGAATTTATCCTGGAAGAGTCTGGAAGTTCTTGTACACATAGATGCGAGCATCATCTGTACTAATTGATTAATTCATGTGTATGTTATGCACATTATTCTTTTTCATCAACTCGAATTGTGCATTATGAAAGAATAAAGTGATGAGCGTGATTGCAAACGTGACGCTATTGTAGGGAGGGAACATGAATCTCAAATAAAAAAGGCTCCTTCCTATGAAAAAGAAGAAGCTTTTTAAAATATAGACCTCACCCAGCCTGTTCTTTCGATGTGCACTCGTTTCCAGTGCGAGAAAGCGCAGTATCATTGGTGGATCGAGTAGAAGAGAATATGGAGGCAAGCTGCCAAGAGGTTTTTTACTCGCCGAATATCCTCGTTTTAAAAAATCGTTTTTTCATCTGGGCTAGACCTTGCCTTCATTAACAAGTCGCGCAAAGTGTTCGAAAGAACGATCGTATGTCTTTTCAGCATCTTTGGAGAAACAGCAACCAGGTAATTGTCGGCTTCGCAAATGGTATTGGATACACTGGCAACAGAGACCGGTCTTATTGCAGGCATCGTACGTACATGTACACATCTCAATGTTTTTTTCTCTCTGACATTCCATACGCTTCTCCCATAGAGATCAATCTTGTGGACCAAGCCCCATGCCCGGGGCCATTTCTTTACCGGTGAGATCTGTTTCGTAGCCACCCATATTTTCTATTTCAGTTTGAAACTCGGCCGAGCGCAAGACCTCAAGTACAGCCTTGATCCTGATGTCGTTCAGGGCGTTTTTGGGAATGATAAGGTCATATCGTTCTCTGGCTACTGGGATGAAATCGAGGTTCAAGGCACGAGCAGCAGCTAAAACCCCCATACCACAATCAACCGCGTTGGTTTGCACATTGACGGCAACGGCCATGTGGGTGAATTCTTCGTTCGTATAGCCCTCAATGGTCAATGGGTCGATATTATGTTTGCTGAGCTGATGATCAAGCAAAATGCGTGTCCCTGCTCCGCGTTGTCGATTGATGAATGTTACGCCGGGTTTGGCAAGATCTTTGATTGATCGGATGTCTTTGGGGTTTCCTTTCGCAACGATGAGCCCTTGTTGACGAATGGCAAGGTTGATGACGGTAAGCTCCATGTCTTTGACGTACCGATTCAGGAACGGAAAGTTAAAATCCGTTGTTTCAGGGTCGAAGAGATGGCAGCCCGCCATAAGCGCGGCCTGGTTCTTAAGTGCGGTAATCCCTCCCATGCTTCCGACATGGCTGGAAGCGAGTCGAATGGGCGGATCGAGCTGCATGAGTGCATCGGCCAGGACATCAAGCGTATTATCATGACTGCCAACGACGACGAGCGTTCGCTCCAACTCGTTTTGGTCGACAAGCATGGTCGCTTTGACTGTGCTCCCCATTTGCAAGCCTTCACAATCAGACGGAATACGAGCCACAGCCTGAGCTTTGGTTAACGTCGTTACCATTCCGGCCCCGCGGGACAAAGGCAACGCTGACCACATGTTGCCGACTCGTCCGACAGCCAGCCGCAGAAATTCTTCTTGCCCAAGTCGTGAAGGCATTGCCCGCGCCAGGCGAACATCAAATTGCGGCCGAATGGAAAGGCTGGATTGTGTTAACCAGGCTGCAAGCGGTGCCAATAATTCTTCAAAACAGACGACAGAACTGACAGGATAACCGGGGGCACCGACAACAAGTTTCCCTCGGCAAACAGCGAGCATGGACGGTTTACCCGGCATAGCCGCGACACCATGCACAAAAACCGTACCGAACTTTTCGATAACAGATCTGGTGAAGTCTTTACTTCCCGCTGATGAACCCGCAACAAACACAACAACATGCGCCGTGGACTCGAGTGCATCTTCCAAGGCTCGTGACAACGATGCCGGATCGTCAGGAACGGGAGGAAAGCGTCGTGCATCCAGACCAAAAGAATTGGCTAAAGCACGCAGCATGATGGAGTTACTTTCCACAACCTGTCCAGGGCCGGGCTCTGGCCGCGTCGTGTAGTCCAACACTTCATCACCCGTTGGAATAATGCTGACACGTAACGTTTCATAAACTTGAACTTCCCATATGCCACACGACAAGAGTGCGCCGAGATCATAGGGAGAAAGTCGCCGACCACGAGGTAGGATCATTTCCGTCGCCACAATGTCTTCACCGATACGGCGAACATGTTGCCATGGAGCCGTCGGTGTTTCGACAAGGCACGCCCCGGATTCGTCTTTCACGACGTTTTCAATCATGATAACGGCATTGGCAAATTCCGGTAGTGGATGACCGGTGTTGACATACGTAAAGTCAATTTCCGGTAGAAGCCGTACGGGTTGGCCCTCGCGAGCGTGAAATGTTTTTTCCGCATTGACGGCAATGCCATCCATGGCTGCACTATGGAACGTGGGAGAGGAGTATCGGGCAATCACGGGAGTCGCCGTGATCCGGCCAAGCGCTTCGTCTACGGGAACTGTTTCCACTCCAACAAGCTCGTCGCGGTTAAGCTGGCCTTTTAAGAGTTCCACGGCGTCATTGAGGGGAATGGTTTTCAGGTAGATATTTCGCTTCATGGCGGCGTTCCTTACTGTGCAGCATTTACGCGGCGAGATTGTGTTCCAGGTTAATTAAAATATAAAAAGCAAACCCGCGACAGATAATGAGGTGGGAAGGGAGATAAAGTCAATGCCTTCAAGATGTTTCTCTCAAGATCAAAAACGGTATTCCAACAATACTGAGAACTCCTGATCTTGCGCGATAACACTCTGTAAATGGAGTGCAAAGGTCTCAAAAGGAGACACAATGACCCGAACACATGGTCGAACTGGCACACGATTGTGGTAGTGAAAGACAGAGTCTTTTGCATTCAGCAATGTCGCGGCCAAAATATCGGTCGCTCCACCTGTGCGCGGCGTCATGGTATACGAAAGCGTTTTCCGGAGTTCAAAGTCCGTCCATTGAATACCTAACGCGATGGACCACATCCGTTCGCGCCAGCCGGCGAGCGCACGTATTTGGTGTGAGCGATGCCAGAACGTTGCGGTGCGTTCAGCTCCTGTCTGTGATGGTGAGGACAGATTGGTCACGTACTCATGTAATTCGCGAGACCATCCGATAAGGAACCCATAACGGAGTTCAATGAATGGCCCGGTTGATCCTGTGCGGACTTCGGTTGTCAGTCCGCCGCCGATAAGTGGGCCGATTGAGGTATCCCAGCTTTCCGAGAATCCAATTGTCTGATTTGATGCGAGAAATCGACCTTGAGATGCGCCAATTTCGAGATGAGGAGTCAAGCGAAATCGGAGAGAGTGAATGAGATCGTATCCTATTGTCATAGTGAATCGATTCTCTTCCCAGTCTCGTTCCCATTCGCCGTCGTCCGGACCGGTCAAAATTTGAAGCGGCGATGAGGTCAAGGTTTCATGCATATCGTGGTAGTGAATGCGACTATATCCCATGGAAATATGAAATCGAGACTCCTGGGATGCCTGCGCTACGGAGCGTTGCGGGACAAGAATCAACCAGGCAGTATTTAAAAGGAGAACAATTGTTAAAACAGTATGTTGCATTTGAGTTTGAGCATTGTCTTGTCGGTCAATGCGCTTGATGATATGTTTAGTGTTCATGGAAAACCAAACGTAATGGAAATACTGTGAGCGACCGTTTCGACAAACACGATTTACGCGCCTTCGAGCGATTCGCTGCCTCGCCTGCTGGCCGCTTCGCTTTAGAGACTGAAGCCCGATTACTTGGACGGCTTGTTTCTTCTTGGCCACGCCGAGGTCGGGGGATACTCGATATCGGCTGTGGTGCAGGTTCGTTCCTTGAGGTTTTTCACCAACTCGGTTTTGATGTCACGGGAATTGACGCCTCTCCCGTCATGGTTGAGGCTGCCAGAGCACGACTTGGTAAAAATTCCGATATTCATCTTGGTCTGGCCGAGCACTTACCATTTTATGACAATGAATTCGATTTTTCCTGCCTTATCACGGTTCTTGAATTCGTGCATTCACCAGAGAATGTGCTTCGTGAAGCCATGCGTGTTTCGCGCAAGGGGGTGCTTGTCGCCTGCATGAATCGGCTTTCTCTCTATCACATCACCAATGGCCCAATGCCGTGGAATTCGCAGACCTCACGCCGTACGCAGGGGCATTGGTTTTTTCCTTGGGAAATCCGTTCTCTTATCCGGCGGGTGGCTGGACCGAATAAGGCCTTACGATCGGGCAGTGTGCTCCTTGGTTCCCCGAGTACATGGAAAGCTGGACGCATTCTCAATGCCATCAATGCTTGGACATTACCTCTTCCTATTGGCAGTTTCTATGCCGTAACCGTAAATTTGTTCGGCGACCCGCTCACCACCCCACTCTATTCCTGGAAAACAGAACCCGGTCTCCCCGTGGGCTAAGCCGTTCGGAATCGCTTGCCAATTCTGACTCCTCGTCCTAATCCTTAGGCCGAGGCAACGTTCGGTTGTACCCGCAACGCCTGTCCAAGCAAGGAGACATCGGGCATGGAATTCACTGAAAATTTAGCCAACGAAGCACTGACCGAAATGGCTGAAACGTTCTTCGAACGCCGGCGCGAAATCGATTTACATAGAAAGGTGTTGATGAAAAAAGCCGATACACTTCGGCTCAAAGCCGTCCATATTGATGCAAAATGGCGTACATTGTCCCGATTATTACTTCATGATACTGCCGCTATCGAGGCGCTCTCTTCGGCTATACATTTCGATTCACGGGAGTTGCATGTTATTCCCGTTGACGAAAACCATATTTTTCATTTTGCACCGCCTTGGTCCATGTCCAAACGCGGCCGGTACATCAAATCTGTGGAACACGTTTACGATGCACTTCGTGAAGATATTCGTGATTACAATGACGGTACAGCGCATCATGATGAACATGACAAAAGGCGCATTGTCGTCCCCCCACATTATGCAGCGCTTTGCCGCATGGTTGATGAAATCAACAACACCATCGATGATGCCAATACAAACCAACCAACGTCATGTGTCCTTGGATTCGCTCGTGGGCTTAATGTCATGGAAATGGAGCGACGGAGCGTCACCGGTGCAATCTTTGAAAATGCTTCCGATTGCATTGATCAAAGCATGGCAGTCCCGCGGTTTGAGCTGAGCGAGCTGAGACTCCCTGCTATCCCAACACCTCCACCGTGGAGGGATATTAAACACACGATCGAACCGATCCTGGCCAGATTGTATGATCACAACCCAGACAAGATACTGTCCGAAATCGAAGCATTGACCGCGCAATAACGGTGTAGGAAAGAGAACTTTCATCGATTGTACCCTCTTGGGTAGAGTACGTTGCTCACTCTGGGGAAGAAAGAAGACGGACTCTGATCATCCAGAGCGAGAAACTCTTCTGTACGTCTGGTGAGCATTAAAAATGCGCTGCCATCTTCGACATAAGCAGTGCATTGTTTGTTGAAAGGCACGAAAAAAGGTCGATATACGGCGTTCATTCCGACCGTACCCTTCGCAAAAGGCTCGTGTCTTCCCTGCTCTGAACTTTTTTGCCATTTCTCCGGAATAAAGTACTACATCAAAATGGAGTTATTAAAACTATTTACGTCGCTCTCAAGAACGCGTAGACACTTCTTTATTACCCTATAATCAAAGCTGATGTCTTCTTTCTATAATACGTGCTTATTTGTAGCTTCTCGCCTCAGTGTCATGCTGTTTCACCTTGGGCCGCGGTGTGTTTTTGCGGTGCTTGGGGGAATAATCGTTGCGATGTCGTACCGGCTTGATCCAGGATTCTTTCAACATTGGCCGATTCTGACTGTTGGAAGTGGAGCTGTTGTCGGAACGGTCATCGCGCCCCGTCGTGCTGTATTGGGATTTCTAATACTCCTTCTCCCGCTGGTTGGGCTGGAAACGCTTCGGGTACTTCCTGTCGGATTTGCCGAAGTTGCGTTTGTTGCCATTTTCTTTGGCTGGTTTCTTCGTCGAGGTTTGTGGCGGCATGCGCCACTTTCTACCCCGGTGTTATGGACCACGGTGCTTTCCTGGGGGGGAGTCGGGGCTGTTTATCATATTGCGCGAAACATTCCATGGCAGCATGTTCTGTATCGCATTCATTTCGTTCCTATTTTTGGCCAATTAGATCCACTGTACAGGTTTTTGGCCGCGTTTTTCTTTCTTGTTGGCCCCATGCTGTACATTATGCTGTTTGATCTTAAACCGGTTTCCGAACCAGTCGTGCCGCGCTTTGTGTTATGGGTGTTGGCTTTGGCGGTCATTATCGGGCCAACATTGCAGCTTATTTGGGGCACGCCTGAACCAATCCCCGGTCCTTTTTTACCCTTTCGCGACGTCCATTCCCTGGCGCAAGCGGTGCTCGCCCTGTTGTTTGTTTTTGCTTTGCATACCAGTGCTTCCCGTCGGTGTGTTTCGTGGAGTGTCAGTGCCGTGCTTGCATTGGTTCTTCTTGTCTCACAATCGCGGGGAGCATGGTTGGCAGCACTTTTTCCAGCTTGCTTGCTTGGAGGACGGACGTCTCGGTTGCGTCGGCGAGTTTTCTATCCTGCCGGCGCTGTCCTTGGTATCATCGTTTGTGTCTTCATCTTCTCCACGTTTGGAAACACCGTTCCTGTTGTTGCTGAATTACGTTCTCGTATTCGGGAGGCCGTTGTCATGACTGGCCTGGTGGCTCCGACAGAAGAAGACCGCGTCCCCGGTCAAAGCATGGCGGAGCGATTCACGCTCTGGGGAACGGCTTGTCGCAATATCGCCGAATATCCCGTATGCGGGATTGGTGCCGGGGCATTTTATGGCAAGTCTGTCGATAGCGTTGCTGTGAATAGTCGGCATGAAAATGTGCATAACTACGCTCTTCAGCTTGCCGTCGAGCAGGGAATACCGGTCGCACTGATTTTTTTTGTGACCTGCTTCTGTATTATTCGAACAGGCCTGCGTACTGGTCACGAGTTCGAATATGGGGCGGCCGTAGGTATGGCCGCTGTCCTTCTCATGAGTCTTGTAACGCATTCATTAATACTGGCATCGAACGCACTGATTTTTTGGACTGTGGCGGCAACGGCCTCATCCGAAAGTCCTGTTGCCAGCCCGAAAACCATCCGTGCCGTTGTTGTGGCAACTTTAGGTCTTGTGGTTTTGGCGATCGTCTTTGTTTCTCCTCCTCCTGCCTTTCGTGGCGTCTACCTCCCGCCATCATCAACATCTCCTCCAGTATATTGGACCATGGACAATGCAAGTATGCGTCTTAAACGCACAGGTAATGCGATCGTATTTTTTGCCAAAGCGCCTGTGACATATGCGCCAAATCAGACGGTTACGGTGACGTTTTCTGCTGACCGAACATTTCGTACCATGATTCTGACCGATGAAAACTTTCATCGGGTATGCCTTCCGCTGTCACCATCCAACACGCCGGCTGTGACCCTGAACATCACGACGGATTGGGCCTTTATTCCGTCCTCAGTCGTGCATTCTCAAGATGATCGTCGCCTTGGTGTTTCTTTGACCTCGCCGACCGTTGTTTCGGATTGTTCCGCTCCGAATTCGATGTGAATCAAAAACGATTGAGGCTTGTAACAGCCCATTGTTTTCGTTCCTGGATATCTTCTAGATCGTGGGGCTCAATGATGTGCTGTTGGGCCATACGTTCCACCATGACCACATGTTTTTTTACCGCGAGTGCATCTTCGGGACGCCGAAGATGATTGGCAATCGTACGGAGAGCTTCAAGCAATCGCACATAGACCGCCACATTTTGTGCGGCATTTTGTCGAATGGAGTTGAAGGCTGCGTCTAAAAAACCTTCGAAGCGAGAGGCCGACCAGACGAGTCGAATGTTGCCGTCGCTGTCGCGTCGCTCGTTTTCCGGAAATTGGCGTGTTGCCAGAAGGCTCAAGTCTCCACCAAGGCGATCGATGCAGGACAGACCTGTAAAGAGATCATTGATGCCGGGTGAAAAGGCGCGCAAGGCGATTTCAACGAGCTGATCGATACAATACTCCATATCCTGCGTGGGGGTTCGTTCATAGCCGACAATCACAGCTCTATCGATTCCGGCTTCAATATCTTTGGCATTGGCCATGGCAGTTTGTGGTGGCCAGGCAAATGCGATCGTGCTGCCTCCCACAATGTAGCTGCCCGGTTTATCCACGAAGGAGAGAACGATATCCTGTTCCGTCGCAAGCCAAAGCAAAGATTCGATATCCATCCCTTGAAGGTAGCCCGTTTTCTGTGTCGATAATGCAATGGCGTCTCGCTCAAAATGCTCTGGGAGGTCGTCCGAAACCGATCGCCCGGGTTGCCCTCGTGGAGCTTCTTCCGGAAACATTGAGGAAATGGTGTGCTTCAGGTTGTCATCTACTTGGGCAATGACGACATCCACTTTGATCATGGAGGCGATGTGGTGAATAAAATAAATTAAAATGAAGAAGCTCATGATGGCAAAGATAATTGCCAGGGCAATCGATACATTCGGGATGAAGTCCTCTCGAATGGTCTGCAAAATAATGAGGCAGTACGAGGCTGTAGCGAGGTAATATCCAAGAACGAACTGATTGACAGTATCCCGCATGAATGTGTTGAGCAATCGAGGCCCAAATTGGGATGTCGTCAGAGTCAGGCCCACCACGGTAATGGAAAACGTCACCCCGGCAATGGTGATAAGAGAACCGGCAATGGTGCTTAATATGGTTTGGGCACTATTGGCCTCGGCGGTCGAAAGGAAACGGAGATCGCGTAATATATTGTCCCCAATAAAACGGTCAATTTCTGGAAAGACAATGGAGGCGACCAGCGCAGCCATCACCGTGAGGATGGGCACAAACCAAAAGTTTGTGCGAAGCGCCAACCAGGCATTTGCCAGCCGGACGGATTGCATAACGTGCCTCCTGTGTCTGGGCGAAAGTTTGCATGATGATTCTCGAAACTCCTTATATATCAAGGCAACACGACGCTTTTAATGAGCATGGCAAAACACGATGGGTAACCAGGAATAGTGAAATCCCCTCGCCATGGTCGTGATTCTATGGTAGACAGGATAGTACAGTATATCATGCGCGCAGCAAACAAGGAGAGCGAGATGGAAGTCAGTATGAAAGGAACACGCTTGGTGAGGAGCTTTTTTTTTCTTGCACTGTTCGCCGCAACGATGCTCCCCACAGCCGTGCTGGGACAAACTACGACCTGGACAACGAACGGTTATAAGGTCCTGAAAAATGGGACGCCATTTTTTATGAAAGGGGTCGATTATGCACCCGTGCCGATCGGTGCCGTACCCGACAACTCTCCGTACGGAGATTATTTTACTCCGAATCAGGCTGCATTCTTCAATCGTGACATCCCGGCTATGCGGGATATGGGGGTCAACTGCATTCGGTTGTATGCCGGTTCACCGGCCAATAGTGCCAATTATGGCGATTTCCTTAATGCCCTCTATAATGGAGGTGACAGGCCGATTTATGTCATCATGACGTCGTTTATCAATGCCGGCGATATGTTAAACGCTTCCGCCGTTGCCGGCTATGTGAACGACTACACGACAATGGCGCAGAACTTGAAAAATTATCCAGCGGTCATGGGATTTTCCATTGGAAATGAGCTCAATTCCGGTGGTTCGATCGATTCTCCCGATTTTTGGGCTAATATGGATAAAATCGCTGCCGCCGTGCGAACCAATGCTCCGGACAAACTGACCATCGTTGCCATGGTCGATGACGGAAACGATACCTTGAAAGCCGGGATCGGCAAGATTCCCCACATCATGTGTTGGGGACTCAATGTGTATCGTGGACCGGATTGGGGTGGAACCGGAAACAACATATTTACTCAGTATGGCCAACTGACAGCTTCGGACGTCAAACCGCTGATCATCACAGAATATGGTACTCCCGCCTCCACGCGGCAAAATCCCGGGGGCGAATCCACCGATATTATTTTATTGCCCAATAATGCTCAGGCGCAAGGTGATTTCCTCGTGACGCAATGGCAGGGCATGGCCGCCAATGCCGACTCGTCGACACAAGTCTCCTGCGGCGGTATGATTTTCGATTGGGTGGATGAATGGTGGAAGGCTGGCAATCCTTCTTTACATGATCCCGGCCCGAACAATGCCTATCAAGGTGGTGCTTTTGCTGGCGGCTATTGGGATGAAGAATGGTTTGGCATCAATGGTGTCACAACCGGCAGCCCGGGAACGCTTGAACCGCGGGCTGCCATCACGTCCCTCAAGACGGAATGGAGCAAAACGAGTCATGATGGAAGTGAAATCTATGGTAACACCACCGCCGCTATCGCGGGGTCCGTATCTGCTATCAATTCTGTTGTGATCGAAGAGGAGTAAGTGATGCTCGAGCAGCCAGCATGGCGCTGGAAAATGCTCCGGTTCGATATATGGCGCAACGCATGTCGTGAATAACGCTAAACGTTGCTTGGTTTCACGAGGAGCCGGCCCCGAAACAATGTTGATTTCGTCAGGTCGGTTCCGAAACCAGGCACTTTTGATATAGGCGGCAAGCCGTTTTGCTATGACAGTATTGCCTTCAACCGTTGGGTGAATGTCCTGGGGGTAGAAGAGCTGAAGATGGTATCGTTGGGCTTGCTCGAAATCGGGTTTCAGGTTGATGACCGGCACGTTTGGCGCAACGCGAGAAAACGTTTTCCAAATAAGATACAGCGGCAGTTCCGGATCAAGTGCGGAGTCTCCAAGCGTCTTTGCCGCTTTGGCGACAAGCTGTGACGACAACATGAGTCGCGAAGGGGCTAACACGACAACGATCTTTTTCGTTTTGGCAAGTTGATTCAGATGACGGGCAAAGATGACGAGTTCAGCAAAGGCCAGACCAAGTTCGCTTTGATGTTGCGGACTCATGGCAAGTGCTTCGTTAGCTAAGACCGAGTTGAACACTGCATCAGGTTTCGATGCTGCCAGGCGATTGTAGCCAATGCGCGAAACGCCGGGAAGGAACTTCCCCTGTGTCAGCTCATCGTAATAGTATTCAATAAAATCAAACATACGTACGGGATAGCGTGATACAACTCCTTCTACCCGTTTGATATTGGTTTTGATGTTGGCCGGCAGATTGCGCATGGCAAAATTGAGCGGAGCGTTTTGGGGAATCATATCTGAAACTGGGTCGATCGTATCGTTGCCCGTATAAATAGAGAATATCGCCCCATCCCATTCTAACTCATTGGTCCAATGCTCCTGGCTTTTGTCATATTGGGCAAAGGACACCATGGGTTCCCCAAGGTTGACTATACGAACGGACTGTGTGTTCGGTCTAGAATGTTCGTGGTTGAGCAAGTCTTGTGTTTGTGCAGCCGGTGTCAGCTGTGACGTCGTGATGCCAAATGCAAACGAATCGCCAAAATACAAGATTCTTTTCTCGCCGTTTGGACGTTTCAACGGAATGTTTTGCTCATTATAATTGAGTGTATCCAAGCAGGCCATACCGTTTCGAGATTTGTCGTCCACCCGTAAGAAAGCCGCTTCATAGATGCGAAAAAGCCCATCGCAAACGGCCAGGCAGACAACAAACGACACAAGCATAATACACGCACCCGAAAGTGCGGAGTAGAGTTTATTCATACGTGCAATTGGGGTCGGAGTTGGAAAGATACTACGTCTCTCGGGCGCAGCAGACGAATACTCTCAATGCTAAGAGTTTGATAGGTCTTTCCTACTTGGGACTGTGTTTGGTTACATGGAAACGTCAGATTGTGAGGAGGGGGAGATGAGGGGGGCGATGACGGTTTGGAAAACGGCCAAACGTTGCGGGGTCTCTGCTGGGGCGGGACCGGTTTGAACAGGTGCCAGTGGCGTGTGCAGCCAAGCGTTTGCAATATAATCAGCAAGGCGATGCGCAATGACGGTATTCCCTTCAATAGTAGGGTGAATATCCTTGGGATAAAAAAGAGATGCCCCTGCGTGTTGCGCTTGTTCGAAGTCCGGTTTGAGATTGAGCACCGGAATATGTGGAACCACGACAGCAAAAGTTTTCCAGATAAGATACAGCGGCAGTTCCGGGTCCAAGTCGGAAATACCGGCCTGGGTTGCGGCTTGCGCAGCAAGAGTCGGAGAAAGCATGAGTCTCGACGGCGCGAGAAGAACAACAACATCCTTGGTTTTGCCTAGCGTCCCAACATCCTGAGCAAAATGAATGAGATCGACAAACGAGGGAATGAGTTGGGGTTGATACGCAGGACTCATTGCCCGCGCTTCGTCGGCGAGAATAGCATTGAAAAGTGGATCAGGTTTTTCGGAAGCAAGTAAATTGTATCCTGCAGGTCGGTTGCCGAGAAGCACATTGCCTTCCTTTGCTCTGGTGTACAGAAAACGCACAAAATCAAACATACGGAAAGGAAAATATGCCTCGACGCCTTGCAGGCGTTTGGCGCCGGTCTTGATGTTGGCGGGTTGGTCTCGCATGAAAAAATTGCGGGGGGCGTTGTCCGGAATGATGCCTGAAACCGGGTCAAGGGTGTCATTGCCTGTATAAATGGAGAAGACGGCCCCGTCCCATTCAAGTTTGCTCGTCCAATGTTTGAGGCTTTCATCATATTGCGCAAACGATACCGTGGGCTCACCCAGGTTAATGATCTGGGCAGCCGTGGTATCAGCAGTTTTTGATACGTTTTGAAGCAGGGATTGCGTTTGTCCCGCCGGGGTGAAAGGCGGCGTGGTAATACCGAATGCAAAAGAATCGCCGAAGTAGAGGATGCGCAACTGATCGGCGGGCCGCACAACGGAAACATTGTCTTCGTTATAATTGAGGTCGTCCAAGCGCGCGAAACCAGCTTGAGGCTCTTCTTTCGGTTTAATGTACCATGTTTCATAAACACGGAACAATCCATCGAACACGACCAGAGAAATCAATAAGGAAGCAATAACAGTAAGGCCGGCAAAAAAAGCGGATGAAAATTTTCCCATGACGTAAGTATACGGACCAGCATGTCACAACGCAATCAATGAAAAGATGCCATATCAATTTTTTTTCTTAAGAATCTGAAACGGCGCCTTCTCTCGTCATAAGCCATCTTCTGCATTATTATACATGAAGTGGCCTCTTCGGAACGTATACATTCGGTATTCGAAACGAATGCGAGCGCGCATTCCAAAGCGGAAAAAAATGAACGGTTTTCAAAATTGGTTCGTTTATTGCTTTGATGCATGCAGACGCACTCCATGGTGATGGCCTCATCTCGAGTGGATACATTGCGCAGTGCCTTGAGTGCTCTGTGAAGAAACTGCGCGCCGCTTCCAAACCCGTGGCAGCGGCAAACACGGCGAAGGAAAGGAGTTGCTGTATGTTCAAGCGGGTGTACCAAGTGGTTTTTGGACACGGTGCGAAACACGAAATGGCGACGTCTCATATCCGCACCACATTTCAAGAAGCATTGCGTCAAGGTGTGACGTTCGATGTGCGTCTCAAGAGCGTTGGCGGTGATCTTCAAAAAATGGATTGCACTCTTTGTGCTGTGGAGAATGATGCGTTCGTCCTTGCACCGCAAGGTACCTTTTCCGATCCGTGGCATGCCGTGACACCGGAAAAAACACTGCTTGATTGTTATTTTTCGTTAGGCAAAGCGGAGAACCGTAAGCTGTATGGTTGTGCTTGCACCGCTTTAGAACCCATCTCCGCGGACAGGCTACTTCTCGGATTTCCGGATCGGCTTGAGCAGGGGGAGCGGCGTATCAATGTGCGTATAACACCACAATATGAGCATATGCCCGGCGTATGTATTTGGGGCGTGAAGGATATCGCTACGCTTCACGGGAAAGCTATGGAACGTATTCCGGTGCTTTTGACAGATCCCGGAACGCCTGAATCCAAGACACTTCTCTGCAATTTGTCCTCGGGAGGGGTTCGGCTCAGATTGCCAGCACAACTCCTTGATGAACAGAGAACATGGTTGCGCCCAGGGCAAGAGGTTCTTATTCAGCTCGACTTTGGTGATTTGGCTCAATCGCCGTTTTTCATGTCGGCTCGGGTGAACAACGAATTCCGCTCCTCAAGCGGGAGTTGTGAACTTGGGCTTCAGTTCACCGGATATTCTCCACATCATTCGCGTGCACAGTGGGAACCCGTCGATCTGTTCGGAGTGGACGATTTGGCGAAACTTATTCAAGGTTTATTGACCGAATATTCAATGGAAAATCGTATCGCCAGCGGAGGGGATATCAGACCTGTCTCGGTCGTATTGTAAACGCGGTGTGTATAAAAAATCGGCAAATGCACAGCGCCGTTTATCATAGCGTACATGTTTTGGGAGTGACTCTCTAGGCAGTGTCGTCACGAGATTGTTAGCCACCAAAAGAGACAGCGAATCTGAACAGCCGCGAGAAATGAAGTTGTCATTTTTGCGTAACGTGTAGCTATCCCTCTCCATTGCTTGATGTATAAAAATGCGTTTTCAACAAGATGACGTAACTTATAAATATACTTATCATACTTTCGCTGTTCTTTACGGTTTCTCCTCGGAGGAATAACAGGTGTCATATTTCTTCTTAATGCTTCATCAACAATTTTTTGCGTGTCGTATCCCTTGTCCGCAATAAGAAATAAAGCGTTTATTCCTTGAATGAGCGAGAGA